>JBLJBS010000218.1:0-9776 GCA_047637695.1 Aquamicrobium sp. | reverse complement strand
ACGATCCTTCCGCAAACCGCAATCCAGGCGTGCAAGCGATGAGACGTGTCGTCGTTACCGGCATCGGTCTGCTTTCGCCGTTCGGCGTCGGCGCCGAACATACGTGGAAAGAGCTTCTTGCCGGCAAGAGCGCGGCGCGTCGCGTCGATACGTTCGAGGTTGACGATCTTCCCTGCAAGATCGCCAACGTCATCCCGCGCGACGGCAGCGAGGCCGCCTTCGATCCTGACCAGTTCATGGAGCCGAAGGAACAGCGCAAGGTCGGCGACTACATCATCTATGGCGTGGCCGCTGCCGAACTGGCGTTGAAGGACGCCGGATGGAAGCCGACCACCTATGAGGATCAGTGCGCTTCGGGCGTCCTGATCGGCTCCGGCATCGGTGGCATCGACGGCATCGCGGAAAACGCGATGATCCTGAAGGAAAAGGGGCCGCGCCGCATCAGCCCCTTCTTCATCCCCGGCAACATCATCAATCTCGTTTCCGGCCAGGTCTCGATCCGCCACGGCCTCAAGGGGCCGAACCACGCGGTCGTCACCGCCTGCTCGACCGGGGCGCACGCCATCGGCGATGCCGCGCGGCTGATCCAGTTCGGCGATGCCGAAATCATGGTCGCCGGCGGCGCGGAAGCGCCGATCACGCGGCTTTCGCTCGCCGGCTTCGCCGCCTGCAAGGCGCTGTCGACCGCCCGCAACGACGAGCCGCAGAAGGCTTCGCGGCCCTATGACCGCGACCGTGACGGCTTCGTCATGGGCGAGGGCGCCGGCGTCGTGGTGCTGGAGGAGCTGGAGCACGCAAAAGCGCGCGGCGCCAGGATCTATGCGGAGGTCGTCGGCTACGGGCTGACGGGCGATGCCTATCACATCACCGCTCCGTCGGAGGACGGCGACGGCGCGTTCCGCTGCATGTCGGCGGCGCTGAAGCGCGCCGGCCTGACGCCCGTCGATGTCGATTACATCAACGCCCACGGCACCTCGACCATGGCCGACACGATCGAGCTCGGCGCGGTCGAGCGGCTCGTCGGCGACGCCGCGTCGACGATTTCGATGTCCTCGACCAAATCCTCCATCGGCCACCTTCTCGGGGCGGCGGGCGCGGCCGAGGCGATCTTCTCGCTGCTTGCCATTCGCGACAATGTTGTGCCGCCGACGATCAACCTCGACAATCCCGAGCGCGAGACGGCCATCGATCTGGTTCCCAACGCACCGCGCCAGCGCAAGGTCGATGTGGCGCTGTCGAACTCGTTCGGCTTTGGCGGCACCAACGCTTCGCTGGTGTTCCGCCGCTTTCAGGACTAAAGCGGCGGCATCCGCCGCCAATTTCGCCATATTCGGGCTTAGCTTCGGTTTCCCTGAGCGAAACCGACAAGCTTGAGAAAAGGGTGTGCGCCCGCCATGACGAACGACAGTGCAGACCAAGGCGCTTCCTCTCATCACCCCCAGAATGCCGGGCCCCAGAATGCCGGGCCGGCGCAGCCGATCGTGCCGAAGACCGCGAGCGAGGCGCTGAGGCCGCAGGCCGGAACCCCGCCGCCTGTGCGCTCGAAGCGGTCGAAGAGCCAGGTCATCGTGTTCCTGAACTTCCTGATGTCGGCGGTGGTGTTTCTTGCCATCGCGGCGTTCGCCGCCGTCTGGTTCGGCAAGACGACCTTCGAGGGGACGGGGCCGCTCGCGGTTTCCGACACGGTGCTGATTCGCCCCAACAGCGGCGTTTCCGAGATCGCCGCCCTGCTCGAGCGCCGCGGCATGATCAGCGACGCCCGCATCTTCCGGGTCGGATTGCGCTTCCACGGCAATGACGGCCGCCTCCGCGCCGGCGAGTACGAGGTCAGGGCCAGGGCCTCGATGCACGAGATCATGGATCTCCTGGTTTCGGGCAAGTCCATCCTGCATTCGCTGACCATTCCCGAAGGGCTGACGGTGACGCAGGCGTTCAGGCGCATTGCCGCCGCCGAGGAACTGGACGGCGAGATGCCCGCCGAAATGCCGGCCGAGGGCGCTCTCGCCGCCGACACCATCCGCTTTACCCGGGGCATGAAGCGCGAGGAGGTGGTCGCCCGCCTGACTGTGCAGCAGAAGGAACTGGTGGAAAGCGTCTGGGAACGCCGCGCGGCCGACCTGCCGGTCAAGGACATCAACGAGTTCGTGACGTTGGCCTCGATCGTCGAGAAGGAGACCGGCCGCGCCGACGAGCGTTCGCGGGTGGCCTCGGTCTTCATCAACCGGCTTCGCAAGGGCATGCGCCTGCAGTCCGATCCGACGATCATCTACGGCATCTTCGGCGGCGAGGGCAAACCGTCCGACCGCCCGATCTATCGCTCGGACATCGACACGCCAACGCCGTACAACACCTACACCATCAATGCGCTGCCGCCCGGCCCGATCGCCATTCCCGGCCGCGCTTCGCTCGAAGCCGTCGCCAACCCGTCCCAGACCAACGATCTATACTTCGTTGCCGACGGCACCGGCGGCCATGTCTTCGCCTCGACGCTCGAGGAGCACAACGAGAACGTCGCCCGCTGGCGGCGGATGGAACGCGAGGGGGCCGCGGCCGCCGGCAACGCCAACGGAGCCAGCGGCGGCAGCGGCGACTGAAGCTTCGCCGCCGGGGATGCTGCGACGAAGGGGGAACGTCCATGGGCCTGCAAAGCATGACCGGGTTCGGCCGCGCCGCGGCCGAGCACAACGGAACCGGGATTTCCTGGGAAATCAAATCGGTCAACGGCAAGACCGTGGAGGCGCGGCTGCGCCTTCCGCCGGGCTTCGAGCGGCTGGAACAGCCGGTGCGCCAGGCGATTCAGAAACGGTTCTCGCGCGGCAACGTCCAGGTCGGGCTGACGCTGTCGCGTCCGGTGCTCTCGGCGCAGCCGGTCGTCAACGAGGAGTTCCTCAAGGACCTGGCCGGTCTGGCGCAGCGTCTTCAGGAACAGTATGGCGCGGCCCCGGCGACGGCAGACGGCCTGCTGGCGCTGCGTGGCGTGCTTGACACGCCGGACGGAGAGGATGACGAAGAGGCGCGCGCGACGCTCGACGCCGCCATTCTTGCCACCCTCGACCGCGCGCTCGATGCGCTGGAGGCCGCGCGCCGCGACGAAGGGGCGGCCCTGGGTTCCGTGCTTCTCGACCATCTGGGCGCGATCGAGGCGCTGACGCTGCGCGCCGAGGCCGATCCCTCGCGCGAACCGGCGACGATACGCGCCCGGCTGGCCGATCAGGTCGCTCTGCTTCTCGACGCTGCCCAGCCGCTCGACGAGGCGCGCCTTCACATGGAAGCCGCGTTCCTGGCCACCCGCGCCGACATCCGCGAGGAGATCGACCGGCTGAAGACCCATGTGGCCTCAGGCAGGACGCTGCTCGCCGCTGGCGGGCCGGCCGGGCGCAAGCTCGACTTCCTGTCGCAGGAATTCAACCGTGAATCGAATACGCTCTGCTCGAAGTCGAATGCCGCCGCGGTGACGGCGATCGGGCTGGAACTGAAGGCCGTGGTCGATCAGTTCCGCGAGCAGGTTCAGAATCTGGAGTGACGATGCCTTCTCCCTCGCTCGATCGCGGCGTTCGCCGCCGCGGCCTGATGCTGGTCCTGTCCTCGCCTTCCGGGGCGGGCAAGTCGACGATCTCGCGCAATCTTCTCGAAAGCGATCCCTCGTTCGAGCTGTCGATCAGCGTTACGACGCGCGCGCGCCGGGGCAGCGAGATCGACGGGCGCCATTATCATTTCCGCTCGCGTCGCGAGTTCGAAAGCATGCGCGACAATGACGAGCTGCTCGAATGGGCCGAGGTCCATGGCAATTTCTATGCGACGCCGCGCGCCCCGGTCGAGACCGCGCTGTCGGAAGGCCGCGACATGCTGTTCGACATCGACTGGCAGGGCGCCGAGCAGCTGCGCGACAAGATGCGCGCCGACATCGTCTCGATCTTCATCCTGCCGCCGACCATGCGCGAGCTGAAGGGCCGGCTGCGCCGCCGCGCCGAGGACACCGACGATGTGATCGAGGCGCGGCTCGCCAATGCGCGGGCGGAAATCCAGCACTGGCGCGATTACGACTATATCGTCATCAATGACGATCTCGACGCTGCCTTCGCCCAGGTTCAGGCCATCGTTACGACCGAGCGCCTGCGGCGCGACCGCAGGCCGGGCCTGTTCGATTTCGTGCAGGGACTGCTGGACGAAAGGCTCGACTGAACGTCTGGCCGGCTCCGGTCTTGATCGCGGTCAAGGCCGGCATTCGGTCAGGCCCTATGCTCTGACCGGACCCACATAAGGAGACGTCATGTCCAACACGCCCCACACGCTCGGAGAAGAGTTCCCCGATCAGATCGACGCCATCCACGCTCTCAAGGCCAGGGATGAGGCTTTCGCCGCTCTTCTGGTCCAGTATGACGACATCAACGATCTGGTCCACAAGGCCGAGAGCCGGATCGAGCCGGTCAGCGACGAGACCGAAGCCGAGTTCCGCCGCCGGCGCCTCGCGATCAAGGATGCCATCGTCGCCGCTCTGGCTTCGGCCTGATCGACAGAATTCGATGAGAATGTCGCGCCGGGGGCGTTTCCCCCGGCGTGTTCATTTTGAGATGTGGCCCGACAGCGCCGGCCACGCTGCGAGGAACTGGTCTTTTGTCCTGATCCCCGCGCTCGTCTTTTGTCGGCTCTCGTCTTGATCGAGCCGGGCGAACACGTAATTCGTGTCGCCGCGCTTCGCCCAGCCGACATACCAGCCCCAGCCACTCGCCCTGTCCAGGGAACTGTCCTTGCGGCGCGGAAAGGCCGAGCCGGTCTTCCCATGCAACTGCCATTCCCCGACATGGCGGCTCTCGACGATGGTTTCGAGGAAGGCGACGCTGTCGCGCCTTGCCGGCAATTCCCGACGCAGCAGCCGGCCGAGAAAGGCGACCTGCTCGACGGGCGCGATCTTCAGCGACGAACTGATCCACGCGCGGTCGAGCGCATTGTCCTTGCCGGGGTCGCCGCTCCAGTCGGAATTGCCGTAGCCGAACGCCGACGTATAGGCCGCCAGACGTTCGACGCCGAGCGCGTGGGCGATCCGTTGCGAATACCAGACCACCGAATGGGCCATCCATCGCGCCGGTGTGGTCGTCTGCCGCCAGTTTGCGCCGCCCCAGTCGGGATAGCCCTCGACAAAGGGCAGAGCTGGCGTTTCTCGATCCTTCAGGAAACCGGCATCGTGCGCCATCACCGCAAGCGCGATCTTGAAGGTCGAGGCCGGAGTGACGCGGGTTCTGCAATCGCCTTCTTCGAGGAGTATCTCACCCGATCGCGCATCCGCCAGTACGGTGCAGATGATTCGCGCTTCGGCCTGCGGCATCAGGACAAGTAGAGCTGAAAGCGCAAGGAGCGGCAGCGGCAGGTCAGCGGGGCGGATCATCCTCGCGGCATCCTCAGATCAGATTGGCCAGCGCCACGAACTCCTCGATCGACAGCGTCTCGGCGCGGCGGGTCGCGTCGATGCCGGCCTTATTAAGCAGCTTTTCGCCGCCGAGCGCCTTCAGGCTCTGCCGCAACATCTTGCGGCGTTGGCCAAATGCGGCCTCGGTGATCCGCGCCAGCTTCCGCTCTTCCGCCGGCAGCGGGCTTTCCCGCGGCAGGATATGGACGACAGACGACGTCACCTTCGGCGGCGGCGTGAACGCCTGGGGCGGCAGGTCGAAGACGATGCCTGCCTGCGTGCGCCAGCCGGCCAGAACGCCGAGCCGGCCATAGGCATCGCTGCCCGGCCGGGCGACGATGCGCTGCGCCACTTCCTTCTGGAACATCAGCGTCATCGATGCCCAGAAAGGCGGCCATTGCCGCGTCGTCAGCCAGCGTATCAGCAGCTCGGTGCCGATATTGTAGGGCAGATTGGCGACGATGCGCACGGTCTCGCCGGGCGCGGTGAGCGCCGCGAAGTCGGTCTGCATCGCATCGCCCGCGACGACCTCCAGCCGGCCGGGATAATGGGCGGAAATCTCGGCGAGCGCGGGCAGGCAGCGCTCGTCCCGCTCGATGGCGACCACGCGCCGCGCGCCATTCGCCAGAAGCGCCCGCGTAAGCCCGCCGGGGCCGGGGCCGACTTCGACCACCGTGGCATTGGCGAGGTCGTCGGCGGCGCGTGCGATCTTCGAGGTCAGGTTCAAGTCGAGGAGGAAGTTCTGGCCGAGCGACTTCTTCGCGCGCAGCTCGTTGCGCTCGATGACCTCGCGCAGCGGCGGCAGGCCGTCGAGGCTCATCGCGCAGCCCCAGTGCCGGATCTCATGTCGGCCCTCGCGTCGGCCATGGCCCGGGCCATCTTCAGGGCGGCGATCAGGCTGTCGGGCCGGGCGATGCCGCGTCCGGCGATGTCGAAGGCGGTGCCGTGGTCCGGCGAGGTGCGGATGAAAGGCAGGCCGAGCGTGACATTCACGGTCTCGTCGAAGGTGAGCGCCTTGGCCGGGATCAGCGCCTGGTCGTGATACATGCAGATCGCCGCGTCGTAGGTCGCACGGGCGCGCGCATGGAACATCGTGTCGGCTGGGAGAGGCCCTCGCGCCTCGATGCCGGCACGCCGAAGCGCTTCCACGGCAGGACGCACAATGTCGTCGTCCTCGTGGCCCATCGTGCCGTTCTCGCCGGCATGGGGATTGAGGCCGGCGATCGCGAGACGAGGAGCGGCGATGCCGAACCGGTCGCGAAGGTCGTGCGCGGTGATCGTCGCCGTCTCGACGATGTCGGAGCTGGTCAGCCGTCGCGAAACCTCGCTCAGCGCGATATGCACCGTCACCGGCACGGCCCTCAACTCAGGCCCGGCCAGCATCATCACCGGGCGCGCGCCGCCGGCGAGATGCCCGAGAAACTCGGTGTGGCCGGGATAGGCGAAACCCGCATCGTAGAGAGGCTTCTTGGCGATCGGGCAGGTGACGAGCGCATCGGCCCGCGCGCCTTGCACATCGGCCACCGCCCGCTCGATCGATTCGACGATGCCGCGCGCGTTAGCGACGTCCGGCTGTCCGGGGACGCCGGTAAAGCCGGCTTCAAGCGGGCAGACGGGCAGGGCGGATGCAAAGGCGGAAGCCGCTTCGGCCGGCTCGATGATGGCCAGCGGCACGTCGGGCATCCGCGCCCGCAGCAGAGCGGGATCGCCGAGAAGATAGAACGGCGGCACCGCGTTCTCGCGGCGCAGCCGCCAGGCGACCACCGAGATTTCCGGTCCTATGCCGGAAGGATCGCCCGAGGTCAGGGCAAGGGCACGCCGGCTGGCCGGATCGTCGTTCATCGAGGACTAGCGTCTGACGATCTGCGCCTTGGCGCGAAGCTCGTCCGTCAGCTTCTTCGACGTCTTTTCCATGTCGCCATCATTGCCCTGCTGTTCTGCGCCGAACACCATCTTGGCGACACGGTCGTCCGACACTTCGCGCGTGCTGCAGACGCCGATGAACTCGACGCCACGCTCAGTCTCGCGAACCGAGGTGGCGGAACCGGTCGAGGTCGCCTTGACAGGCTTTTCCCAATCCGGCGGCAGCTCCGGTTCGAGAACGCGCCCGAGATCGCGCACGGTGACGTCGATAAGGCCCTTGGCGAACTCGCGCGTGGTCTCGCAACTGCGGAAACGCTGACGCAGCGCCTCGGCCTCACGCTTGCGCTGCCCGAGTTTGGCCCGGCGCTCGGCGGGAGGAAGCACAAAAATCACCTGCTGGAGCATGTACTCCTTGGCGGTGGGCTTGGCGCCGCCCTGCTGGAGCATGCGCCGTACGGCGTCCTGCTCGGTCATGCCGCTGCCGGACCGGTTGCTGCGTCCCATCACCTGCGACCATCCCATCTGGGCGCGGATGAATTCGCGGAAATGGGCCTTGGTCACACCTGCCTGGTTCAGGATCTTGTCCATCTGCGCCGGCGACATCTTGTTGGAGCGCGAGAATCGCTCATAGGCGCCGGCGACCTGATCGTCGCTGATGCGGATGTTCAGGCGCTTGATTTCGGCGTTGCGCACCACCTGGTCAATCATCTCCTCGGCTGCGATCTGCTGGAGGTTGCCGCGCTTGTTCTGCAGGCGCAGAAATGCAGCCCGGCGCTGGATGTCGTAGCTGGTGATCGCTTCCTTGTTGACGATGTAGCGGATTTCGCTTGCCTGGGCAGTCGCATGCGGCATCGCCAACGGTGAAAGGCAGGCCAGCATCGCGGCGAAGCCGGCGCGGCGCAATGCGCTTGCTACCGTTTTCATACCTGTGCGTCTCCTCGGGTTGTCGGACTTCACGTCCCTGGCCGGTTTCTGATGCGTCTATGGGGCAAAAGCGTGACGCGCGCGGCCGATCTTAGCTGCGTCGCCGCCACTACTCAATTTGCGCCGTGCTGCTTCCGAACTCGCCGATGGTGCGCAGCGACACGGTGAACCCGAAATTCCGCGTCTTGTTGCCGTTCGACGGGTCTTCGTATTCGGACATCGAGATCGAATAGGCGAAGCAATCGTCGTCATAGGCGAAGCCGATCGAACGCCGGGTCAGCACTTCATTTTCTATGTCGTACGTACCGCCGGCAAAGATGCGCCAGTTGTCATGAATGCGCACGCTGGCATTGCCGCGCACCTCGTGACGATCATTGGCAAAACCGTAGTCGGGCTGGGCGTCGATGAACGAATAGACGGCCGAGACGCTGAACGGCCGCGACGAATAGGCGGCGCTGACGTCGGTGCGGCGCACGTCGAAGGTCTTCTCGTCGAAGCGTGCGCCAGCCGCCAGCGAAAACCCCGTCGGGCTGGAAAGGCCGACCATGCCGACATAGTCGGAGCGGTCCGTTTCAAGGCCGGAAGCCGCGCCGACATGGACGAGGTCGGGCGAGGCGTAGGGGTTGGTGCCGGCCAGGTGGAAGGATTGGCCGAACAGCGCGTTGGACGACCAGCCATTGGCGAAGGATCCGGAATAGCGCAGGCCGAGATTGGCGCGCACGCCGCCCTCGATGCGGTCGTAGCCGGAGAACTTGTCGCGTTCGAACAGATTGGTGGCATCGAAGACCATGCTCTGCGCGTCTTCGTTGGGAATGCCGACCGTGTCGCCATAGGGAGCATCGGGCCGGGCGAAGACCTGCGCCATCGGCTCGAACACATGGCTCGAACTTTCCGTCGCCACCAGCACCGGCCAGCGCGCTTCGAGCCCGGCCGTCGCCATGCCGCGGAAGTAGGACGAGCGCATGTCTGCGGCGACGCCGTTGCGGGCGGCGAAGTCGTTGATCGCCGCAGCCGAACCGCCTTCATGATCGACGCCGATGGCGTCGGCGCGACCATGGAGCATCGATGTCAGCATCAGCCCGCCGGGAGCGATGAAGGAGCGCTTCCATTCCGCTTCGGTCGTCAGGCGGGTGGACGATCCCTCGATGCCGCGCACAGCGCGCTGACCGTTAACGATGCCGTTGGCGCCGGTATAGATGCGCGAGTCGAGCCGGTCGCGATGCAGGCTGCGCAGGTTGACGTCGATGTTCAGCTCGCCGCCGGCAATCGGCTCGTCCGGCGTGTAGGAATAGTCGAGCGTCGGCAGCACCCAGGGCTGGCGGTCGTTGCGCTGGTTAAGATCGACTCCGGTCAGGCGATCCGTATCGCGGGTCGGCTCCTGAACAACGAATTTCTGGAAACGAAGATCGAAGTAATTCCGATCGTTGAGGCCGGTAAGGTAGATCTCGTTGGTGCGGCGATAGCTATTGTAGCCGTCGATGTCGTAACGATGGGCGAAATTCTTGTCGGTCTGGACCATGACGTCCCAGCCGAAGGTCCAGCGCGGATTGATCTTGAACTCGCCCTTCGAGCCGATCATGCCGCG
>JBLJBS010000217.1:0-29085 GCA_047637695.1 Aquamicrobium sp. | reverse complement strand
ACGAGCGGTCCAACAGCGCAGCATGAAAACCGTGGCAAAACAGAAATTGGCCAACACGCCAGCCCGGACAGCCAAAATCGCCAGCAAAACATTGAAATTATTGAGGGGAAAGTGAAATTGGCACGCCCAAGGGGAATCGAACCCCTGTTTGCGCCGTGAGAGGGCGCCGTCCTGACCGCTAGACGATGGGCGCTTGCCGAACCCGCGATATAGAGGCGTTCCGCCGGGAATGCAACATGCGCGGACAATGATTCTGCCGCGAAGGGCGCCCGCTTGCCGAACCCGCGCGCAACCGTTGACGAGACCCCGCTTCCTTGCCGTTTCCCGCTGTTGCCGGCGGCTTCGAACGCCTCCGCCGGGCGATGTGCCTCTACGGCTTGTAGGCGATGTCGAAGCGGCCGACGAGGCTGCGGCTGACGGTGTCGTAGATGAAGATCGCGCGGCCGCCGTCCTTCAGCAGCACGTCTAGGCTTATGCGGCTGCCGGAAAGCGCATGGCTGGCGATGCGCGCGCCTTCGGGCAGAACGATGTCGCCGGCGAGGATTTCTCCGGGTGCCGGCACCGGCAGCTCCGGCACCGCCGCGACGGGCGGATCGTTCCTGGAGCCCGAGCGGTAGACAATGGCGATCACCACCGCCATAAGAGCGACGAACAGAAGCCCGAGATTGATCAGCATGAAGCGGATGAGCTTGCCGCGCACGCGCTCCACCGCCGGATCGAGCGGCTTTTCCCGTTCCTCGTCGTCTGCAGCTCCGGCCATCTTACCTGTCACCCCGGTTGTTCCATAGGCGTTGTCAATGAGCGATCCTGATAGCGAAGCCACGCCCGCATTGAAAGAGCTGACCGTCGACACCGCCGCCGGCGCGCGCCTCGACCAGTGGCTGGCGGCGCGCCTTGCCCCCGACCTGTCGCGAAGCCGCGTCCAGGCGCTGATCCGCGACGGGCTGGTGACGATCGGCGGCACGGTCGAGCGGTCGCAGGGCCGGCGGCTGGCCGGCGGCGAACAGATCCGCCTCATCCTGCCCGAGCCCGAGCCGGCGGCGCCGGCCGCCGAGGACATTCCGCTTTCCGTTCTTTACGAGGACGACGAACTGATCGTCATCGACAAGCCGGCCGGCCTCGTCGTCCATCCGGGCGCAGGCAACCCGACCGGCACGCTGGTCAACGCGCTGATCCAGCATTGCGGCGCGTCGCTGTCCGGCATCGGCGGCGTTCGCCGCCCCGGCATCGTCCACCGCCTCGACAAGGACACCAGCGGCGTCCTCGTCGTCGCCAAGAACGACCGCGCCCACCGGGCCCTGTCCGAAGCCTTCGCCGATCACGGCCGCACCGGCGACCTCGAGCGCGCCTATGACGCCCTGGTCTGGGGCGCGCCGCCGCGGATGACCGGAACCATCGACGCCGCGCTCGGCCGCGCCGCCGACCGCACCCGACGTGCCGTGGTGCCGGAAGGGCGCGCCGACGCCCGCCACGCCGTCACCCATTTCACCGTGCGCGAACGCTTCGGCGAGGACGCGCAAGGGCGGCGCCCGCCGATGGCCGCCCTCGTCGAATGCCGGCTCGAAACCGGCCGCACCCACCAGATCAGGGTGCATATGGCGCATATCGGCCATCCGCTTGTCGGCGACCGCGACTATGGCCGCGCTTTTCTCACCAAGGCGAACAAGCTGCCTGCGCCGCTGGGCGATCTGGTTCGCGCCTTTCCCCGCCAGGCGCTGCACGCGCGGCTGCTGGCCTTCCGCCATCCGGCCACGGGCGAAGTGATGCGTTTCGAGGCGCCGTTGCCGCCCGACCTTGCGGAACTTGTCGGTGGCTTCCGGCGTTGGAATGGCGAAACCTAGCGTCCCCCGCGCTTCGTTCATTTTTTTGTGACGCAGCGTTTCGGCGTATTCATTCGTGTTTTCGCCGCAAACGTCCCTATATTGCGATATCGGACTGGTGCGTCTTGTCGGCGACCATTTCCGGTGCGCCTGCCGGCTCGCGGGGGCGCAACTTGACCGAGAGGGAGGGTGCTATATGGCCCAGACGCTACCCAGCATCGTCTCCGGAGAAGGCGGCCTGTCCCGCTATCTCGAGGAGATCAGACGATTTCCGATGCTCCAGCCGCAGGAAGAGTACATGCTCGCCAAGCGGTATCAGGAGCACGACGACACCAACGCCGCCCACAAGCTCGTGACCAGCCATCTGAGGCTCGTCGCCAAGATCGCCATGGGCTATCGCGGCTACGGCCTGCCGATCGGCGAGGTGATTTCCGAAGGCAATGTCGGCCTGATGCAGGCCGTCAAGAAATTCGAGCCGGAACGCGGCTTCCGGCTGGCCACCTATGCCATGTGGTGGATCAAGGCCTCGATCCAGGAATACATCCTGCGCTCGTGGAGCCTGGTCAAGATGGGCACCACCGCCAACCAGAAGCGGCTGTTCTTCAACCTGCGCAAGGTCAAGGGCAAGATCCAGGCGCTCGACGACGGCGACCTGAAGCCCGACCAGATCGCCGAGATCGCCACCCGCCTCAACGTGTCCGAGGAGGAAGTGGTGTCGATGAACCGCCGCCTCTCCGGCGACGCCTCGTTGAACGCGCCGATCCGCGCCTCCGAAGGCGAATCGGGCGAATGGCAGGACTGGCTCGTCGATGACAGCCAGAGCCAGGAACAGGTGCTGATCGAGCAGGACGAGATGGAAAACCGCCGCGCCATGCTGGCCGGCGCCATGTCGGTGCTCAACGAGCGCGAGAAGCGCATCTTCGAGGCGCGGCGCCTGTCCGAGGACCCGATGACGCTGGAAGACCTGTCGTCGGAGTTCGGCATCAGCCGCGAACGCGTGCGCCAGATCGAGGTGCGCGCCTTTGAGAAGGTTCAGGACGCGGTCAAGGCCGCGGCCCGCCGCCAGGCGCAGGCGCTGCGCACCATCGAGGCGGAGCCGGCCTGATCTTCGGGGCCTGATCTTCGGGGCCTGATCTCCGGGGCCTGACCTCTGGGGCCTGACCTCGGGACTTGTCGGCTTGCCGGGCCGATCGAGGAGCCGCCGTGATCGCCACGGCGGCTTTTTTTCATGGGTTGGCCCGGAGAACGTGACGAAAAGCGAGGATCGGCGTTCCGCCGGGTTGCGCCCCCTGGGGTTCAGGGGTTCAGCGGTCGGTGATGATCTTGACCCGCTGGCCGGCCGAAACCGTCGCGCCTGCGCTGAGCGCATTGATCAGGCGGAACATGTCGAGCTTGCGGTCGACCCCCTCCATCTGGGCGGCAAGCGTTGCCACGGTGTCTCCCGGCCTTGCCGTCACCACCTTGATCTTCAGCGGCTTCAGCGCCGCACGCTCGCCCGGCGACAGGGTGCGGAAGCTGTCGCGCACGATGCCGGCGACGCGGTCGAGCGCGTCGCTGCCGGCGGGAACCGCCGTCAGCAGGCGATAGACCTGCCCGTTGGCGCGGACGACGGTGACGTCGAACTGCCACTTGTCGGCGCGCGCCCGCGCCGAAACCGCCTCGTTGCCGTTGATGGTCAGCGGCCGCACGCTGGCGGTGTCGAGGCCGGCGACCCAACCCGAACGCACATAGTCCGAAAGCGGCACCCGCTGGTCGAGCGAGACGCCGTCGAAGCGGATCGCCATGTCGCCGGGACCGGCGGCGGTGACGGCGGCGGCCGAATTGTCGATGACGAAGCCTTCCGGCACCGAGAAGGAAACGCCGAGCTGCGGATGCAGGAAGGTGCGGCCGCGGACATAGCCTTCCTGCGGCGTGTCGCCGAACAGCATGCCGTCGATGCCGTCGAGGAAGGCGTCGCGGCCACGCTCGCCGGTGCCGGGCGCGCCGATCTGGCGGGCGTGGCGCTGGGCAAGCTCGATGCGCTGCGGCGCGTTGGGATGGCTGGACAGGAAGTCGAGCCCCTCGTCGGTCTGGCCGGTGACGCTGCGCGCCCGGCCATAGGCGTCCATGGCCTGGAGGAAGCGGGCTGCCGCGAACGGATCGTAGCCGGCGCGGGCGATGGCGCGGATGCCGATGGCGTCGGCCTCCAGCTCCTGATTGCGCGAGAACTGCGCCAGCCGGAGCTTGCCGCGCACCAGCGCAACGCGCGCCGAGGCGTCCTTGCCGAGCAGATCGTTGACCACCTGCGTCGCCAGGACCTCCTCTGCTTCCTTCTGCTGGCGCTGGATGCCGTGATTGGCGGTGACATGCGCCATCTCGTGGGCAAGCACGGCGGCAAGCTCGGCCGAATCGCCGGCGAGCGCCAGCAGGCCGCGCGTGACGTAGAGATACCCTCCCGGCAGCGCGAAGGCGTTGATGGCCGGCGAGTTCAGGATGGTGATCTGGTAGGTCTGGTTCGGATTGTCGGGATCGAGCGTCAGCGAGCCGACCACCCGCGCCACCATCCGCTCCAGCCTGGCGTCCGAATACTCGCCGCCATAGGTGGCGAGGATGCGCGGATGCTGCTCGCGCGCCACCGCCACCATGCGGTCGTTGCGGGTCACGGTATCGACCGTCACCGGATTGGACGACGGCTTGAGCGCCTCGTCGCCGACGCCGGTCAGTGCCTGACAGCCGGCAAGCGCCAGCAAAAGCGAAAGCATGGCCGCACCGCGCCGCAGCCCGCGGGCCGACGGGGCGAGCCCCCGGTCCTTCAGTCCGTGCTGCATCGGTGTCGGCAGGGCTTCGGTCCTTTCTGAGAGCCGGCATGAACGACGGTCAGGCAGCAGCTTGCAGGCCGGCCTATGTCAATTCCGTTAAGGAAACAACCCGAGCCACCATGCCGTTCCCCGATCCGTTTCGATGTCGCGCGCAATTGTGTCGGCTTCCGGGCGGGGTCGCGGCGGGTCAAGCTCTTTTCATGCCCCTATATAGTCACGAAAGGCCGCCGGCCCGACCTCGGAGAACATCTCGTTCACCGATGCGAAGGCCGCGACCATGCCGTCCTCGACAAAGGCGATGTGCCGGGCGATGTCGCGGGCATCCTCCGGCTGGTGGGTGACCATCAGGATGGTCATGCCGCGCTCGGCGTGAAGCGCCCGCATCAGGTCGAGCATCTCGCGCCGCAACGCCGGCCCGAGCGACGCGAACGGCTCGTCGAGAAGCAGAACCGTCCGGTCGCGCACAAGCACCCGGGCGAGAGCAACGCGCTGGCGTTCGCCGCCGGAAAGTTCGCCCGGCAAACGGCCTTCCTTGCCGGCCAGCCCGGTGCGGGCGAGCGCAGCAGTGATGTCGGCATGGTCGTTCGCGCCCAGCTTGAGGGCGGGCGAACGGCCGAGACCGACATTCCTCGCCACGTCGAGATGGGCGAACAGATTGTTCTCCTGAAACACCATCGACACCGGCCGCCGCGCCGGCGGCAGCCGCGTCACGTCCTCGCCGCCGATCATAACCCGGCCGGAAGCCGGTCGCTCGAACCCGGCGACGAGGTTGAGCAGGGTCGACTTGCCCGAGCCGCTCGGTCCCATCACGGCGACGATGTCCCCTGCGGCGATGTCGAGGTCGAAGCGCATCGTCGTCTCGCCATAGCTGAACTCAACCCGCTCCAGCCCCACCCGCGCGCCGCTCATCGCGTTTCCTTCCCTGAATCGGTCCTGCCCCGTTCGGCCAGCATCATCAGGCCGAGGCAGACGACGCCGAGGATGAGCGCCAGCCCGGCCGCGTCGGCGGTGCGGTAGCTGCCCATGCGGGCATAGAGCAGATAGGGCAGCGTCTGGACGCTGTCCGAGCCGAACAGCGCGATGACGCCGAGATCGCCGAGCGAAAGCGCCATGGCGAAGGCGAGCGCGGTCAGCGCCGGCCGGCGGATCGACGGCCAGTCGATCAGGCGCAGGCGGGCAAGACCCGAAATGCCGAGCTGCGCCACAAGCCGCTCATGCCGGGTGCTGGCCGCGTCCCAGGCCGGGCGAACGACGCGGACTGCGAACGGCATCGCCATCACCGCGTTGACGGCGACGACCATGACCGGGGCAACCGCGAAAACATGGCCGGTGCCGCGCAAGGCCACGAACCAGCCCGCGCCGATGACGATCGGCGGCACGACGAGGACGAAGCCGGCGCCGGTGTCGAGCATCCGCTCCAGAAATGCCGGAGGGGCATCGCGCCGCCGCCGCATTTCCAGAGTCCGCCGCGCTGCGGCAAGCGAAAGCGACAGGGAAACGCACAAAAGCGCCGACGAGAACGCAAGGACGAGGCTGGTCAGCGTCGCCTTCTGCACCGCCGGCTCGGCCACGAGGCGGGCGAGATCGGCTTTCAGGCCGGCCATGGCCACCGCGGCCAGCGGCCCGGCGACCAAAGCGAGGCTGGCGAGGATCAGCAGCGCGTTGATCGCCCGTTCGACGCGGCCGGTGGCAGCCGGACGGCGCGGCGCGACCGGCAGGCTGGCGTCGCCCGCCATGCCCGCGCCCAGCCCCGACAGCACCGCCACCACGGCGACCGTCAGCCCGACCTGAAGCGCCGTCAGCGCCACGGCGCGGGCGGGATCGAAATCGAAGCGCAGCGCCTGATAGATCGCGACTTCGAGCGTCGTCGCCGCCGGTCCACCGCCCAGCGTCAGCACGATGGTGAAGGAGGTGATGCACAGCATGAAGACGAGACCGGCGACGCCGGGAAGGGCTGCCCGCAGCGCCGGCCATTCGATCAGCCGGAACGAGGATCGCGCGCCCATGCCGAGCTGCGCGGCCAGCCGCCACTGGTCGGCCGGCACCGCCTCCAGCGCCTGCAGGAAAAGCCGGGTCGCCAGCGGCAGGTTGAAGAAGACGTGGGCGATCAGGATGCCCGACAGCCCGTAGACGCCCTGCCAGCGCGCGCCGGTCCATGCGCCCAGCGCATCGGCGAACAGCCCGGCGCGGCCGAGAAGCGCCAGAACCCCCATCGCGGCAACGATCGCCGGCAGCGCCAGCGGGAGCGCGAACAGCTTGAGGATCAGTCCGCGTCCGGCGAATACGGGATGGCGCGCCAGCGCCCGTGCGACGAGGATCGCCGGCACGACGGAAAGAAGCGTCGACAGCGCCGCCTGCCACAGCGTGAACCGCGCGACGCGGAACAGATAGGCATCGAATGCCGACGCCGCGCCCGACCAGTCGCGCAACGCCTCGAAGATCAGGCCGGCGAAGGCGCCGCCGACCAGAACCCCGATCAGCCCGAGGCCGGCAATGCCGGCGAGGATGCGGCCGTCGCGCGTCATCGCCCTCCTCAACGCGTCCTCAGCGGCTCATCACGTCGAGCCATTCCCGGACCCAGGCCTGACGGTTCTTCGCCACCTCCTCGGGACTGAAGACCAGCGTCTCCGCCGGCTTCCCGGCGCGCTCGAACGCGGGGTTGAGCGGCGCGGAGGTCGCCGCTGCCGGGAACATCCAGTTGGTTTCGGGGATCGTGTCCTGGAAGGCGGGGGTGGTCATGAAGTCGAGAAACGCTTGCGCCAGCGGGTTGGCCTCGCCCTTCACCGTTCGCGCCGCGACCTCGACCTGAAGATAGTGGCCTTCCGCGAACGAAGCCGCCTTGTAGCGGGTCGAGCCGTCCGCGATCTCGTGATAGGCGGGCGAGGTGGTGTAGGACAGCACCATCGGCACCTCGCCATTGGTGAACAGGCCGTAGGCCTCGCTCCAGCCGGGCGTGACGGTCAGGACCTTGTCCTTCAGCTTTCCCCAGGCTTCGGTGGCGCCGTCGCCATAGACCGCCTTCACCCACAGCAGCAGGCCGAGCCCCGGCGTCGAGGTGCGCGGGTCCTGGATGACGATCTTGTCGTCGGCGTCGCCCTCGACCAGTTCCTTCAGGCTCGCCGGCGGTTCACTCATCGCTTCCGAATCGTAGACGACGGCGAAATAGCCGTAATCATAGGGAACGAAGGTGTCGTCCTGCCAGCCGCCGGGAACCGAGACGCGCTCCAGCGACACGCCATGCGGCGCGAACAGCCCGGTCGCCTTCGCCTCGAAGGTCAGGTTGGTGTCGAGCCCGAGCACGATGTCGGCCTGCGTGTCCTTGCCTTCGAGCCGCAGCCGGTTGAGCAGCGCGACGCCGTCGGCGACCGCGACGAATTCGAGTTCACAGTTGCATTCGGCCTCGAACGCCGTCTTGACCGCCGGCCCGGGGCCCCATTCGGCGGTGAAGCTGTCATAGGTGTAGACGGTCAGCTTGCCTTCGGCCGCCGCGGGAACGGTGACAAGCGCCAGCATGGCTGCGGCAAGAACGGACGGGTTTGTGCGCATCGGCGCCTCCTTCGTTTGCGTTGCAAGGGAATGGCGCCATGTGAGAAGCGTCTAATCCCTCCGCCGGTGTTAGCCGGATCAGGTTCGGCGGGTTGGCATGGCTTTCGCCGTCTGCCTCTCAGCCGGCCCGCGAAAATCGCGGCTCGGCACCCCGTTAGAGCAGGCAAAGACATAAGACCGCTTCGTCCGGGGCGCAAGTGCGTGCAGGCGGTGCGCGGGTATGGCAGCCGGGAGCTTCCGCTTTTGCCGGCGGGCTGGTAGAGGCGTTGCCCATGTTGTCCATGACCCGTTTCGCCATCCTGCTCGGCGGCGACCTCGTCGCCACGCCGCGCCTTTTCCGCCAGATCGCCGGCGCGCGGGTGATCGCGGCCGATTCCGGCATGCGCCATGCCGCGGCGTTAGGGTTGACGCCCGAATTGTGGACCGGCGATTTCGATTCGGTCGAAGACGGCCTGCGCGCCCACCACGCCGATGTGCCGATGGAGATCTTCCCGCCGGAAAAGGACCAGACCGACGGCGAGCTTGCGGTCGATGCCGCGCTGGCGCGGGGCGCACGCGAACTGGTGCTGGTCGGCGCCTTCGGCGGCGAGCGGGCCGACCATGCCTATCTGCACCTTGCAGCGGCGCTGCGCCTCGCCGAAAGAGGCCTGTCCTGCCTGCTGACCAGCGGCACGCAGGAAGGCGCGCCGCTGCTGCCCGGCCATGAAGCCATCTTCGATTTCGACGACGCCACCCCGTTCAGCGTGCTCGCCTTTTCCGACCTCGAGGGGCTGACCTTGTCCGGCGCGAAATGGCCGCTCGAAGACCGCTTCGTGCCGTTCGGCTCGTCGCTGACGCTTTCCAACGAGGTGCGCGGCCGGCTCACCGCGCGCCTTGCCCAAGGCCGTGCCCTTGTCGTCGCCCGTCCCGCCTCCCATTACGTTTTGTGACCATGGCTCCTCCGCTTCTTCTTCTCGATGGCATCAGGCTGACATTCGGCGGCACGCCGCTGCTCGACGGCGCGCAGCTGGCGGCGTCGGCCGGCGACAAGATCGCGCTCGTCGGCCGCAACGGCTCCGGCAAGTCGACGCTGCTGAAGATCGCCGCAGGCCAGGTCGAGCCGCAGGATGGCGAGATATTCCGCCAGCCGGGCGCGACCATCCGCTATCTGCCGCAGGAGCCCGACTGGCAGGGCGCGGCGACGGTGCGCGCCTATGTCGAGGCCGGCCTCGGCCCCGCCGACGACCCCTACCGCGCCACCTACCTGATCGAGAGCCTCGGCCTGACCGGCGACGAGGACCCGGCGACGCTGTCGGGCGGCGAGGCGAGGCGCGCCGCGCTTGCCCGCGTGCTCGCGCCCGAGCCGGACATATTGCTGCTCGACGAGCCGACCAACCATCTCGACCTGACCACCATCGAATGGCTGGAGGGCGAGCTGCAGCGGACGAAGTCGGCGCTGGTCGTCATTTCGCACGACCGCCGCTTCCTCGAGCGCATCAGCCGGACCGTGGTGTGGCTGGACAGGGGCGCGACGCGGCGGCTGGAAAAGGGCTTCGCCCATTTCGAGGAATGGCGCGACGCGATCCTCGAGGAGGAGGAGAAGGAGCAGCACAAGCTCGGCCGCCAGATCGTGCGCGAGGAGCACTGGCTGCGCTATGGCGTCACCGCAAGGCGCAAGCGCAACATGCGCCGGCTGGGCGAGCTTCAGGACATGCGCGCGCGCCACCGCTCCCACAAGGGCGCGGAAGGGCTGGCGACGATGGTGGCCGCCGAAGGCCCGGAATCCGGAAAGCTCGTCATCGAGGCCAAGGCGATCTCCAAGAGCTATGGCGACATCGTCGCGGTCCGGGATTTTTCGACCCGCATCCAGCGTGGCGACCGCATCGGCTTCGTCGGGCCGAACGGGGCGGGCAAGACCACGCTGCTCAAGCTGCTGACCGGCGCGCTGGCGCCGGATTCCGGCACGATCCGGCTGGGCGCCAATCTCGAGATCGCCGCGCTCGACCAGAAGCGCGAACTCGATCCGACCGAGACGCTGGCCCACTACCTGACCGACGGGCGCGGCGACAGCGTCGTCGTCAATGGCGAGGAAAAGCACGTCGTCTCCTACATGAAGGACTTCCTGTTCAAGCCCGAGCAGGCGCGCACTCCGGTGCGCGAGCTTTCCGGCGGCGAGCGTGCGCGGCTGGTGCTGGCGCGCATCCTGTCGCGTCCGGCCAACCTGCTGGTGCTCGACGAACCGACCAACGACCTCGACATGGAAACGCTCGACCTGCTGCAGGAACTGGTCGCCAACTATGCCGGCACGGTGCTTCTTGTCAGCCACGACCGCGACTTCCTCGACCGCACCGTGACCAGCACCATCGCGCCCGAGGGTGACGGCAGCTGGATCGAATATGCCGGCGGCTATTCCGACATGCTGGCCCAGCGCGGCGGCACCAGCCTCGATGCGCGCGGCGCGCGGCGCGGCCGCGACGAGCCGTCGACGAAGGCGAAGACGGAGCCGAAACCGGCAGCGGCCTCATCCCCAACGAAGAAGCTCTCCTACAAGCAGAAATACGCGCTCGAGACGTTGCCGAAGCAGGTGGACGAGGCGCAGGGCAGGATCGCCGCGCTGGAGGCGAAGATGGCCGACCCGGCGTTCTACACCCGTGATCCGCAGGGCTTTGCAAAGCTCGCCGCCGACCTCGATGTGCTCCGGGAAAAGGTCACCGCCATGGAGGAGGAGTGGCTGGAACTGGAGATGCTGCGCGAGGAAATCGAGGGGTGAGCGGATCGGGCAGGCCGGACCGGTTTGCCGTCAACACCGACGGATATGCCCGCTTCCGCCCCGGCTATCCCGCTTCTCTCTTGGCGCGCCTCCGCGAAGCCATCCTCGCCATGCCGGACGCGGCCGCGCTCCCCGTCGCAGATATAGGCAGCGGCACCGGCATCTTCACCCGCCAGCTTGCCGGCATTCTGCCGCCCGCCGTCGAGATCGTCGGCGTCGAGCCGTCCCGGCCGATGCGGGACGAAGCGCTGCGCACCTTGTCCGGCGATCGCATCCGCTATATCGACGGCGCCGCCGAAAAGCTTCCCTTCGCCGATGGCACAATCGGCGCGGTGACGGCGGCCACCGCGGCGCACTGGTTCGATTTTCCCGCGTTTCTGGGCGAAGCGAAACGGGTTCTCGCCACAGGCGGGGTTCTGGCCATCGCCGACTATATCCGCGATGTCGAACGGTCCCCCGCCGCTGCCGCACTCGAAACATTCCTCGGAAGTCATGGCGGTGAAAAAGCCTATGTCAGGCCGGATTACGCCGCCGAACTGGCGGATGCACCAGGGCTTTCCAATGTCAGCATCTTCGGGGAGAATGTCGTGCTCGATCTCACCCCGGAGGATTTTATCGGACTGGGCCTGTCCTCTTCGCATGCCCGCGCCGTCGAGGCTAGGCTGGGCAGGAAAGGAACGCGGCGCCGGCTTGCCGAACTGGCCGCGAGCCTGAAGACAAGCCGCGGTGCGGTACCCTATGGCTATCAGTTCCGCATGTTTATCGCCCGAAAGATCGACCCGGACCGAAATCGCGCCGGACGGGCGACGCCATCGCCGACCCGCTCCTGAATTCGGCCTTCCTCAGCCAGCTGGCCTCAGCCCGCGGGCCGGTCGGCGTTGAGACGCGACGCCAGCCCTTCCATCCGCTCAGCGAGCGTGGCCAGCGCGCCGGTCAGCACGGCGTCGTTCTTGTCTGCCTTGACCAGCGCGTCGTCGCGCGTCTTGCGCAGCGTCGCGACCTCGCTTTCCATGCCGCGCACGCGCTTCTGCAACTCGTTCAGCTCGTCCATGACCATGATGCCGGCCATGACGGTCAGCCGGAGATCGCCGATCTCGCCGAACGAGCCCTTCAGATGCGAGACATAGCGGTCGAACCGCGAGGCCAGCTCGATCAGATGCTCCTCCTGGCCCTCGTCACAGGCCATGCGGTACTGCTTGCCATCGATGTTGACCGTCACCTGCGCCATCGGCCGCTCCTGAATAATATCGCGATCCCGGACGAAAACCGCTTCCCGCTTTTCCGGGAACCGCGTCTACCTGTCGAGCACGGCCCGGATCGTCTCCATCGCGGTGACCAGCCGGCGCGAGACCTCCTTGTTGGCCTGCTCCAGCCTCTCGCCGCGCGCTTCCGAACTGTCGAGCTCATGGGCAAGGCGGGCGCGGTCCGCGTTCATGCGCTGGACCTCGGCTTCGGCCTCGCCATAATCCTGCTCGCGCTCCAGGCGCGCGGAAACCGCGTCCTCAAGCGCGTCGATCGCCTTGCCGAGACGTGCAATCACTTCCCTTAGGGTTGCTTCCCCGGTCATCGCTTCCGTTCCAGCCTGCCCGCGCCGCCGAATCGCACGCATTGCCAGCATCTTGAACCTGAAACATTAGGCGGCGTGTCAACGCCGCGTCAACGCGCCTGTCGCGAACTTCCCCGTCAAAGCCCGCATCGCCCACGGAACTGTTGTCGCAACGGGGCCTGCGACGTTGACTCGGAGAACGCGCCTGCTATGTGTCGCCTCGATCCCGAAGGCCCGGCGAGGGCCATTTCTTCGCGCCGGATTACGAGCGAGCGACCGCCATGACTTCACGAGACACCACCTCCCGAGAAATGCACGACCGCATGGCGAACGCCATTCGTTTCCTTTCCGCCGACGCCATCGAAAAGGCGAATTCCGGACATCCCGGCCTGCCGATGGGCGCGGCCGACATCGCCACCGTGCTGTTCACCCGCTTTCTCTCCTACGATCCGCAGAAGCCCGACTGGGCCGACCGCGACCGTTTCGTGCTCTCGGCCGGCCACGGCTCGATGCTGCTCTATTCGCTGCTCTACCTGACCGGCTACGAGGACATCGACCTCGACCAGATCAGGCATTTCCGCCAGCTCGGCTACAAGACCGCCGGCCACCCGGAATGGGGCCACGCCGCCGGCATCGAGACCACCACCGGCCCGCTCGGCCAGGGCATCGCCAATGCCGTCGGCATGGCGCTCGCCGAGCGCATCCTGAACGCCCGCTTTGGCGACAGCCTGGTCGATCACCACACCTATGTGCTGGCCGGCGATGGCTGCCTGATGGAAGGCATCAGCCAGGAGGCGATCTCGCTTGCCGGGCATCTGAAGCTCAACCGGCTGATCGTCATCTGGGACGACAACGACATCTCCATCGACGGCGCGATCTCGCTGTCGGACTCGACCGACCAGCGCGCCCGCTTCGCCGCTTCCGGCTGGAACACGCTCGCCGTCGACGGCCACGACCCCGAAGCGATCGCCACCGCGCTCGATGCGGCCAGGCGTTCCGACCGGCCGACGCTGATCGCGGCCAAGACCACCATCGGCTTCGGCGCGCCGACCAAGGCCGGCACCTCCAAGGTCCATGGCTCGCCGCTCGGCGCGGAAGAACTGGCCGGCGCACGCAAGGCGCTGGGCTGGGACGCGGAACCCTTCGCCGTGCCCTCCGACGTGCTCGACGCCTGGCGGCTGGCCGGACTGCGCTCGGCCAAAGAGCGCAAGGAGTGGGAGAAGCGCCTTGCCGCCGCCGATGCCGAGACGCGCGGCGAGTTCGATCGCCGCATGCGCGGCGACCTTCCCGCCGGTTTCGATGACGCCATCGACGCCTACAAGCAGAAGCTCGCCGCCGACAAGCCCAAGGTGGCGACGCGCAAGTCTTCGGAGATGGCGCTCGAGATCATCAACGGCATCCTGCCGGAGACCATCGGCGGCTCGGCCGACCTGACCGGCTCCAACAACACCAAGACCAGCCAGACCGGACCGATCAAGCCCGGCGACTATTCCGGCCGCTACGTCTATTTCGGCATCCGCGAGCACGGCATGGCCGCGGCCATCAACGGCATGACACTGCATGGCGGCATCATTCCGTATGGCGGCACCTTCCTCACCTTCTCCGACTATGCCCGTCCGGCGATGCGGCTCGCCTCGCTGATGGGCATCCGCTCGATCTTCGTCATGACCCATGATTCCATCGGTCTGGGCGAGGACGGCCCGACGCACCAGCCGGTCGAGCATCTGGCGGCGCTGCGCGCCATCCCCAATCACATCGTGCTCAGGCCCGCCGACGCCGTCGAGGCGGCGGAAGCCTGGCAGGTGGCGCTCAAATCGACGCGCACGCCGACGACGCTGGCGCTGACCCGCCAGAACCTGCCGACCGTGCGCACCGAGCATGCGGGCGAGAACCTGACGGCGCGCGGCGCCTACGAGCTCGCCGCCGCCAGGGACGACGCCAAGGTGACGATCTTCGCCACCGGCTCGGAGGTCGAGATCGCGCTTGCGGCGAAGGCCGAGCTCGACAAGCGCGGCCATGCCGCCCGCGTCGTCTCGGTGCCGTCCTTCGAGCTGTTCTTCAGGCAGGATGCCGCCTACCGCGCCGGTGTGATCGGCGGCGCGCAGGTGAAGATCGCCATCGAAGCCGGCATTCGCCAGGGCTGGGACGCCATCATCGGCTCCGACGGCCTGTTCGTCGGGATGACGGGCTTCGGCGCATCGGGCCGCATCGAGGATCTTTACAAGCATTTCGGCATCACCGCCGAAGCCGTGGTCGCGGCTGCCGAAAAGAAGCTTGCCGCCGGCTGAGCCGGCGCAAGATGGCCGGGCTCCAGGGCCCGGCCCATCTCATTGCTTCCACATCGGATTTCCACACCGGGACGCTCCGGCGAGCGGTTTTCGCCGGCACGGCCGATGCTAATCGGTTTTATCCTGCGGCAGCGCTGGATTCTTCGCGGTCGCACGGCTAAGGAAACGCGAGCTTCGGCAGGGGACGCACGTCCCCATCGCCGGAAAACCCTTGCCTTTCCAGCCCTTCGGGAGATCGCACAATGACCGTCAAAGTCGCCGTCAACGGATTTGGCCGCATCGGCCGCAACATCGTCCGCGCCATCTATGAGAGCGGCCGCAAGGACATCGACGTCGTGGCGATCAACGATCTCGGCCCGGTCGAGACCAACGCCCACCTGCTGCGCTACGACAGCGTCCATGGCCGCTTCCCCAGCGAGGTCAGGGTTGCGGGCGACACCATCACCGTCGGCTCCGACTCGTTCAAGGTGTTCGCCGAGCGCGACCCGTCGAAGCTGCCGTGGGGTGAGCTCGGCGTCGACATCGTGCTCGAATGCACCGGCATCTTCACCTCCAAGGAAAAGGCGTCGGCCCATCTCGCCGGCGGCGCCAAGCGCGTCATCGTCTCGGCGCCCGCCGACAATGCCGACATCACCGTGGTCTACGGCGTCAACCACGACCAGATCACCAGCGACCACATCGTCATCTCCAACGCGTCGTGCACCACCAACTGCCTGGCGCCGGTGGCCAAGGTGCTGAACGACGCCTTCGGCATCGAGAAGGGCTTCATGACGACGGTGCACGCCTATACGGGCGACCAGCCGACGCTCGACACCATGCACAAGGACCTCTACCGCGCCCGCGCCGCGGCGCTGTCGATGATCCCGACCTCGACCGGCGCGGCCAAGGCCGTCGGCCTCGTCCTGCCGGAACTCAAGGGCAAGCTCGACGGCGTCTCGATCCGCGTGCCGACCCCCAACGTCTCGGTCATCGACTTCAAGTTCGTGCCGAAGCGCAACGTCACCGTCGACGAGGTCAATGCCGCGCTTGTCGCCGCCGCTGACGGCAAGCTCAAGGGCATCCTTGCCTACACCAAGGAGCCGCTGGTCTCGATCGACCTCAACCACGACGCCCACTCCTCGACCTTCGCGCTCGACCAGACCAAGGTCATCGAGGGCAATCTGGTCCGCGTCATGTCGTGGTACGACAACGAGTGGGGCTTCTCCAACCGCATGGCCGACACGGCCGTCGCGCTCGGCAAGACCATCTGACCCGGCGCGGAGGATAGCGCCATGGCAGGCTTCCGCACCCTCGACGAGGCAGATGTCCCGGGCAAGCGCGTGCTTGTCCGCGTCGACCTGAACGTGCCGGTCAAGGACGGCGAGGTCACGGACGCGACGCGCATCGAGCGCGTCGCCCCGACCGTCACCGAGCTTGCCAGCAAGGGCGCGAAGGTCATCCTTCTCGCCCATTTCGGGCGGCCGAAGGGCGCGCCCGATCCGACCCAGTCGCTGGCGCCGATCGCCCGCGCGGCTTCCGACGTCCTCGGCCACCCCGTCGGCTTCGCCTCCGACTGCATCGGCGACGCGGCGGCGAAGGCGGTCGAAGCGCTCGAGGCCGGCGGCATCCTGCTGCTCGAGAACACTCGCTTCCACAAGGGCGAGGAAAAGAACGAGCCGGATTTCGTCGCGGCGCTTGCCGCCAATGGCGACATCTACGTCAACGACGCCTTCTCGGCCGCCCACCGTGCCCACGCCTCGACGGAAGGGCTGGCCCGCGTCCTGCCGTCCTATGCCGGCCGCTCGATGCAGGCCGAGCTCGAGGCGCTGGAAAAAGGGCTCGGCCAGCCGGCGCGGCCGGTCGTGGCCATCGTCGGCGGCGCCAAGGTCTCGACCAAGATCGATCTCCTGACCAATCTGGTCGGCAAGGTCGACGCGCTGGTCATCGGCGGCGGCATGGCCAACACCTTCCTGGCCGCACAGGGGGTCGATGTCGGCAAGTCGCTCGCCGAGCACGACCTCGCCGACACCGCCCGCCAGATCATGGCCAGGGCGAAGGAAACCGGCTGCGCCATCGTGCTGCCCACCGATGCGGTGGTGGCGAAGGAATTCAAGGCCAATGCGGAAAACGAAACCGTTTCGGTCGATGCGGTGCCGGCCGACGCCATGATCCTCGATGTCGGCCCGGACACGATCGGGGTGGTGAAGGAATGGATCGGCAAGGCGAAGACGCTTGTCTGGAACGGGCCGCTCGGCGCGTTCGAGATCGAACCCTTCGACCGGGCGACGGTCGCGGCGGCGAAGTTCGCCGCCGGAGAGACGAAGGCCGGCAAACTTGTCTCGGTGGCGGGCGGCGGCGACACCGTCGCCGCGCTCAACCACGCGCGGGTGGCCGACGACTTCACCTATGTCTCGACCGCCGGCGGCGCCTTCCTCGAATGGATGGAAGGCAAGGAACTGCCCGGCGTGGCCGCGCTGTCGCGCTGACGTGATCGACAGGCTGAAGAAGGGCGCGGCTTTTGCCGCGCCCTTCGGCATTTTTTTCCTTCCCTGCTTGTCATGGGTGTGGGAATCGCGTGGCGATGCGTCGTTATCCTGGGCCGTCGGTGCTAAGCACGGCCCGGTAAGAGGGATGCGATGAAGGTCAACATCGATATGGGGACCGCCGGCAGCGGCCCGGCGAATCTCGATCTGGAAGAACTTCTGGCCACCCGCCTTCTGGTCCAGGGCAATTCCGGGTCGGGGAAGTCCTACCTGCTGCGCCGCCTTCTCGAGCAGAGCGCGCCATGGGTGCAGCAATGCATCATCGACCCTGAGGGCGATTTCGTCACGCTCGCGGAGAAGTTCGGCCATCAGGTCATCGACGCCGCCCGCTCCGAGGCGGAGCTCACCCGCATAGCCGGCCGTGTGCGCCAGCATCGCGCCTCGGTGGTGCTCAATCTCGAGGAACTCGACGTCGAGCGGCAGATGCGCGCCGCCGCCGCCTTTCTCGGCGGCATGTTCGACGCCGAGCGCGACCACTGGTATCCCGTGCTCGTCGTGGTCGACGAGGCGCAGCTCTTCGCGCCGGCCGTAGCCGGCGAGGTCTCCGACGAGGCGCGGAAACTGTCGCTCGGGGCGATGACCAACCTGATGTGCCGCGGCCGCAAGCGCGGTCTTGCCGGTGTCATCGCGACGCAGCGCCTCGCCAAGCTGGCCAAGAACGTGGCGGCGGAAGCCTCCAACTTCTTGATGGGCCGCACCTTCCTCGACATCGACATGGCGCGCGCCGCCGACCTGCTGGGCATGGACCGCCGCCAGGCGGAAATGTTCCGCGATCTCGCGCGCGGCTCCTTCGTCGCCCTCGGGCCCGCTTTGTCGCGCCGGCCGCTCCCCGTCACCATCGGCCCGGTCGAAACCGCCGCGCGCTCGACCAGCCCGAAGCTGATGCCGCTGCCGGAGACGCCGGAAGACATGCGCGAGCTGATCTTCACGCCCGGTCCCGAGGAAGCATCCCCGGTGGTGCGGCGGCCTTCGCCTCCGCCCGTTCCCATCGTCGACATACTGGAGCAGCTGGCGCGGCCGATGCCTGCCGCCGAAACATCCGACGCGCCGGTCTTCGCCGTCATCGACGAGGCTGCGCGTGCCGCTGACATCGACGCCATCCTGCGCGAAATTCTCGACGACCCGGATGCCGCCTTCCGGTCCGACGCCGTGCTTTATCAGGATTTTCTGGTGCGCGGCCGTATCCGCCGGCTACCCGGCGAGCCGCTGTCGCTTTCCGCATTTCGCCGCAAGCTGGCGATTGCCCGCGCCGGCGTCGACGAGGGGTCCGGCGGCGACGCCTGGGTGACGGCGTTGTCGCTGTCCGAAACCCTGCCCGACGATCTTCAGGGCGTGTTCCTGATCGTCGCCCGCGCGGCGATCGACAACGATCCCTGCCCCTCCGACGCGACCCTGGCGCGCGCCTATGGCAGCCACTCGCCGCGGCGGGCGCGACGCCTGCTCGTCTATTTCGAGGAGCGCGGCCTGCTTGTTGCCCGCATCGATTTCCACGGCTGCCGGGTGCTCGCCTTCCCCGATCTCGGCTGCGAGACCGCGCCGGGCCACCCCGATGCGCCGGACGAGACAAGGCGCGACGCGGCGGAATGACCGAAACCGCCATTTACCGTCTTAAACATTTGAAATCGTTTCAATCGATTCGAACGCGTGCCTCGCATTCCGTTCGCGCGCCGCTTCTGCTAAGCGGCCTTCAAACGCGAACAGGAGGCATGAAATGAGCGAACGTCCCCACGACACCGTCAGCGCAATGGCCGCGCAGGCCGGGAACAAGGACGGCTTCATCGCCGCGCTCGACCAGTCGGGTGGCTCCACGCCGAAGGCGCTCAAGCTCTACGGTATCGAGGAAGGCGCCTGGTCGAACGACGCCGGGATGTTTGATCTCATTCACCAGATGCGCGCGCGCATCATCAAGTCGCCCGCCTTCACCGGTGACAAGGTCATGGGCGCGATCCTGTTCGAGCAGACCATGGATCGCGACATCGACGGCACGCCGACGGCGCAGTATCTGTGGGAGAAGCGTGGCGTCGTGCCGTTCCTGAAGGTGGACAAGGGCCTCACCGACGAGAAGGACGGCGTCAAGCTGATGAAGCCGATGCCTGAGCTCGATGCGCTGCTGGAGCGCGCCGTCGCCAAGGGCATCTTCGGCACCAAGATGCGCTCGGTCATCGACGCCGCCAACCGCGCCGGCATCGCCGCCAACGTCGCCCAGCAGTTCGAGGTGGCGCGGCAGATCCTCGGCCACGGCCTCGTCCCGATCATCGAGCCGGAAGTGACGATCTCGATCGCCGACAAGGCGGAAGCGGAAGACATCCTGCTCGACGAGATCACGAAGCAGCTCGACAAGGTGCCCGCCGGCAAGCAGGTGATGCTCAAGCTGACGCTGCCGACCAAGGCCAATCTCTACAAGCCGCTGGTCGACGATCCGCGCATCATGCGCGTGGTTGCGCTGTCGGGCGGCTATTCCCGCGACGACGCCAACGCCATGCTGGCGAAGAACGATGGCGTGATCGCCAGCTTCTCGCGCGCCCTGACCGAGGGCCTTTCGGCGCAGCAGAGCGACGCCGAATTCGATGCGGTGCTGGGTTCGGCCATCGACAGCATCTTCGAGGCTTCCCGCAGCAACTGACGGGGAGAGGATTTCCGCCGCCCGGCCCGCCGCGCTTCACGCGCAGCGCCGGGCGGCGGCCATCAGTTGCCGTGGCTCAACAGCACGGTCAGCGAGATGGCGGCGATGGCGAAGACCGCCAGCTTCCAGAAGTCGGCGCGCTTCTTCAGCCCCGGCAGGCCGAGCGGCTTGATGATATGGGCGATCATCATCCCGAGTATCAGCAGGGAAAGTATCTTGGTCATCGGGGCGATCCGCCGCATTTGCTTTTCTTCGCCGCCCGTTTGAGCAGCAAGCTTGACTCCTGTCAAAGCCGGACGGACCCTGCGCGCTGTAGTTATCGACACTGTAGCCGCTGGCGGGGAGCAGAGCGGCGGCGCGAGGGAGGGAAAGATGGCGTCACGCTACGCTGAGGTTTACGCCGGCTGGCAGGCCGACCCGGAAGCATTCTGGGCCGAGGCCGCTAAAGCGATAGACTGGATTTCCCCACCTAACAAGATCTTCGACCCGGAACAGGGCGTCTATGGCCGCTGGTTCGTCGACGGCATCTGCAACACCTGCTTCAACGCCGTCGACCGCCATGTCGAGGCGGGCCGAGCCGACCAGCCGGCGCTGATCTACGACAGCCCGATCACCGGCCGCAAGCGCACCTACACCTATGCCGAGCTGAAGGACGAGGTGGTGGCGCTGGCCACCGTGCTGCGCGACCAGGGCGTGGAAAAGGGCGACCGCGTCATCGTCTACATGCCGATGGTGCCGGAGGCGCTGTTTGCCATGCTGGCCTGCGCCCGGCTGGGCGCGGTGCATTCGGTGGTTTTCGGCGGCTTCGCCGCCCGCGAGCTCGCCACCCGCATCGACGATTCGACGCCGAAGCTGATCGTCTCCGCCTCGTGCGGCATCGAGCCCGGCCGCATCGTTGCCTACAAGCCGCTGCTCGACGGCGCGATCGGGATGGCGAAGCACAAGGTCGAGGCTTGCGTCATCCTGCAACGGCCCGAACATCCGTGCGAGCTGACGCCCGGCCGCGACGTCGACATAGCGGAGGCGGTGGCCGCTGCCAAGGCGGCCGGCAGGCAGGTCGAGTGCGTTCCGCTTGCCGCCACCGACCCGCTCTACGTGCTCTACACCTCCGGCACCACCGGGCAGCCGAAAGGCGTGGTGCGCGACAATGGCGGCCACATGGTCGCGCTGAAATGGACAATGGAGAACGAGTTCGGCATCCAGCCGGGCGAGGTGTTCTGGGCGGCAAGCGACGTCGGCTGGGTGGTCGGCCATTCCTACATCGTCTATGCGCCGCTCCTGCACGGCGCCACCACCATCGTCTTCGAGGGCAAGCCTGTCGGCACGCCCGACGCCGGCACCTTCTGGCGGGTGATTTCCGAGCACGGCGTCTCGGCGCTGTTCACCGCGCCGACCGCCTTCCGGGCCATCAAAGGGCAGGATCCCAAGGGCGAATTCGTCGGCAAATACGACCTGTCCGGCTTCCGCACACTGTTCCTGGCCGGCGAGCGCGCCGACCCCGAGACCATCAAATGGGCGGAGGCCCGGCTCGGCGTGCCGGTCATCGATCATTGGTGGCAGACCGAAACCGGCTTTCCGATCAGCCAGAACCCGGTCGGCCTCGGCCAGCTTCCGGTCAAGTACGGCTCGCCCGCCGTGCCGATGCCGGGCTACGACGTGCGCGTGCTCGACGATGCCGGCCATGAAGTGGCCCCCGGCACACTCGGCAATGTCGTGATCAAGCTGCCGCTGCCGCCCGGTTGCCTGCCGACGTTGTGGAACGCCGACGAGCGCTTCTTCTCGGCCTATCTTTCGGAGTTCCCCGGCTACTACAAGACCGCGGACGCGGGCTATATCGACGAGGACGACTATCTTTTCATCATGGCCCGTACCGACGACATCATCAACGTCGCCGGCCATCGCCTGTCGACCGGCGCGATGGAAGAGGTTGTGGCCGAGCACCCGGACGTTGCCGAATGCGCCGTCGTCGGCATGCATGACGGCATGAAGGGGCAAATCCCGCTCGGCTTCGTGGTGCTGAACGCCGGTGCCGAGCGCATACCGGCCGAGGTCGAGAAGGAAGTGATCGCGCTGGTGCGCGACAGGATCGGCCCGGTCGCCGCCTTCAAGTCGGTGGTCACCGTCAAGCGTCTGCCCAAGACGCGTTCCGGCAAGATCCTGCGCGGCACGATGCAGAAGATCGCCGACCGCGAGAAATGGTCGATGCCGGCCACCATCGACGACCCGGTTGTCCTCGAAGAGATCGGCAGCGCCCTTGAAGGCAAGGGCATCGGCGGCTGATCCGATCCGTCATCAAGACGAAGCCGGCGGGAAACGGGTTCCGCGCCGGCAGGAGCCAGGCGGTCATCGATGCCGAGATTATTCCTCGTCGTCGTCGCGGGCGGTCGACTTGAGCGAGGACAGCTTGGCGAAGACGGCATCGGCGTCGAGCTCGCCGTCTTCCCTGTCCTCGCGCACGGAAAGGCTTTCCGTCATCGACGCCGGAAGCAGCGTGTCGCCGGCTGGCGCGGCCGCCGGCTGGCCGCGCGAGGCGCGCTGGACCTCGAGGTCGAGGTCGATCTGCGAGCACAGGCCGAGCGTCACCGGGTCCATCGGGGTGAGGTTGGCCGCGTTCCAGTGGGTGCGGCCGCGAATCTGCTCGATGGTCGACTTGGTGGTGCCGACTAGGCGCGAGATCTGCGCGTCCTTGAGTTCGGGGTGATTCTTGACCAGCCAGAGAATGGCGTTCGGCCGGTCCTGGCGCTTCGACAGCGGCGTGTAGCGCGGGGTGCGGCGCTTCGATTCCGGCACCCGCACCTTCGGCTCCGCCAGCTTGAGGCGATGATCGGGGTTGGCCTCGCCCTTGGCGATCTCCTCGCGCGAGAGCTGGCCGGTGATGACGGGGTCGAGGCCCTTGATGCCCTGTGCCGACTCGCCGTCGGCGATCGCCTTAACTTCCAGCGGATGCAGCGTGCAGAAATGCGCGATCTGGTCGAAGGAGAGCGCGGTGTTGTCGACGAGCCAGACGGCGGTCGCCTTGGGCATGAGCAGCGTGTTGGCCATGAGTTAAAGTCCTCTCGTTCGCCCGCGTCCCTGTCGCGGGCGGTGGGCAAAGCCACCAATTTGGGAAAATCGCCACAGATATAGCCCGATTTGCGGCCGCCCGCAACGAAAAGCGGACCCGCCGGGGCGGCAATTTCCAGCCTTGCGCCTTTCCGCGCCCCGCGCTGGGGCGGCAACCGCGCCTAGAGCAACGGGCATTCTGACGAATGCAGTTCCGTCGCTCTCGCTTTGTTTCTTGAGCCGCATTCATGCGACGTCAGACCTAACCGTCTGACTGCAAAATGCTCTACCCCACGTCGAGGACGATCTTGCCGATATGGTCGCCCTCTTCCATCCGTTCATGGGCGCGCCAGGCGTCCTTGAGCGGGAAGATCGTGTCCATCGCCGGCGCGATCTTCCTGTCGGCGAGAAGCGGCCACACCTTCTGCTCCAGCTCGGCCGCGATCCGCGCCTTGAACTCGACGGAGCGCGGCCGCAACGTCGAGCCGGTATGCGTCAGTCGCTTGACCATCAGCCGGGCGATGTCGGCCTCGGCCTTCGCACCGCCGAGCGTGGCGATCTGGACGACGCGGCCGTCCATCGCGGCCGCGGCATAGTTGCGCGAGACATAGTCGCCCCCGACCATGTCGAGGATGACGTCGACGCCGTTTCCGTTCGTCTCGTCCTTTATGACGCGGACGAAATCCTCGTCGCGATAATTGATCGCGCGGACGGCGCCGAGCCGCACACAGGCCTCGCATTTCGCCACGGAGCCGGCGGTGGCGAAGACCCGCGCGCCGAATGCCGAGGCGAGCTGGATCGCCGTCGTGCCGATGCCCGACGAACCGCCATGGACGAGGAAGCTTTCGCCTGCGGCGAGGCCGCCGCGCTGGAAGACGTTGTGCCAGACGGTGAACAGGGTTTCGGGAAGCGCGGCCGCCTCCGTGAAAGTGAAGCCGGCCGGCACCGGCAGCGCGTTGGTCTCGTGAACCGCGACATATTCGGCATAGCCGCCGCCGGCGGTCAGGGCAGCGACGGCATCGCCGATGCGGAAGCGCAGGGCGCCCTCGCCCAGCGCCACGACTTCGCCCGCTGCCTCGAGGCCGGGAAGATCCGACGCGCCCGGCGGCGGCGGATAGGCGCCCTGGCGCTGCAGGACGTCGGGCCTGTTGACCCCCGCCGCCCGCACCCGGATCAGAATTTCCCCCGCTTGCGGCTGCGGCACCGGCCGCGCCTGCGGCTTCAGCACCAGCGGACCGCCCGGCTCGGCAATGGCGATCGCCGTCATCGTCTCGGGAAGCGCTTTCTTCACCATCTCTTTTCGTCCTTCGACCTTGCCAGGTCGCGGCATTTGCCCCGGCCCTGCTTCTTTATGTACACTCCTCGCGGGCAAGGCAAAGCGGAGGACGATGAAATGGCGCTGTTCGACGACGAACCCGCAAAGCCGCGACGCACGCATGAGATCGGGCAGGATCTCTCGCTGCTGTCGGTCGACGAGTTGCAGCAGCGAATCGGCCAGTTGCAGGCCGAGATCGACCGCCTGGAAGCCGAGCTCGCTGCCAAGGGGTCGACGCTGCAGGCGGCGGAGGCGCTTTTCCGGCGCTGACGGCCGGGTCCAGACGCCGCTTCTTGCCCGGACGATCAATCTTTTTCCTCTCCATGTTGCAAACATGTGAGCGGCCTGCCTGAAGATCCGCCAGATTTCGTCCGAATCGCAGACAATGGTTTCGCAACGAACGGCCGCCAGCGGAGACGCCATGTTCGCCACCTATCGTTCGATCTTCTCGCTTCTGGGCGGCACCGCCTTCCTGCTCGCCGCCTCGGGCCTGCACAGCCTGCTGCTGCCGCTGCGTGGCCAGGCGGAAGGCTTCTCGACCTCCTCGCTCGGCCTGCTCGGCACGGCCTGGGCCGGCGGCTTCGTCACCGGCTGCTATCTCGCGCCGCTTTTGGTGCGCAAGGTCGGGCATGTCCGGGCCTTCGGCGCCTTCGCGGCCTCCGGCGCCATGGTGGCGCTGACCACCGGCCTTATGATCGACGAGACGATCTGGATAGCCTTGCGCGCGGCGACCGGCTTCACCATGGCCGGGGCCTTCATGGTCATCGAGAGCTGGCTGAACGAGCGCGCCACCAACGACAATCGCGGCACGGTGTTCGGCCTCTACATGATGGTTACCTATGGCTCGATCACCGCCGGCCAGATGCTGGTCGCCATGACCGACATTTCCAGCGCCGCCCCCTTCATGCTGGCGGGCATCCTGTTCTGCGCCTCGCTGATTCCGGTCGCGATTTCTTCCGCCGTCTCACCGCAGCCTCTGGCCGAGGTCAGGCTCGACCTTGGCGGCCTCTACGCCAACTCGCCGGTGGCGGCGGTCGGATGCCTGTTCATCGGCATCGCCAACGGCGCCTGGGGCACGCTCGGCGCCGTCTATGGCGCGCGCGTCGGCATCTCGTCCTTCGAGATCGCGCTGATGGTCAGCATCGCCGTCATCGCCGGCGCCATGGCCCAGCTTCCGGTCGGCCGCGTCTCCGACCGCACCGACCGCCGCTACGTGCTGTCGGCCGCCGCCTTCGGCGCGGCGCTGTTTGCGCTGGCGCTGTTTGTCGTCGCCCCCCGCTCGGGTCCGGCCATCCTCGCGCTGACAGCCGGGTACGGCGCGCTCGCCTATACGCTCTATTCGATCGCCGTTGCCCATGCCAACGACCACGCCAGCTCCGAGGATTTCGTCAAGGTCTCGGGCGGCCTGCTGCTGCTCTACGGCTTCGGCACCATGCTCGGGCCGCTGATAGGCGCGTTCCTGATGGAGCGCTTGCGCCCCGACGGCCTGTTCCTGGCCACGGCCGCGCCGCATTTCGCGCTCGGCGTCTATGCGCTGATCCGTGCCCGCATCCGCCCGCCGATCCCGGTCGAGGAGCGCGGCGCGTTCAAGACGTTGCCGGCCGAGCGCGCCGTTACGCCCCAGTCGGTGCTGCTCGATCCGCGCAGCGAACAGGACAACGACAATGACGACGACCCCGACGCGATGAATCCGGCCGCCGAATAGCGGCCCGGCCGCGTTTGCCGTTGTCTTTGGCGTCGGTCCCGCTACTAGTTAAGATCATGATTCAGCCAGATGCGTTCATGGCCATTTCCGACGCCCATCGCCGCCGCCTGCTCGAGGAGCTGCGGCGCGGGCCGAAGACCGTCAACCAGCTCGCGGCCGTCCTGCCGGTGTCGCGCCCGGCCGTGTCGCAACATTTGAAGGTGCTGCTCGACACCGGGCTGGTCGGCGTCCGCGCCGAAGGCACCCGGCGCATCTATGCCCTCGACGGCGACGGCTTTCTCGCGCTCAACATCTGGCTCGACCAGTTCTGGGAGAGCTGAGGTCGCCGCGCGCAAGGCGGCCACCATATTGAAGGCGACCCACCATATAAAAAGCCGGCGGCGATACCGCCACCGGCGTGCTTTCCGGGTTCGTGCAAGAGCTCAGTGCTGGGTCGGCAACTGCAGCTTCTCTATCTGGTCCTTGATGGCCAGCTTGCGTCTTTTCAGCCGGGCGATTTCGAGATTGTCGGACGAAGGATGCGACATTGCCTCATCGAGCTGCCGGTCGAGGTCGCCGTGCTTGCGCTGCAGTTCCGCAAGATGGGATGCAAGAGACATGATAGACTCTCCCTTCAAGGTTGCTTCATCGCACCGTCAACGGCATCCGCCGCGGGTCGCCGCATATGACAGCACCATGACAGTCTGCCACCGTTTTATCCGGCTGTCGAATGCGGCATTGTGGCTTTTCCCGCCAAGGCTAAACGTGTTACTAACACAGGGCCTGCCGGCTTGCGGCGGGCGACCGCCCGCACGGCGCATCGCGCCCTCTCTTCAGACGGACGAGCATGTCGGAACAGGAACAGGCCGGGATTCGTCTCGAGTTTGCCAAGCTGAAGCAGGATCACACTGACTTCGACGCCGCGATCGACGCCATGATCGCCATGGGCTGCGACGCCTTGCAGGTCCAGCGCATGAAGAAGAAGAAGCTGGCGCTGAAGGACAAGCTCAAGGAGCTTGAAGACCGGATCATTCCCGACATCATCGCCTGACCGGGCGCACCACGCAGCCCTTTTTCCCGGAGACTTTCATGGCCGGTTCCGCTCCCGACGTCGCCATCATCATGGGCAGCCAGTCCGACTGGGCGACGATGCGCCATGCCTCCGAGACGCTGGACGCGCTCGGCATCGTTCACGAAAATCTGATCGTCTCGGCCCATCGCACCCCGAAGCGGCTCTATGAATTCGCCACCGACGCGAAGGCGGCCGGCTACAAGGTGGTGATTGCCGGGGCCGGCGGCGCGGCGCATCTGCCGGGCATGACGGCGGCGCTGACCTCGCTGCCGGTGTTCGGCGTGCCGGTCGAGTCGAAGGCGCTGTCGGGTCAGGATTCGCTGCTTTCCATCGTCCAGATGCCGGCCGGCATTCCCGTCGGCACGCTTGCTATCGGACGTGCCGGCGCGGTCAATGCCGCCCTGCTCGCGGCCGCCGTTCTGGCGCTTTCCGATGCCGCGCTCGGCGAACGGCTCGACGCCTGGCGCGCGCGTCAGACCGACGCGGTCGCGCTGACGCCGGGCGACGAGGCATGAGCGGGCCTCTTCTCCCCGGAGAGACGATCGGGATCGTCGGCGGCGGCCAGCTCGGCCGCATGCTGGCCATCTCCGCCGCGCGTCTCGGCTACCGCAGCGTCATCCTTGAACCGCAGGCCGACTGTCCGGCGGCACAGGTCGCCAACCGCCAGATCGCCGCCGCCTATGACGACGAAGCCGCGCTTGCCGAGCTGGCGGACATATGCGCGGTCGTCACCTATGAATTCGAGAACGTGCCGGTCGCGGCCGCTGAAGCGCTCGCGGCGCGGGTGCCGGTGTTTCCGCCGCCGCGCGCGCTGGAGGTCGCGCAGGACAGGCTGACGGAAAAGGCCGCGATCAACGCCATGGGCATCGCGACGGCACGCTTCGTCGCGGTCGACGACGATGCCGGCCTCGCCACTGCCCTTGCCGCCTTCGGTGGCCACGGCGTGCTGAAAACCCGTCGTCTCGGCTATGACGGCAAGGGCCAGCGTGTCTTCCGCCCTGGCCAATCCGGCGAAACGCAAGGCGTTCATGCCGCAATGGGCGCCGTGCCGCTGATCATCGAGGCGCTGGTGCCGTTCGCGCGCGAGATCTCGGTGATCGCCGCACGCGGCCGCGACGGAACCACCGTCGCCTATGCCCCGGCAGAGAACGTCCACCGCGACGGCATCCTGCACAGTTCCACCGTTCCCGCCACTGCCGCGCCCGGGACGCTCGACGCCGCGCGCGCCGCCGCGACGGCGATCCTCGAAGGGCTGGACTATGTCGGCGTCATCGGCGTCGAGTTCTTCGTGCTCGACAACGGCGAGGTGCTGGTCAACGAGATCGCGCCGCGTGTCCACAATTCCGGCCACTGGACGGAAGCCGCCTGCGCCATATCCCAGTTCGAGCAGCACATCCGCGCCATCGCCGGCCTGCCGCTCGGCGACCCTTCGCGGCACAGCGATTGCGTGATGGAGAACCTGATCGGCGACGACGTCGCCCGGGTGCCGCAACTGCTGACCGAGAAGGACACGGTCGTCCATCTCTACGGCAAGGCCGAGGCGCGGCCGGGCCGAAAGATGGGGCATTTCACCCGCCTCATGCCGCTCTGCGACTGATCGCGCGGGATGCCGCTTGCAAGCGGCATCCGGATGTGGATTGCTCCTGCTTTCGACCAAAACGGGAACCCGTCATGTCGTTCGAGCTATGGGCCGCATTCGCCGTCGCCTCGGCGATCGTGGTGGCGATCCCTGGGCCGACCGTGCTTCTCGTCATCTCCTACGCGCTCGGCCACGGCCGGCGGCCGGCGCTGGCCATCGTCGGCGGCGTCGCGCTCGGCGACTTCACCGCCATGACCGCCTCGATCCTCGGCGTGGGCGCGCTGCTCGCCGCCTCCGCCACCCTGTTCACAGCGCTGAAATGGATCGGCGCCGCCTATCTCGTCTATCTCGGCATCAAGCTGTGGCGCGCGCCGGTCGTCCGGCAGGACGCGGCGGAAATCGAACTGTCCGCGCCTGCCACACGACGCATCTTTCTTCATGCTTACGTGGTGACGGCGCTGAACCCGAAGAGCATCGTCTTCTTCGTCGCCTTCCTGCCGC
>JBLJBS010000216.1:0-20662 GCA_047637695.1 Aquamicrobium sp. | reverse complement strand
CAGGCTCAGTGCCGCTTCCGGCTCGAAGCGCTCGGCGCGGCCGGCCACCACCGGAACTCCGAAATAGAGGCCGGGCAGGAGCACGTTCAGCAGTCCGCCGGCCCATGCCCAGTCCGCCGGAGTCCACAGGAGGTCGCCCGGCTGCGGCAGGAATTCATGCGGCATCTGCACGCCCGGCAGATGGCCGAGCAGGACACGGTGGCCGTGCAGCGCGCCCTTGGGCGGGCCGGTCGTGCCGGAGGTGAAGATCATCAGCGCCGGATCTTCGGGCGAGGTCGCGGCGGGCTGGAAGCGGGTCGGATGGCCGGCAACGAGACTGTCGAAGCCGAGCGCGCCGCTGCCGGCGCCGTCGGTCGAAATGACGGTTTCGAGAAGCGGCAGCCGCGACCCGATCTGGCGCAGCTTGGCGTTGCCGGCGTCGTTGGTAACGACGGCCTTCACCCCCGCCGCGTTCAGGCGGTATTCCAGCGCCTCGATGCCGAACAGCAGCGCCAGCGGCACGGCGATGGCGCCGAGCTTATAGATCGCGACATGGGCGATCGCCACCTCGAAGCACTGCGGCAAGAGCAGTGCCACCCGGTCGCCGGCGCGCACGCCCTGCGCCCGTAGCGCGTTGGCCAGCGCATTGGAGCGGGCGGAAAGCTCGCCATAGGTCAGCCGCTCCGCCTCGCCCTGCGCATGATGGCCGAGAAGGGCGATACGGTCGGGTTCCCTCGCCGCCCAGCAGTCGCTGACGGCGATGCCGATGTTGAAGCGCTCGGGTATGTCCCAGCGGAAATCGCGGTAGAGGGCCTCATAGCTGTCGCGTCGTTCGAGCATGGCTGCGCGTGTTCCCCCGCCTGTGTCGTCTCCGCCCGTCTTGTCTACGGCTATTTCTTTTTCTTCGCCCTGCCGGCAAACGGATTGTCCGAGGCGCGCAGCGCCACCCGGATCGGTACGCCCGGCATGTCGAAGCTGTCGCGCAGATTGTTGACGAGATAGCGGACATAGGATTGCGGCATCGCCTCGGGGCGCGAGCACGACAGCACGAAACCTGGCGGGCGCGTCTTGACCTGGGTGATGTACTTGATCTTCAGGCGCCTGCCGGCGACGGCCGGAGGCGGATGATGGCCGAGAATGCCTTCGAGCCAGCGGTTGAGCTTGCCGGTCGAAACGCGCCGGTTCCAGACGCGATGGGTTTCCTCGACCGCTTCCATCAGCCTGTCGAGCCCGCGACCGGTTTCCGACGACACCGGCACGGCGCGGATGCCGCGCACCTGCGGCAGCAGGCGCGCCGTCTTCTCCCGCAACTCGGCCAGAATCTCCTGCGGATTCTCGATCAGGTCCCATTTGTTGAAGGCGATGACCGGCGCGCGGCCTTCGCGCACGATCAGGTCGGCGATCTGGAGATCCTGCTTCTCGAAGGGGATGGTGGCGTCGAGGACGATGATGACCACTTCGGCGAAGCGCACGGCGCGCAGGCCGTCGGCGACGGAGAGCTTTTCCAGCTTCTCCTGCACCCGCGACTTGCGGCGCAGGCCGGCGGTGTCGAACAGCTTGATGCGGCGCTCGCGCCATGTCCAGTCGACCGAGATCGAATCGCGGGTGATGCCGGCTTCCGGGCCCGTCAGCAGGCGCTCCTCGCCGATCAGCGCGTTGATCATCGTCGATTTGCCGGCATTGGGCCGACCGATCATGGCAATGCGCAGCGGCTTTGAGATGTCGTATTCGGGAACGGTCTCGGCGTCGGGATCGTCGATGTCCTCGCCGATCAGGGGCTCGTCGACGGCGGCGGCGGCAATCGCAGCTTCCTCGCGCTCATGGGCGAAGGCGCGCTCCTCGCCCAGCGCGGCGACGATCGCCTCGCGCAGGTCGGGCATGCCCTCGCCGTGCTCGGCCGAGATCGGTATCGGTTCGCCGAGGCCGAGCTCCCACGCTTCCAGCATCCCGGCCTGGGCGCCGCGCGCCTCGGCCTTGTTGGCGCAAAGCACCACCGGCTTGCCGGTGCGCCGGACGAGATCGGCAAAGGTGCGGTCGTCGGGCATGATCCCGATCTTCGAATCGATCAGGAACAGGATCAGGTCGGCTTCGTCGATGGCTGTCTCGGTCTGGGCGCGCATGCGGCCTTCGAGCGAGGCGGCGGTGGCGTCTTCCAGACCCGCCGTATCGATGACCTCGAAGCGCAGGTCGTAGAGCCGGGCCGAATGGACGCGGCGGTCGCGCGTCACGCCCGGCGTGTCGTCGACCAGCGCCAGCTTGCGGCCGACCAGCCGGTTGAACAATGTCGATTTGCCGACATTGGGGCGACCGACGATGGCGATCTTGATGCTCATGACCGGGACCGGGACTGGATCAGGACGCCGCGCCCGAACCGCGGATCAGCTCGGACATCAGGGTGGCGCGCTGGCGCGCGTTCTGCGGCGCGCCGTCGTCGCCGGCGATCTCCTCGAACAGCTTGGCCGCATCGGCCTGCCGGCCTTCCTTCCAGGCGGCGAGCCCGAGCGCCTCGCGCGCGGCGTGGCGCAGCGGGCTGGTCTCGACCGTCAGCGTCTCGACGCGGCTCGCGACGTCGGCATAGCTGCCATGGTCGACGAGAAGGAGCCCGGCGCGCAGCCGCGCCATTTCGCGCAGCGAGGCCGGAATCGCGCTGTCGGCTGCGACGCTGTCGAAACCGGCCACCGCGCCGGCGTGGTCGCCGGCTTCCGCCAGAAGGGTGGCGCCGCGCATGCGCGCCAGCACCGGATAGGCGCCGTAGCCGTCTGCCTCGAGCGCGGCGAGCGCCGCCTTCGCATCATCGGTCTTGCCGTCGCGGGCAAGTTCGAGCGCCTGGAGATAGGCGTCGCCGGAAGCGTCGGCGCGAGACTGGCTCCAATAGTCCCAGCCCACCCAGGCCGAGGTGGCGACAACGACGGTAACGGCGACGGCGATGATCGTGGTGCCGAAGCGGTCCCACAGCGCCTTGGCCTGATCCTGGCGGAGTTCCTGATCCACCTCGCGAAAGAAACTGTCGTCCGACATCGTCCACCGGGTCCAGAGAGAAAGTGCGGCGGCGAAAGGTCGGCCACCATGATCTGGCAAGCGTTTTAGCCGAAAATCAGTGGCATGGAAGGGGTCTTCGGAAAACAGCGGCGCGGAAGCTCATCCCGGCTGGCTGCCACATGCCCGGAAATCACGGTATCGACCGCTCGAGACCATAGCGTCCTGTGAAGCCATGGCCATGACCTGGCCGTGCAAATCTCAACCTGTCGAAGCTTCGTGGCGATCTCGTCAGGCTTATGCCGTGCGCTGCTCGGCAGGGCCTTCCTCCACGGTCAGACAGTAACACGGGTTGGGCCCGTCCCATGGGGGAGGCGGATCAGGACCGTAATCCCCCGGAACCCCGCAAAGCCGGCCCTGCGGAGAGTGGCACGGCTTGCACTAAAGTGCACTAACGTATACAATCGTGTCCACTTAATGCAGAGGAATGTTTCATGGGCATGTTTGACGTAGTCGTGGTGGGCGGCGGGAATGCAGCGTTCTGCGCGGCGCTGGCCGCGCAGGAAAACGGGGCGAAGGTCGCTGTCCTCGAACGCGCGCCGCAGGCGGAGAGCGGCGGCAACAGCCGCTTCACCGCCGGCGCGATCCGCTTCGCCTATCGCGGCGTCGACGATCTCCTCGAAATCATGCCCGACCTGACGCCGGAGGAGATCGAGCGCACGGATTTCGGCTCCTATACTGAGGACCAGTTCTTCGACGACATGTTCCGCGTCACGCGCTACAGGACCGATCCGGTCCTGAGCGAACTGCTCGTCCGGCGCAGCTTCGAGACGATGAAATGGCTCCGCCGCAAGGGCGTCCGCTTCCAGCCGATCTTCGGCCGGCAGGCTTTCAAGATCGACGGCAAGTTCAAGTTCTGGGGCGGGCTCACGGTCGAGGCATGGGGCGGCGGCCCCGGCCTCGTCGACAGCGAGACGGAGATTGCCCGCTCGAAAGGCGTAGAAATCCGCTATGGGTGCAGGGTTCTCGAGCTTCTCTACGACGGCGCTGCCGTTCTCGGCGTCAAGGTTAAGGAGAACGGCAAGATCGGCGAGATTCGTGCCCGGTGCGTTGTTCTTGCCTGCGGCGGTTTCGAATCGGACCCGGAAATGCGCGCCCGCTACATCGGCCCCGGCTGGGAGCTTGCCCGCGTGCGCGGCACCCGCTTCAACACCGGCGACGGCATAAAGATGGCGCAGGCCATCGGCGCGGCCGCGTACGGCAACTGGTCGGGCTGCCATGCGGTGGGCTGGGACTTCAACGCGCCCGAATTCGGCGACTTAAATGTCGGCGACGGCTTCCAGAAGCACTCCTATCCGTTCGGCATCATGGTTAACGCCAATGGCAGGCGCTTCGTCGACGAGGGCGCGGACTTCCGCAACTACACCTATGCGAAGTACGGCCGCGTCATACTCGAGCAGCCGGGCAATTTCGCCTGGCAGGTGTTCGACTCCAAGGTGACGCACCTGCTGCGGGACGAATACCGCATCAAGGAAGTCACGAAGGTCACGGCGGACACCCTGCCGGAGCTGGCGGCCAAGCTGGAGGGCGTCGACGCCGATGTCTTCCTGCGCGAGGTGGCGGCCTATAACGACGCGATCCGCCAGGACATCCCCTTCAATCCCAACGTCAAGGACGGTCGCGGGACCTCTGGCCTTGCGATCGACAAATCGAACTGGGCCAATCTGATCGACACCGGGCCTTTCCAGGCGTTCCAGGTGGGATGCGGCATCACCTTCACCTTCGGCGGCCTGCGCATCGACAGGAACGCGCAGGTTCTGGACACCGATCTCGAGCCCATCGAGGGGCTGTACGCGGCCGGCGAACTGGTCGGCGGCCTGTTCTACTTCAACTATCCCGGCGGAACCGGCCTGATGGCCGGCTCGGTGTTCGGTCGCATAGCCGGCATGTCGGCCGCCGCCGCCCGGCAAGGGCAGGAAGGGCTCCGCCGGCCCGCATAGGGGCCGGCCGCGACGGCGCGGGCGGCCATGAACGGGTCGCCCCGCCGGCAAGATCATTCGCACATGGAGTTTACGCCCGGCGCAGGCCCGCCCACCGTGGCCGCGCTTGTCGTCGGGACGGGTTCAACGGCTGAAAATGCCGCCCGGCCATCTGGGCGGCTGCGCCCGCATGTACTGCATCGGCACCTCGTAGGGTGCATTCAGGCGGCGCGCGGCGTGCCATACCCAGCGCGGGTCGTCGAGGAAGGCGCGGGCGATGGCAACGGCATCGGCCTTTCCGGCCGCCACGATGCCGTTTGCCAGTTCCGCCTCGTAGATCACGCCCGTCACCATCGTGGCGATGCCGGCCCCGGCGCGGACGCGGCCGGCATCGTCGGCGAGGTAGCCGGGCTGCGACGGTATCCGCGCGCCGGAACTTATAGCGCCCGCTGAAATGCAGACATAGTCGAGGCCCGCCTCCTTGAGTGTGACGGCGATGGCGATCGTGTCCTCGACCTCGAGGCCGCCCTCCGCCCAGTCGCGTGAATTGAGGCGAATACCCAACGCCAGCGGTTTCGGGTATGCCTCGCGCACCGCCGCCACCACCTCGCGCACGAAGCGGGTGCGATTTTCCGGCGAGCCGCCATAGGCGTCCGTTCGGCGGTTGGACAAGGGCGACAGGAACGAGTGCAGCAGATAGCCGTGCGCCCCGTGCAGTTCAACGAGATCGAAGCCGATGCGTGCCGCGCGCCGCGCCGCATCGACGAAGCCAGCCCTGACGCGCCGCAGCCCCTCTCCGTCGAGCGCGGCGGGAACCGGCCATCCGTCGCCGAAGGCCAGCGCGGAAGGCGCGACCGTCTGCCAGCCGCCCTCGCCGATAAAAAGCGGCCGGCCGCCGGCCGCCGGCACCGCCACCGATGCCTTGCGCCCGGAATGGCCGATCTGGATGCCAAACTTCGCCTGCGACAGCGGGCGCACAATGTCCATGATGCGTTTCAGCGCCGCCTCCTGCGCGTCGCTGTGCAGAGCAAGGCAATCGCTGCAACCATAGCCGGCTGGCTCGATGGCGTTGGATTCGACGATGACGAGGCCCGGCCCCGAAACGGCAAGGCTGCCGAGATGCTGGATATGCCAGTCCTGCGCCTTGCCTTCGACGGCTGTGTATTGCGCCATCGGCGACACGACGATCCGGTTGGCCAGGTGCAAGCCCCCCAGCGCAACGCCGCTCAGCAGTGGAGGAAGGGAGGGATGCTGACCTTCCGGCGACAGTTCGTTTCCAGGCATATCGGCTTTTCCCGTCAGAGTTCGGCGGAAGGCAGGATGACCTCAGTTTGGGCCGTCGTGCAGGTGGCAGGCGGAAAGGTGGCCCTCGCCCACGCTGCGAAGCTTCGGCTCGTCGACCCGGCAACGATCGAATGCTTGCGGGCAGCGCGTGTGGAAGGCGCATCCATGCGGGCGATTGATCGGGCTCGGAACGTCGCCCTTGAGTGTTATCTTCTCCCGCTTCGCCGCCGGGTCCGGCACCGGCACGGCCGACAGCAGCGCCTGTGAATAGGGATGGCGCGCGGCAGAGAATATCTGTCGCTTCGGTGCCAGTTCCACGATCTTGCCGAGATACATGACCGCCACGCGATGCGTCATGTGCTCGACAACGGCGAGGTCGTGGCTGACGAACAGCAGCGCGAGACCGAGTTCCTGCTGCAATTCCTGCAGGAGATTGACGATCTGCGCCTTGACCGACACGTCGAGCGCGGAAACCGCTTCGTCGCAGACGATCAGGTCCGGCTCCGAGGCCAAAGCGCGGGCGATGCCGATCCTCTGTCGCTGGCCACCGGAGAACTCGTGCGGCCAGCGCGCGCCAGCATCCGCGGGCAGGCGCACCTTGTCGATCAGGCCGGCGACACGCTCGTCGATCTCGGCGCGGCTGCGCGCCAGCCTGAAATTGATGATCGGCTCGGCAATGATGTCGCGCACGCGCATGCGCTGGTTCAGCGACGAGAACGGATCCTGGAACACGACCTGGAGTCGCTGCCGCAGGGGGCGCAGCCGACGCGCCGGAAGATTGTCGAGACGTTGGCCGTCGAGGATGACCTGCCCCGACGTGATCGGTGACAGGCACAGGATCGAGCGGCCGACCGATGTCTTGCCACAACCTGATTCGCCGACGAGAGAAAGGGTCTCGCCCCTGTCGATCGTGAAGCTCACCCCGTCGACCGCATGGATCTTGCTTTCTCCCCTTCCCAGGAAGCCGCTGGACAGGTGGAAATGCTTTTTCAGGTCCATGACCTCAAGCAGGGGGCGCCTCATGCGGACACCTCTTGCCTGGGCGCGTGGTGGCATGCCGCGACGTGCCGGGGCGCCTTCCTCTCGAGGGCCGGGGCGAATTTGCGGCAGATGTCGGTGACGATGGGGCAGCGGCCGGCGAAGACGCAGCCTTCGATGCGCGTCGTGCCGGCGGGCACCTGCCCGGGGATTTCCGCAAGCCTGGTCTCTTCCCCCGCGAGCGACGAGCCGAGCCTGGGGACTGCCTTCAACAGGCCCTGCGTATAGGGATGGCGCGGCGTCTCGAAAAGCTCTCTCACCGGAGCTTCCTCGATCTTGCGGCCGGCATACATCACCATCACGCGTTCGGCGAACTCGGCGACAACGCCGAGATCGTGGGTGATGAGAACCACCGAAGCGCCGACGCGCTTCTGCAAATCCTTCATCAGGTCGAGTATCTGGGCCTGGATCGTCACGTCGAGCGCGGTGGTCGGCTCGTCCGCGATCAGCAGCTGAGGCGAGCAGGCGAGCGCGATGGCGATCATGACGCGCTGGCGCATGCCTCCCGAGAGCTGGTGCGGATATTCCTTCGCCCTGCGCGCCGGCTCGGAAATCCCGACCAGCCGCAGCAGTTCCACCGTCTGCTTCTCCGCTTCCCGACGGCTGATGTCGGTGTGCAGGAGCAGGCTCTCCATGATCTGGTGGCCAACCGTCAGGACCGGGTTCAGGCTGCTCATCGGCTCCTGGAAGATCATCGACACTTCGTTGCCGCGCAGCGCCCGAAGCTGCTTTTCAGGCATGCCGACAATCTCGCGGCCTTTGAAGCGGATCGAGCCGGCCACCTTGCTCGGCGGCTCGGGAAGCAGGCGGAGCATCGACATCGCGGTGACCGACTTGCCGCAGCCCGACTCGCCGACCATCGCCAGCGTCTCGCCCGGCATCACCTCGAACGAGACGCCATCGACCGCCCGGTTGATGCCGCGCGCGGTGCGGAAGTGAATCTGGAGATCGCGAACCTCCAACAACGGCTGTGCTGATGTCATGGTCTAGTTTCCGCTCGGGTTTCTGGGATCGAGCGCGTCGCGCAGCCCGTCGCCCAGCAGGTTGACCGCAAGCACGGTGATGGACAGGAAAATCGCTGGGAACAGCACGACGGTGAACTTGATCTGCCAGATGGCGCGGCCTTCCGACATGATGTTGCCCCAGGAGGGTATCGTCGGTGGCGTACCCGCGCCGATGAAGGAAAGCACGGCCTCGATGATCATCGCCGCCGCGCAGATATAGGTCGCCTGCACGATCAGCGGCGCGATGGTGTTGGGCAGGATATGGCGCAGTATGATCTTCCAGGTCGGCGAGCCGGCGGCGATCGCCGCCTCGACGAAAGGTTGCTCGCGAAGCCCAAGGACCAGGCCGCGCACGAGGCGCGCGACGCGAGGGAACTCGGCGACGGTGATGGCGATGATGACGTTGCCGATCGAGCCGCGCGTCAGCGCCATCAGCGCAATCGCCAGAAGGATCGACGGGATCGACATGATGCCGTCCATCACCCGCATCAGAATGGCGTCGAGCGGCCGGATGAAGCCCGACGCCAGGCCGATCAGCAGCCCAATCGCCGTGGCCAGGACCGCGACCGAAATGCCGACGAGCAGTGAGACGCGCGCACCGTAGATGACGCGCGAATAGATGTCGCGGCCGAACATGTCGGTGCCGAACCAGAACTCGGCCGACGGCGAGGCCATGCGCCGCGAGGTGGAGAGCTGCGCCGGGTCCTGCGTGCCCACATAAGGCGCGAAGATCGCCAGCAGGACCATGACAGACAGGAGGACGACGCCGATCGCGATCGTCGGATGACGCCGGACGGAACCGTACAACCCGGTATAGCGCCTGATCTCCGGCAGGATGTCGGGAAGAGGCTCCTGCACCGCCAGCGACGCAGGCTCGACTGCGACTCCGCCGGCCATCAGTAACGTATCCTCGGATCGAGGAAGGTGTAGATCAGGTCGACCATGAGATTCACCAGCACGTATGCGAAGGAAAAAAGCAGGACCAGTCCCTGAATGACGGGATAGTCGCGCTGCGAGATCGCGTCGACGGTCAGGCGTCCCAGCCCCGGTATGGCGAACACGCTTTCCGTCACCACCGCGCCGCCGATCAGGGTACCCATGCCGACGCCCACGATGGTCACGATGGGCACGGCCGCGTTCTTCAGCGCGTGGACGAAGAGGACCGTCCGCTGGCCGACGCCCTTGGCGCGCGCGGTGCGGATGTAATCCTGGCGCAACACCTCGAGCATGGACGTGCGAGTGATGCGGGCGATAAGCGCGATGTAGATTGCACCCAGCGAGACGGACGGAAGGATCAGGCCGCGAAACCAGGGCCACAGGCCGCGGTCAATCGGCGTATAACCCTGAACGGGCATCCATTTCAGGTTGATGGCGAAGACATAGGCCAGCATGTAGCCGATCACGAAGACCGGGATCGAGAAGCCGAACACGGCCATGATCATGATGCCGCGGTCGACGATCGTGCCGGCCTTGTAGGCGGCGAGGACGCCGGCGGGGATGGCGACGAGCAGGGCAAGAACGAGCGTCACCGCCATCAGCGACAGGGTCGGCTCCATCCGCTGGGCGATGAGTTGTGTGACGGGCCGGTTGGAGAAGATGGAATCCCCGAGGTCCAGCTGGAGCAGCCGCCATATCCATTCGGCGAACCGTATCAGGTACGGACGGTCGAGGCCGAGCGTCCGGCGCATCTCCTCGACATCGGCGGGCGTGGCGTATTCGCCCGCGATCAGCGTCGCCGGATCGCCCGGCGCGACATAGAGCATCGAGAAGACGAACAACGCCACCACCACCATCACCGGGATGGCCGCAAGCGTGCGCCTCAAGGAATAAGCTAGCACCGTCTTCTCCAGTCTGTCTTCCTGATGCGCTTCCCCGTGGGGGCGGTCGGGGGCGGCCGGGAGCCGTCAACGCCCCCCATTGGCCATGATCGTCGCCCCTGTGACGTAGCTCGACTCGTCGGAGGCGAGGAAGAGAAACACGTTGGCGATCTCATGCGGCTCGCCCAGACGCTTCAGCGGCGTCAGGCGCTGCGGGCTTTCCATGACGGTCTCTTCGAGCCTCTCGAAATAGGCGCGGTTGCGGTCGGTCCAGATCGCACCGGGGGCGACCGCGTTGATGGTCACGCCGTATTCGCCCAGCTCATAGGCCATGTCGCGGATGAAGCCGCGCAGGCCGGCCTTTGCCGTGGAATAGGGTGCCGCGCCAGCATGAAGAGCCAGCCACGGCGCGCCCTCGCTGGCGCCGGAGGAGGTGCAGACGATCCGGCCGCTGCGCTGCGCTATCATCAGCGGCGCGGCGGCACGGGTGCACAGGAAGGTCGCACGCAGGTTCAGGCCGATGATCCGGTCCCATTCCTCGGGGGGCATGTCCCATATGCGGCCCGGCGTGTTGCCGCCGACATTGTTGATGAGGATGTCGATCCTGCCGAAGCTGTCGACGGCGGCGGCGACCGCGGCGTTGGCGGCGGCCTCCGTCGTCACATCGCCGACGACCGCCATCGCCTCGCAGCCCACTGAGGCCAGATCGGCCCGCAGCGCCTCGAGAGCGCCGGCGTCGATGTCGCAGATGACAAGGCGCGCGCCCTCTTCGGCGAACCGCAGCGCCGTCGCCCTGCCGATTCCGCCAGCTGCCCCGGTGATGACCGCCGTCTTCGCCGCGAGGCGGCCTTCCACGCTGCGTCGGGTCATCGCGCACCGCCGTTGATGTCGATTGTCTGGCCGGTCATGTAATCCGATTCAGGCGACGCCAAATAGACCGCGAGAGCGCCGATATCGTCTCCGTTTCCGGCGCGGCCGGCGGGAATGTTGGCGATATGCCCGCGCTGCCACTCTTCGGGCTGCGCTTCGAAAATCCTGGTGATCCGGGCATCCGGGTCGGGCAGGATCAATCCCGGCGCGATGGCGTTGCAGCGGATATTGTACGGGCCGAGCTCGCGGGCGAACTGCGCCGTCATCGAGACGATCGCACCCTTGGCCACCACATAGCCAAGATGGTTCTTCATCGTCGGGAAATTCTTCGGCACGCTGTTCCGCGAGCGCGACGACATATTGATGATGCGTCCCCATCCACCCTGCTTCATGCCGGGGATGAGATGGCGGGAAAAACGCAGGATCGAGGTGACATTCAGGTCTATCACCTGCGCCCATGCCTCGTCGCTGGTTTCCTCGATGCTGGGCGCGTGGATCGTTCCCGAGCCACCGGCATTGTTGACGAGGATGTCGATGCGCCCGAATGCGTCGAGCGCGGTCTTGCAGGCGGCGTCGATGTCGAACGGGTTGAGGATATCGCCAACGAAATATTTGATCCGGGCCGGGCCGTATTTGCGGCCGTAGGCTTCCAGCGTCGTGGCGTCGGGTATCTCGCGGTCGACGATGAAGACGCTCGCGCCTTCCTCAAGATAGTGGCGCGCGATGGCCGCCCCTATGCCGTTGGCGCCGCCCGTGATGAGGGCAGTCCTGTTCTCAAGACGCAAGGTCCTCTCCCTTTCCCGATTTTAGCGGCCGGAACCGGCCGGACCCATGTTGATGCGCATGCCAGACCGCAGGGAGCCGGCGCGGGGCCCTCGCAGGGGCGGCGCGCCAGCTCCTCGCGGCTACTGTTCGATGCGCCGGATGTTCCAGGCGATGGGCATGCCTACGTCCAGCACCCCTTCGAGGTCGGCGCGGTAGCCGGCGGGGCCGGCCACCTGTCCGAGCAGGATGATGTTGACGTTGTCATGCGCCAGACGCTGCATCTCGTCGGCCAGTTCGCGCCGACGCGTGGGGTCTGTCTCGGCCGCATAGGCGGCGCGGACGGGCACCTGGCGCTCGTCGCACCACCAGCCGGGATAGGTGCCGGCGCAGTTGTAGCCGAGGGCCGGGTTGATCAGCGGATCCATCATGTCGAAGCCGGTCCAGACGATCGGCACCACGCTCCACCCACCCTGTTCAACCGGATCGCGCTGGGTGCGCAACTGCGCCACCGTGCTCCAGTCGGAGCTTCTGACGTCGAGGTTCAGGCCCAGACGCTGCATCTGCTCGATGGCAACTGTCGATACCGGGTTGATGAGCACCGAGTCGGTCGAGTGGAGCACGACGACCGGCTCGTTGTTGTAGCCGGACTCGGCCAGCATCTGCTTCGCCTTCTCCAGGTTCGGTTCGTAAAGGAACTCGCCGCCTGCCTCGGTTTCATAGGGCGAGCCGCACATGTAGACGGTGACGCAGGTGGAACGGACGAATTCGGCCGGATAGCCCATGCTGGCGACCACCTCTTCCTGATTCGACGCCATCTGGAGCGCCTTGCGCACCTTGATGTTGTCGAACGGAGGCTGAGTGTGGTTGAGCGTCAGGAGGCCGAGAACCTCGCCGCCGCCGCGGCCGCTCGTCAGCTTGGCCTGGTCGCTGGCCTGGACCAGCGGAATGAAATCCGGGGGAACGCGCTCGAGATAGTCGATGTCGCCAAGGAGAAGGGAGTTGACGCGGGTGGATGCGTCGGGAACCGAGACGAACTCGACCCGGTCGAAATGTGCGACCTTGCCGCCCGCGAAACCGTCGGCCGGCTCATCGCGCGGCACGTACTTCTCGTTCTTGACGAAGACCGCGCGATCGCCGGGACGCCATTCGTTTGGCAGGAAGACGAACGGACCCGAGCCGACGATCTCCTTGATGACCTCGGAGGACGAGGTGCCCGCGATGCGCGCGGGCATGATGAAAGGCACCAGCGAGGCCGGCTTGCCGAGCGCCTCGATCACATGGCCGAATGGCTGGGACAGCTTCAGTTCGAAGGTATCGTCGCTGACCGTCGCGAGGGATTCGGTTGCCGCCATGAGCTGGCGTCCGACGCCGTCGCGGTCGCCCCAACGCTTCAGGGACGCCACCGCGTCCTCCGCGAGGACCGGCGCGCCGTCGCTCCAGAGAAGGCCGGGCCGCAGCTTGAACGTATAGGTCATGCCGTCGTCGCTGACCTGCCAGGATTCCAGCATTTGCGGTCGCGCAACGCCCTTGCTGTCCATCGAGATCAGCGTATCCCACACCATGTAGCCGAAAGCGCGCGTGATAACCGAAGGCGTGGCCACCGGGTCGAGAACCTGTAACTCGGTATTGTTGGCCATCCGCAGGACGGAGGGCTCCTGCGACATGGCCGACTGCACGGCTCCGCTGGCGACGACCATCGCCAAAGCGGCCGTCGTGGCCATATGCTTGAGGAATCGCATGCGCTTCATGATGTAGACCTCCTGTTTATAAGACCGCCCCGTCATGGAGACGACCGTTCCAACTCTGCGGCCGTGACCGGCACGGGATCGTTCTTTGATTTGTATTCTTTTGTGTACAAGAGCATAAATCATCGTACAATGCAAACGCAAATGCGTATGATCCGCCGTCCAGCCGAGCCACCTGCCTCGGTCGAGGTCGGCGTCCGAATGCGGGTGAGGCAGCAGGATTGGTGTCGGCCTTGCCTGATGTCACCTGCAAGGCCGGAATGAAAGGACGACCCTTTGATGAGCGACCGCGAAGCTGCCGGAACGGAGGCGCTGGCCCTGAAGATCGGACGACGCTATGGCGAGGAGCCGGCGCACTTGCGCGAAACGGACGATCCCACGCTGACGCTGCTCCTCGACCATCGCTCGGTCCGGGCTTACCTGCCGACGCCGCTCGCCGAGGGAACCATCGAAACCCTGGTGGCGGCGGCCCAGTCGGCCCCGACATCCTCCAATATACAGGCATTCAGCGTCGTCGCCGTCGAGGACGAGGCGCGCAAGGCACGGCTCGCGATGCTTGCCGACAACCAGAAGCACATCGCCCGCGCGCCGCTGCTCCTGCTCTGGGTTGCCGATCTCGCCCGGATAGAAGCCGTGGCGCGCCGCAAGGGCAGGGCGCTCCAAGGGCTGGATTTCACCGAGACGATGCTGCTCGCCACCATCGACGCCGCGCTTGCTGCGCAGAATGCGGCGATCGCCGCCGAGGCGCTGGGCCTGGGCACCGTCTTCATCGGTGCGTTCCGCAATCGGCCGGAGGAGGTCGCCCTCGAGATCGGCCTGCCGCCCAGGTCGTATGTCGTCACCGGCCTTCTTGTCGGCCATCCCGACCCCGCCGTGGAAACGCAGGTCAAGCCGAGGTTGCCGCAGGACGCCGTGCTTCATCGCGAGATCTACTCGGCGGAGCGGAGCGAGGCCGCGATCGCGCGCCACGACCGGCATAGCCTCGCCTTCCGCGAACAGCAGAATCTCTCGGCCGTCACATGGAGCGACCTCGCCTGCGACAGGCTGGCGACGGTAGAGAGCCTTAAGGGCCGCCATCTGCTGCGCCGGATTCTGGAGCGTATGGGTTTCGGCTTCCGGTAGCCAGCATGGCAAGGAGGATACGGCCGCGCGCCGCGGGATGGCAGGGCAAGGGGAGGATCGCGGCCCGCGCCGCTATAGCTGTTCTTCGGGAATTTCCAGCGACAGGCTTTCGATCTCCGGTCCTATCGCGATCTGGCAAGCCAACCGGCTGCCGGGTCGGCGCGGGCTGATGCCGCAATCCAACATCTCGTCCTCGGGCGGCTGCATCGGCGGCAGCTTGTCGAGGTCGTCGGCCGCGACATAGACATGGCAGGTCGCGCACATCGCCGAGCCGCCGCATTCTCCGACGATGCCGTTGATACCGGCCGCCACGGCCGCGTGCATCACCGTTGGAGCGCCGCCGGCCTCGATCGTCTGCGCGCTCCCGTCGGGATATGTGAATGTCAGCAGCGCCATCGCCCGTCACGCCACCCCGGCCGGAATGACCCGCACCGGCAGGCTGGTCAGGCCGCGCGCCCCGCTGATGCGGAACACCGCCGGCCCCGCCGGCTCGACCCTGTCGACAGCACGCACGAACGCCGACAGCAGCGATTCCGCCTCCATCCGCGCCATCATCTGCCCGACGCAGCCATGGATCCCGCTGCCCAGCGCCAGATGCCCGGCAGTCTTGCGGGTCAGATCGTAGGCGTCGGGGTTCTCCCATATCGAGGGGTCTCGGTTCGCGGACCCGGTAAAGGCGATGACCTTGTCGTAGCGGCCCATCCTCGCGTCCTCAAACTCCATATCGTGCATGGTGTTGCGGGCGACGATCTGGATGGCCGAATCGAAACGCAACGCTTCCTCGAAGGCATTGCGCACCTTCGTGGGGTCTTCCTTGACCATCTGCCACTGGGCCGGATGCGCCATCAGCAGTCTGATGGTGTTGGAGATGCCGTTCATGGTCGTCTCGACGCCCGCCGCCAGGAACGAGCGGATCAGGTTGGCCGCCTCGTCATGGCTGATCTCGCCGGCATCCGCCGAGGCGTAAATCTGCGCGCCGAAACCGTCGGGCGTGAGCATGTCGCGCCGGCAGTGCCGCTCCACCCATGCGGATATCCGCTCGCCCTCCGCGAAATCCTCCTCGGTCCATGTGCTGCGCCAGTTGTGCACCCGGCCTTTGCGGACGAAGGCGTTGTAGATCAGGAGGTTCTCCCGCCCGTCGGCCGGCAGCCCGACCGCGTCCGGCAGGACCTTCATCGGAAACGGCTTGGCAAGATCGGAAACGATGTCGAAGCTGCCCTTTTCCACCGCGGCCGCCACGAACCCTTCGGCCTCGGCCGCGATCTTCTCGCGCAGGCCCGCGACCGCCTTGGGCGACAGGACGCGCGCGAAGACGGCGCGGGTCCGCGAATGATCGGGCGGATTGGTCTCGAAGACGACGCTGCGCGGACGCCAGGGCTCCTCGCGATGATAGTTGGAGGTGCCGCCGCCGCCGCAACTGCCGAAATTCTGCCAGTCGGTCGTCACCTGCCGGACCTGGGGATGACGGAACACGCCCCAGACGCCCAGCGCGCGCAGCCAGACGACCGGCCCGAGCCCGCGCAATTCCTCGTAGACGGGAAAGGGATCGACGAACGCAGCGCCCGACATCGGGTTGAGGTCGCTGGAAACGGTGGCTCCCGGATGCTCCACTGCCATCTGGCTACCCTGCCTTTTCTGGAGAACGACTAAGAGCAATTCCAGCAAAAGTGCGAAGCGGTTTTGCGTCCGGAATTGCGTGAAAACAAAGAGATAGATCCCTTCATCGTTTCCGGGAAACTGTGGAACGATCTATCGTGCGCCCGCGGCATCCTGCGGGAATTCCTCGAGCACGGGGAAGGGCTCGGCCTCGACGCCGGCCGCGAGCACCGCGGCGGCAAGCTCGGAGCAGGTCGTGACCCGATAGCCGGGAAGGCGCTTCGCGCTCCTGACCCAGTCGCCGACGATCTTCGCCCGTTCGCCGCGCCCCGAGCCGAAATCGCCGCGGCTGCTGACGGTGAGCGAAAGATAGCCCTCCTCGCGGTAGATGGCCTCCATCTCCTCGCGCCACGCCTTGCGCACGGTCTCGTTCGTGCGCCGCACGGTGTAGAAGGTGGTGTCGGTCAGATATTTGAACGTTGGCAGCTCGACCAGCCGGCCTCCCGCGCCGTCGCTGAAGCAGTAAGGCTCGTCGTCGTCCTGGAAGCTGCTTTCATAGACGAAGCCGGCGCGCGCAAGGGCCGGCAGCGTCTGTTCGTTCATGAGGCCGGCGCCCGCCCGCCAGCCGGCGACGGGCATGCCGCTTATTGCCCGCAGGCCGGCGGCGTCAGAGGCCAGCCGCTCGGCCAGCGCGTCGACGTCGATGACGTCCGCGAGTGCCGGCGAACCGAGCAGCGACGTTTCGTGGCCGCCGCGGCCGATCGCCTCGACAATGTGGGGATGGCGCGCGGCATCGTCGGCGTCGACGAAGAAGGTCGCCTTGATATCCTCGGCGGCGAAGACGTCGAGCAGGCGCCATACGCCTTCGCGCGCGCCGTAGCGACCGTAGGAGTAGCGGCCGAAAAGGCCGGCGCCTTCCGCGACCAGCATGTCGTGCGCCTCGACCTCGACATTGACCGTCACCGTGACGGCGCGGCAGCGCGCCGCGCCCGAAGCCTGCATGCCGCTCATATCGTCACCTCCTCGAAATGGGTCCGGTTCTCGAGGACCCAGCCCGCCAGTTCCCGCATGCGGACGAAGGCGACGTCGCGATGCGACAGGATGTGACGGATCAGGCCCTCGACCGCCGCGGCCCGTGACGGCGTGCCCGAGCCGAAGCCGCTGCGTGGGTGGTATGTCAGGAGGAAATAGCCGCGGTCGGCGTAGATCCCGTCGAATTCGGCCTTCCACTGCTCCTCCACCTCGGAGGCCGGCGTCATCGACACGTTGTACCAGGGCGTGTCGTTCAGGCTGAGCGTGTTGTTGGGAATCTCGACCATCGGGTCGCGGTCGTCGCGATAGTCGAGCAGGTAAGGCATGTCGAAATCCTTGTCGCTCGAATCATAGCGATAGTTCAGATCCCGCAGCACCCGCATCGTCGTGCTGGTCTTCTGGCCCGAGGGAGAACGCCAGCCGACTGGTGCGACGCCGACGATCTCGGCGAGGATTTCGTGGGCCATGAGGAGACGCCGCTCCTCCTCCTCCGCGGGCATCAAAGTGCCCTCGTGCTTGTAGCCGTGCGCTCCGATCTCGTGGCCGGCGGCGGCGATGTCGCGCACGACGCCCGGGGCGGTCCGCGCGTCGTAGGCCGGCACGAAGAACGTCGCGGGAAGCCCGTACCGATCGAGCATGTCGAGATGGCGGTGGACGCCGCGCCGCGCCGAGTAACGACCGGCCGAGTGAAGCCCGAGCGGCGCGAAGCCCTTCCCGGCCTCGTTCGAGCGGCCGTCGAAGTCGATCGTCATGGCGACGAAGCAACGCGCTCCGTTCGGCCAGGGCACGCGTCCCTGGCGCCATTTTCCGTCCTGCAAGGCCCTGCGGGCGAGGGTCGTCCTCGGATAGTCAGCAGTCATCGGCAAACCGTCAGCCCTTCTTGCGCCCGATCGTGTATTCCGCGGCGGCGTTTCCTTCGGAAGGCAGGGGCGCCACCTGCATCCAGCCCGTCTCAGGCTCCATGACGATCATCGCCACGGTGGCCGTCTCGACGCCGCGCGCATTCCTCTTCCTGGGCTGGCACAACGACCACGGCGTCTCGAAATCGTCGAGAAGCGCGGCGCGGACCGCATCCACATCGATCCTGCCCACATGTGGCGCAAGCAGGTCGCGGGCGCGTATGCCGCGATAGAGCGTCGATGGCATGTTGACGACGCCGCGATCCTGCAGCTTTGAGAGCGCGACCGGGCTGATCCAGTGGTTCGCATGGACAAGCAACCCGCCTTCCGGATGCACCTGGAAGGTCTCGTCGGGTGCGCACTCGAAATTGATCGCCACGCCGCCCTTGTGGCTCATCATCATGTTGTTCGAGGCGGATTTCGGTGAGGCGTAGATGGTGCTCATCGCCATGGCGAGGTTGTCGCATTCCAGCGCCTTGCGCCGGATCAGCGCCAGCGGGATGCCGACCGAGCGGTAGTCGCGGTCCGACTCGAGATAATTCCCAGTCACCGCGACGCCGTTGCCGTTCATCCCGGCGCGGGCGAGCGCGCCCGCCTCGGTGAAGGTGAGGATGTCCGGCCCGTCCTCGCGCTCGATGCGCAGCACGACGCCGGTTTCGGCGCACTCGGCCTTCCAGTCCCAGTTCTGCGCATGGATGAGCCGGCCCGACGCCGTTGCGCCGGGCATGACGATGACTCCGGTGCAGCCGTCGGGCGTGACGCCGGATTCCAGCAACGAGGCGCGCAAAGCCGGCTTTTCCGCCAGCTTCATGATTTCTGTGCGGGCGTTGAGCAGGACGACGTTCTCGTAGCTGACGCCTGCGCCCTCGGCTATGCCCTGCATCTCGTCGCAGAACGCAGGCTCGAAAGCCTTGATCGTCGGCAGATAGGCGTGGATGACATCCTCGATCTGAGAGCGGGAAACCGACAGGCGGCCGGCCTGCTCGCTATAGTGCTCGATGCCCCTGCGGATCCTGCTCCGCGCCTGCTCGCCATAGTGCCGGCCACGGGTGCGCGCAGGCCCGGAAATCTCGACCAGGGGGAACGCCTCTACCATGTGTCGCCTCCGGTCGTCGGCAGCGGCGGGATTGCCTGCCGGTTTCAGTGCGCGTTTGTACACAATAGTATTCATATACTCGGCTGTCAATCGACCGGTCGCGGTTCAACCTGTGCGCACGGCCTTCCGGCCCGCCGAAAACCGGCATGTGCCGAATACGATGAAATCGGAAAACCGGGAATTGCGGTTCTGGATTAAATGTATCCTTCTGCCTACAAGAGGCTACACGACGGTCGAAATCTGAACCCGCTGCGCGAAGCAGCGGGTTCTGGGAGGTCAAATGTCTCGAGGTCACAAGATATACGACGTCATCATCGAGCAGATGCGCCAAGGTGTATATCGCCCCGGCGACAGGATACGCGAAGAAGATGTCGCCAAGAGATGCGGGGTAAGCCGCACCCCGGTGCGCGAAGCCCTGTCTCGCCTTCAGGAACGCGGCTTACTCGAGGCTTCCGGAGCCGGCCTAACCGTGATCCGGCTGACGCGCCAGCGCGTTCTCGACATCTATGCCGTTCGCGAGATCCTCGAAGGCTCGGCCTCCCGCTTTGCCGCGCAGCACGCTTCGGAAAGCGACCTGTTCGCGATGCAGCACTTTTCCGATGCCTTCGGCAAGGTCCTGTCCGACCCCGAGCAGATGGCCCGTCTCAACAGGCAGTTGCACGACGCCATCTGCGAGGCGGCGCATAACAGCTATCTGGTCTCGATGCTGAATGCGCTCAACGACCCGCTGATGCTTCTGCCCAGCACGACCTTCGCACTGCCCGAGCGGGGCGAGAAGGCGCTGGAGGAGCATCAGGCGATCCTGAAGGCCATCAGGGAGCGCAAACCCGACCTCGCCGAAAAGCGGGCACGCGAGCATATCGCCAACGCCCGGCAAGCCCGGCTGAAGCTGATGTTCGACAACCTGCCCGACTGAGGTAGCCGCGCCCTCCGATCCGGATCGCGAGGCATTCCCGTGTGAACTCGCCGATGACGTCGGCGGTCAGCGACTCTGTCTTGCTGCAGCTCGCGCCGGATATGAGTGTCAATTTTATCGATCGACCTGCATATCTGTCGATCAAACTCACAGCGATTGGTTGTCCTGCTCGATTGTTTGGGAGGGAATTCGCTTCCCTGCAAGTAGAATCCCCACATCACGATCCTGATCGGCCCCGTCGGGGGCGGCAGGTATACGCCCCAAGGGAGGCCGGGGGCGGGGGAGGGATATGAGATGACGCGAGGAAAGACCATGGATATCTGTTCGGCGCAATCGGCCGCCTCGGCCTCGCTCGACCATGACTGGGTGCGGCGGGCGATCGAGTTGCTGCAATGCGATGGCCGCCGCTCCGCCGATACCCATCTCATCAATCCGGCCTTCCCGGCGCTGGCCGGGCTGTCGATCTACCTCAAGGACGAGTCGACCCATCCCACCGGCAGCCTCAAGCACCGGCTGGCGCGCTCGCTGTTCCTCTACGGCATCT
>JBLJBS010000215.1:0-9407 GCA_047637695.1 Aquamicrobium sp. | reverse complement strand
GCCGCCTGCTTGTCCGCGACGCGCTCGAGACGCTCGGCTTCCGCAACATCCAGGTTGCCGCCGACGGAGAGCAGGCCATGAAGATGATGATGACGACGCCGTCGCACCTCATCATCTCCGACATGAACATGCCGAAGATGAACGGCCTGCAGCTCCTGCACGCCATCCGCACCTACAAGCCGACCTCGCGCACGCCGTTCATGATCCTGACCGGCAGCCCCGACCGCGCCGTGCTCGACGAAGGCCGCAAGCTCGGCCTGAACAACTACCTGACCAAGCCGTTCAATCCTGACCAGCTGCGCCGGGCGCTGGAGGCCATCGTCGGCAAGCTGCATTGATCTTCCGGGCCTGAGGCGCAGTTCCGCCCGCCCGGCCCGGTTTCCGTCGCGTAAAAGTTCGTAAAGCGTGGGAGCGAGTAGCATGGGTCTGCCGGAGCGCGGCGTCGACGCCGCCGATACGGAACCGTTCGTCGATGTCCTTGCCAGAATACGCTCCGAACTGGAGGATATCGCCGGCCGCATCGATCGCAACCAGGCGGCGATCGCCCGCACGACATGGGCCGCCGGCGCGGCCGACGCCAACTATGTCAGGGCGATGCAGGACGCCGATCTGTCGGCCCAGCGCATCGCCGGCCTCGCCGGCTTCCTGCGCGCGCTGGCCGAGGCCGCGCAGCCGCACTGGCGGATCGATACCGCCGCAGCCGCCTCCACCCTGACGCTTGCCCGGATGATCCGCACCATCGGCACCGCAGATGCGGCCGTCGCGGCCGGGGACGAGGACGCGGCCGGCGATGTCGACCTGTTCTGATCTGCCCATTCCCGCCGCCGCCTAGATCGTTTCGCAGAAACGGTGAAGCGATCTACCTCTTGTTTTTACGCAATTCCAGACGGAAAATCGCTACGCACTTTTCTTGGGATTGCTCAAAAAAAGACCCGGCCAGAAGGCCGGGCCAAGGACGACGACGTTTCCGCCGCCGCATTCCGGGCGCCGGGGTGCTGGTCCGGCGCCTGAAATTCATGCGATCACGAGTGGTAGGCCGCCTCTCCATGCGAGGTGAGATCGAGCCCCTGCGCCTCGGCTTCCGCCGTCGGGCGCAGCCCGATCACCAGATCGACCAGCTTGAACAGGATCGCCGAGGCCACGCCGCACCAGACCACGGTGATGGCGACGGCGAGAACTTGAGTCCACACCTGGCCGGCCATGCCGACGCCGTCGGGATAGCCGACGCCGCCGAGCGCGGGCGCGGCGAAGATGCCGGTGCCGATGGCGCCGACGATGCCGGCGACGCCGTGGATGCCGAACACGTCGAGTGAATCGTCATAGCCGAGCTTGTGCTTGACCGCGGCCACGAACCAGTAGGCGACCGCGCTGGCGACCGCGCCGAGGACGATGGCGCCGACCGGCCCGACGAAGCCGGCGGCCGGCGTCACCGCGACGAGGCCGGTGACGATGCCCGAGGCCGCGCCCAGCATCGACGCCTTGCCGCGCTGGATCTTCTCGATCACCGACCAGGCGATCGTCGCGCCGGCGGTGGCGGTGAAGGTGTTGACCATGGCCAGCGCCGCGGTGCCGTTGGCCGCCGCCGCCGAACCGGCGTTGAAGCCGAACCAGCCGACCCAGAGGATCGCCGCGCCGACCAGGGTGAAGGGCAGCGAGTGCGGGGCCATGTTGTCGCGGCCGTAGCCGGCGCGCTTGCCGATCATGATCGCGCCGACGAGGGCGGCGATGCCGGCATTGATGTGGACGACCGTGCCGCCGGCGAAATCATAGGTGTCCCAGCCGTAGAACAGGCCCGCCCCGTCCCAGGCCATGTGGGCGATCGGGAAGTAGACGAAGGAGACCCACAGCACGACGAAGGCGATGACCGCGCCGAACTTCACCCGCTCGGCGAAGCCCCCGACGATCAGCGCCGAAGTTATGCAGGCAAAGGTCATCTGGAAGGCGATGAAGACATATTCCGGGATCGAGCCGGATTCCGATTCCGGCGTCACCCCGGCGAGGAACAGCTTGCCGAGACCGCCCCAATAGGGGCTGTCGCCACCGCCGAAGGCGATGGAATAGCCGTAGACGACCCAGATGACGACGACCACGGCCGTGATCATCGTGCATTGCATCAGCACCGACAGCACGTTCTTGGCCCGCACGAGGCCGCCATAGAACAGAGCGAGGCCGGGCAGGATCATGAACAGCACCAGCACGGTCGAAACCAGCATCCAGGCGGTGTCGCCGCTGTCGAGCGCCGAGGCGGGCACGGCGGCTTCGGCGGCCGCCTCGCCGGCGGTCTCCTGCGCCCATGCCGGCAGGGCGGCGAGCGCCGCCGCAATCGGGGCGGCGGCCAGCGCGCGCGCACCCATGGCGAAAGTCGATAGTCTCATCACTGTTGACTCCTTGATCGTGGAAGAACCGCGCGGGCGCTCACAGCGCGTCGGCGTCGGTTTCGCCGGTGCGGATGCGCACGGCCTTGTCGATGCCGTAGACGAAGATCTTGCCATCGCCGATCTGGCCGGTTCGTGCCGCGGCGGCGATCGCCTCGACGGCGCTGTCCGCGAACTCGTCGGCCACGGCGACCTCGACCTTCACCTTGGGAAGGAAGCTGACGGCGTACTCCGCCCCCCGGTAGATTTCGGTGTGGCCCTTCTGCCGCCCGTAGCCCTTGACTTCGGTGACGGTCAGCCCCTGAAGCCCGATGCCGGTGAGCGCCTCGCGCACCTCGTCGAGCTTGAACGGCTTGATGATTGCCATCACGATTTTCATCAGGTTCACCCTTTGCTGGTTCAGGGGGCACGCCCCGCCTCTGCCCTGACCTCCCCTGCCACAATGACGGACGAAGATCGCAATAGGTGATTCAAGCCGCGTGCCAGTTTCGAGCGCGCAGCCTATCTTGTTGTTATTCAATTATTTTTCTAAAAGCTTGGGTCGCCGGCAACCGATGCCGGCTCAGATATTGATGAAAAAATATGCAGATTCTTTGAATTGTTTAATTTTTGGTCTTTGACCGCAGTCTCACCAGCCCTTCCTGGGCGGTCGAGGCGATCAGCGTGCCGTCGCGGGCATAGAGGAAGCCGCGCGAGAACCCGCGCGCGCCGATGGTGTTGGGGCTGTCCTGGGTGTAGAGCAGCCAGTCGTCGAGCTTGTGGTCGCGGTGGAACCACATGGCATGATCGAGGCTGGCCATCTGGATCTCGGGATCGAACCCGATCCGGCCATGGGCGAAGGTCGAGGTATCGAGCAGCGTCATGTCGGAGAGATAGGCGAGGATCGCCTGCTGCAGCGGCCGGTCGTCCGGCACCGCGCCGGTAGTCCTGATCCAGACGCTCTGGCGCGGCGGCAGCTTCTGCCGGCTGGTATAGTGCTCGACATTGACCGGCTTGACCTCCAGTGGCCGCTCGCGCGCCCAGAAGGTGCGGATCGCCTCGGGAATGGCGTGGCCCGCCGCTTCCAGCAGCTCGAACTGGCTGTGCAGCGCCTCGGGCGGCGGCACGTCGAGCGGCATCGGCATCTGGTGCTCCAGCCCCTCCTCCTCGATCTGGAACGAGCATTCGAGCGAGAAGATCGCATGCCCGTGCTGGATCGCCGTCACCCGCCGCGTCGTGAAGGAACCGCCGTCGCGCAACCGGTCGACATTGTAGATGATCGGCACGGCCGGGTCGCCGGGCAGCATGAAATAGCAATGCAGCGAATGGACGCTGCGCCCCGCGCCCACCGTGCGCTGCGCCGCCACCAGCGCCTGTCCGATCACCTGGCCGCCGAAGACGCGCTGCCAGCCGACCTTGTGGCTGCTGCCGCGGTAGAGGTTGTGTTCGAGCCTCTCGAGGTCGAGTATGGTAAGAAGCTCTTGCATGGCCTGCGACATAAAGCTGTTCCCTGACCGGTTGCGATCCCTGTATCGGGGGTTGCAACGATCATCGAACCAAGTCAAGCGGGAGCGGAAGCGCGGCACCGCGAAGCGAATGGAAGGACGGTTGGAATGGATGCGCGAAACAACGGGTTCGACGTCATCGTCGCAGGCGCCGGTTATGTCGGCCTGACCATCGCCGTCGCCATCGCTCAGGCGCGGCCGAGCCTGAAAGTCGCTGTCGTCGACGCCGCCCCGGCAGGCGCATGGCAGCGCGACGGCCGCGCCTCGGCCATTGCCGCCGCCGCCATAAGGATGCTGGAGCAGCTCGGCTGCTGGAACGGCATCGCCCCGAAGACGCAGGCGATTACCGACATGGTCGTCACCGATTCGCGCACGGCCGATCCGGTGCGGCCCGTCTTCCTCACCTTCGAGGGCGAGGTCGCGCCGGGCGAGGCCTTCGCCCACATGGTGTTCAACCGCGACCTGAACGCGGCGCTGCGCGCCCGCGCCGCCGAGCTCGGCGTCGACCTGATCGAGGGCGTCGGCGTCTCGGGCTTCGAGGCCGGCGCAAGCGACATGACCGTCCATCTCGCCGACGGCGCCTCGCTAACGACGCGGCTGCTCGTCGCCGCCGACGGGGTGCGCTCGCGCCTGCGCGACATGGCCGGCATCGGCACCGTCAGCTGGGATTACGGCCAGTCCGGCATCGTCTGCACCGTCGGCCACGAGCGCCCGCATGGCGGCCGCGCCGAGGAGCACTTCCTTCCTGCGGGACCCTTCGCCGTTCTGCCGCTGGCGCCCGACGAGAAGGGCGGCAACCGTTCCTCGATCGTCTGGAGCGAGAAGACCGAGGACGCCGACCGGCTGGTCAACGAAGACGAAATCGTCTTCGAGGCGGAGCTGGAAGCCCGCTTCGGGCTGAAGCTGGGCGAGATCCGGGTCCTCTCCAAACCCCGTGCATGGCCGCTCGGCCTGACGCTGGCGCGCGATTTCGTCCGACCCCGCTTCGCGCTTGCCGGCGACGCCGCCCATGGCATCCACCCCATCGCCGGGCAGGGCCTGAACCTCGGCCTGCGCGACGCCGCCGCGCTGGCCGAAACGATCGTCGAGGCCGACCGCCTCGGCCAGGACATCGGCGGTCTCGACGTGCTGGAGCGCTACCAGGCGTGGCGGCGCTTCGACACGCTGCGCATGGGCATCACCACCGACGTGTTGACGCGCATGTTCTCCAACGATTTCGCCCCTCTGCGCGCAGTCCGCGACCTCGGCCTCGGGCTGGTCGAGCGCATGCCGCGGCTGAAGGACTATTTCATCAGGCAGGCGGCCGGCCTGTCCGAGCGCGCCCCGCGCCTGTTGCGCGGCGAGGCGATCTGAAACGACAAACGGGAATTGTCGCCGCTGGCCGGCTGTCCTTCTATCCGTTCACGGAAAGAAGGCGGCGGCAGCCGTAAGGAGGGGCAGCATCAACGATTCCCGACCATGGCGGGCGGCGTTATGCCCTGACCAGCCGCGGCTTCTCGTCGAACACCGCCAGCACGCGGGCAAGCTCGTGGCCGCGCTTCAGGATCAGGCCCGAGGCGGCGATGACCGAGAATGCGCCCTGCTTGCGGGCAAGCGCCGGCACCTTGTGGATCTGGTAGAGCGGCACTTCGCTGGTGCGGCGATAGACCGAGAACACCGCCCGGTCCTTCATGTGATCGATGGCATAGTCGCGCCATTCCCCCGACGCGACCATGCGGCCATAGACCCTTAAGATGAGGTCAAGCTCGCGCCGGTGAAACGTAACCGGCAGTTCGTCCCGCTCCCGACGGACCTCGTGAAGCGGGACGACGATCGAGGAATCTTCCGCGCTCTCCGCCCCGGCACCATAGTCGGCCATCCGCCGCCCTTTCCATGACAGTTTGACGACACCGCGCAGCCTCGCCCGCGCTTAAAGGAAAAGCAAGCCCTGCCGGGAGGAGCCGCCGCGGACGGTTCAGGCTGCGTTCACAAAGCGCCACACAGTGTTTTGATTGGTGATGGTTCGCCACAATGTCGCCGTTTTTTACCCAAGCTCCCGCCCCATTATGCGGCGACCATCCGATCGTTGCCTGAGACGGTTCGGTCCGGTATGGACCTGTAACCCCAAGCCCCCCGCCCACAGGGCCATGGCTGGGCCGAACCAACTCCGGGAAACCCGGCATCCGGCAACGACGATCCCAAAGCAAGCAATTGCCGGCGCTGGACCTGTTCAGCGCCGGTTTTGTTTGGGTCATCCTTTGGTCCTGCGCGCCCGTGATCCTGCGTGCCTGTAGTACTGCGCGCTTGCGGGAAGCGGCCGTCAGCCTTCCCGGCCCGGCAGGATCGCGGCGCCGAGGATGGCGCCAGGCAGATCGTTGGCGTCCATCTCCTGCACCAGCACCGCGCAGCCGCCCGCGCCCTTGCGCGCGATCTCGTTGCGCGGCAATTCGATCCGCGTCTTCTCGCCATGCCACATGCCCGCTGAATGGAACCCCGACACCGCGTTCCAGTAAGTCAACTCGCGGCCGGCATTCTTGCCGCGCTCGATCTTCACCCGCGTCGCGGGTTCGAAATAGACGATGAGGATCTGTGCGTTGCGGACCGGTCGCTCGGCCGCGCCGGTCTCGATCACCATCATGCCGCCCTCGTAGGAGACGCCGACATCGACGCTCATGCCAAGCCGACGCCCCTCACCCCCGCCACCCGGGCCGCCATCCGCCATCCGGCGCACCGCCGCCTCGACCTTGCCGCGCTTGGCGCCGTTCATCTGCTCGCGGCCATTGACGATCGCCTGCGGCGTGAACACCGAGCGGGTGCGGAAGGCGCGGCTGTATTCTTGCTGGCGAGCGGTGTTCTCCGGGCTGGCCATGGTGTCGCGCCAGCCGAGATAGTCCCAGTAATCGACATGATAGGCGAGCGCGACCACATCATCGGAGCGGGCGAGATCGGCCAGCAGCTCATCCGCCGGTGGGCAGAAGCCGCAGCCCTGGCTGGTGAACAGCTCGACGACGGCCTTCGGCCGCCCGCCGGGCGACCCAGTAGGCGACCCGGAAGGCGACTTGACAAATTCGCCGGCGAAGGCGCCACTTGGCGTTGCGAGCATCAACATGGCTGTCGCCAGTCTGAGAAAGGTCGAGACCACCAGCTTTTTCCGAATGTTGCGGGGTTTCGACCCCCTTCCACGACCAGCAGATCACCCGGGCCGAAGGCGAAACCTTTGCGTCGCCCGTCCCGATCAACGGCGTAAGATTAGGCAGCGCCGGAGATGACGGAAAGTCAATTTGCGGTGAAACCCCCCAGTTTCATCGTCCCGCCAGCCATTCCAGCGCGAGACGCGAAAATGTTCGAGAACCTCTACACCGCCATCGACAATTACTGCGAGCGCACCGGGCCGGAATTCTGGTCCGAGCCGATCAACGCCCTGACCAATCTCGCCTTCGTCGCCGCCGGCCTTTGGGGCGTCGTCGCGGTGCGCAGAAACCGCGCGGGCGCGTTCGCCGAGATGCTGGCCTGGTGGGTGGCGGCGATCGGCGTCGGCTCGTTCCTGTTCCACACCTTCGCCAACCAGCTGACGATGTGGGCCGACATCCTGCCGATCGCCGGCTTCACGCTCGTCTACACGCTGTTCAACCTGCGCCGGTTCCTCGGCTTTTCATGGGGCAAGTCGCTTGCGATCTTCGTCGCCTTCTATGCGGCTGCGGCTTTTCTGACCGCCAATGTGCCGGACTGGCTGCGCGAGGCCTCGAACGGCACCACCGGCTATCTGCCGCCTTTCCTCGCTCTTGCCTTCTTCGGGATATGGGTCATCCGGGCAGGCAATCCGGCGGGCTGGTACAACCTCGCCGCCGTCGGCATCTTCGTGGTCTCGGTCACGTTCCGGGCGCTCGATCCGGTGGTGTGCGAGGCGATGCCGCTCGGCACGCATTTCCTCTGGCACGCCTTCAACGGCCTGATGCTCGGCGTCGTGCTCGCCGCGGTGGCGCGATACGGTGCGCCCCGCCATGCCTAAGACATGACACGAGGGCACGACACGAGGGAAAGACGCTGTCAGCGTCCGAGCGCGAGTGCGTCGAGGATCTCGAACCGCTCTGCCGCGCCGATGCGAATCATGTTGAGGCTGCCTTCGCGCATATGGCGAAGCGTCTCGTTCGAGTTGGATCCTAAAGGCGCGCCCTCGCGGAACTCGATCAGCCGCGTGCCGCCGTCGGGCCACAGGACCGTCAGGTCGGCGGCACCTTCGCCCTTCGGGGCGACACGCAGGGCGCAACGTGTCATCGGCTGGCCGATATAGCGCGCGCAGGGGATCGATCCGCCTGCTTCCGTGGACGCCGCGCCGGCATCCGCAACCGTGCCGGCGGGCTGCGCCACATCCATCCCGGTACTCGCGGCCTCCCTATCCGGTTCTGCCGGCTCCCCGTCGGATGTCGGGCGCGGCGTCGGCCTCGGCGTCGCCGGATCGAAGCCACCCTCCTCCGGATCGGGCTGCGTCTCCCCGCCGTCCGATTCGGGCGGCAAGTCACCCTCTTCCACGGCAAGGTTCGGGCCGGCGCCGGCCAACGGCCGGCGAACCTCGTCGATCGGAACCGACGATCCGGTTGCGAACCGCGCCTCCAGACCCGGCGGCAGCGCCGGACCCTCGGCGTCCGTCGACACCCGCGCCGCCTTGCCGCGATCTTCTTCGCCCGGCGCGGGGCTAGGGTCGGGGCTTGCGGCCGGCCCGTCGACGACGGTTTCAGCGGCAGCGGCTTCGGCCGTGTTGCCTTCCGGAACCGCGATATCGAGGATTTCGAGATAGCGGGCCGGCGCCCAGCCGCTCAATGCCTCACCGTCGACCAGCTCGATACGGCACCATTCATATTTCTCGACGATCTCGCATCGCTGCCGGCGCACCAGCGACCCGTTCGGCAGCCGACCGAGCGTACGGCCAAGAGCGGATGGCGCTTCGCGGATGTTGAGAAGGTCGTCGGCGGACAGCCCCGTGACCACGGCTGCGGCGGCTTCGGCAGCTGCAACGCCCGTAATCTCCTCGGCACCGGCCGACACAGGCACGAGCGCGCAAAAAGCAACGAACACGGACGCAGGCAAGCGGCGCATCAAACAATCCGAACGACGACTCTGTCGCTGCAGCCTATCACGGCCATCGGCACCGCGGTGCTGCATTTCGGCAACGCCACCCCCATGACCGACTCCCCCGCACGGAGACTATCGACCCCGTGAAGCGCAAAAGGCTCCGGCGATGCCGGAGCCTTTCGTCGCATTGCGGTCGTCGAACCTCAGGCGGCGAGGTCGCGCAGCACGTATTGCAGGATGCCGCCGTTCTTGAAGTAGTCGAGCTCGTCAAGCGTATCGATGCGGCAGAGGATCGGCACCTCCTTCACCGAACCGTCGGCGAAGGTGACCTTCGCGACCATCTTCTGGCGCGGCTTGATGGTCTCCAGCCCGTCGATCGTCACGGTCTCGTCGCCCTTGAGGCCGAGCGAGGCCCAGCTGGCGCCGTCCTCGAAGGTGAACGGGACGATGCCCATGCCGACGAGGTTGGAGCGGTGGATGCGCTCGAACGACTGGGCGA
>JBLJBS010000214.1:0-15196 GCA_047637695.1 Aquamicrobium sp. | reverse complement strand
AGGTAGAGCGAGCCCTTCTGCGACAGGATGCCGATATTGACCGGCGGCACCGCGCCCGACGATTGACCGAAGGAGACGAGCAACCCGCGCGGCTTCAGGCAGTCGAGCGATCCGTCGAACGTGTCCTTGCCAACGGAATCGTAGACCACGTCGCAACGGGCGCCGCCGGTGATGTCGTTGACTGCCTTGACGAAATCGGTCTCGCTGTAATTGACGACATGGTCATAGCCGTGCGCGCGCGCCAGTTCGGCCTTCTCGGCGGAACCGACGGTGCCGATGACCTCGACGCCGAGATGCCTTGCCCATTGGCCGAAGATCAGCCCGACGCCACCGGCGGCGGCGTGGTAGAGCACCTTGTCGCCCGGCTTTACCGCATAGGTTCGGCGCAGAAGATATTCTGCTGTCATGCCCTTTAGCATCATGCCCGCCGCCTGCTCGTCGCTGACGCCATCGGGAATTTTCACCAGCCGCTCGGCCGGCATCACCCGTTGTTCGGCATAAGAGCCCGGCCCGCCGGCATAGGCGACGCGGTCGCCGATCTTCAGCCCGTCGACGCCCTCGCCCAGGGCAATCACCTCGCCGGCCGCCTCGCCGCCCGGCGTCAGCGGCAGGCCGTTCGGCGCGGGGTAAAGCCCGGTGCGGAAGTAGGTGTCGATGAAATTGAGCCCGATCGCGGTGTGGCGCAGCAGCACCTCGCCCCTGCCGGGCTTACCCGGGTCGACATCCTCGTAGCGCAGCACTTCCGGCCCGCCATGCTGATGGATGCGGATTGCCTTTACCATGTCATTCCTTCTTCAGACCGAGTGTCGGGAAAAGCTGCATCACCCCGCCGATGGCGAACAGATAGACCGATGTAACCGCAACGCCGACCTGCACGAAAAACGATGGCTGCATGTTTTGCATGATCGCGACGATCCCGAGCGCGCACCAGGCGAGGAACACGCCGAGATTGAGGCTGCGCAGCCGCTTCACCCGCACGGGGTGGAGGAAATAGACCGGAACGAAGGACAGCGCCGCCGCCGCCGCGACCACCGCGAACGACGTCCACTCGCCGGTCTGGACCACGAACAGCGTGAAGACGAGCATGTTCCAGACCACGGGGAAGCCCTTGAAGAAGTTCTCCTTCGTCTTCATGCCGGTATCGGCGTAATAGATCGCGCTCGACACGACGATGATGGCCGCCGACAGGAACGACAGCCCCTCGCCCATGAAGCCGCTTTGATAAAGCGCGAAGGCGGGGATCAGCACATAGGTGACATAGTCGATGATGTTGTCGAGGAGTTCGCCCGACCATGCCGGCAGCACCTCCTTGACCTCGAGCTTGCGCGCGATCGGACCGTCGATGCCGTCGACGAACAGCGCCAGCCCCAGCCACAGGAACATTGCCGTCCACTGCTTTTCCGCTGCGGCAACCAGAGACAGGAAAGCGAGGAACGAACCGGAGGCGGTGAGAAGATGCACGGAAAAGGCGCGCGCCTGCGGCCAGGTGACCTTCTTCTTCGGACGGGGAATCCGTTCCGCGAGCTTCCGCCTGGTCGACGCCGCACCGCTCACGGCCTGCACCGCCTCGTTCTGGAAATCGTCAGATACACTGCCCGTTCCCTCGTTCCTCGATTCCGCAACGCCACCCATGGACCCGGATCGGGCGACATCCGATCCGCACACGGGAAAGCCTTGAAACTACAGGCAGGGCCGCCATCGGCACAAGCTCTATCCATGGCGCCATGCACCGATTTCGCCCCGCGATCCCCGCCTCGCGGCATCGGGGACGGCAGCTGGGCCATTTCGTCCTGTTGATTGCGGGAGAAGACCGAGCCTATATCGCCCGAAAGCAACCGGAGGCTGAAGATGAAGATCGAGACCGACGTGATCGTCGCCGGGACCGGCCCGGCCGGCCTGACAGCCGCGCTTTCGCTGGCGCAGGCGGGTTTCGCGGTCGTTCTCGCCGGCCCGCCTGTCGCCCCGGCCGACAGGCGCACGACCGCGCTGATGAAGCCGTCGCTCGATTTCCTCGATCGGCTGGGCATTCTGGAGGCGATCCGCCCACATGCCGCCCCGCTGAAGGTCATGCGCATCGCCGACGCCACCTCCCGGCTGATCCGCAGCCCGACCGTTACTTTCCGCGCCGCAGAGATCGGCGAGGAAATGTTCGGCATGAACATTCCCAATGTGCATCTGAACGCCGCCCTCGACCGGGCTGTAGAGGGCACCAGGGCGATTCGCCTTGCCGGGGCGCTGGTCAGCCGATGGACGCCGGGCGACGACGCGGTCGAGGCTGAACTCGCCAATGGCGAGGTAGTGACGGCGAAGCTGGCGGCCGCCGCCGACGGCCGCCGCTCGCCGGCGCGCGAGGCGGCAGGCATTTCGGTGAAGTTCTGGGAGGCGGGACAATCGGCGCTGGTGCTGAATTTCTCCCATTCCCGCCCGCATGACGACACCTCTACGGAATTTCACACCGAGGACGGTCCGTTCACGCAGGTGCCGCTGCCGGGCCTGCGCTCCAGCCTCGTCTGGGTGACACGCCGGGCCCGCGCCGACGAGCTTTCCGCACTGTCGGAAGACGAGCTCGCAGCGCTGATCGAGGATCGGATGCAGTCGATGCTCGGCCGGGTCGCGGTCGAGCCGGGAAGGCAGGTGTTTCCGCTGGCCTCCGCCCTGCCCGCGCGTTTCGCCGCCCGCCGCATCGCCCTTGTCGGCGAGGCCGCCCACATCTTTCCGCCGATCGGCGCACAGGGCCTGAATCTCGGCATCCGCGACGTCGAGGACCTGACGCGAATTGCCCGCACGCATACCACAGATCCCGGCATGACGGCTGCGCTCGCCGCCTATGATCGTGCGCGCCGGCCGGACATCATCGCCCGCTCGTCGGCCGTGGACCTGCTCAACCGTTCGCTTCTTTCCGCCATGCTGCCGGCACAGGCCGCACGGGCGGCCGGGCTTTCTCTGCTTCGGATGACGCCGCCGCTACGAACCTTCTTCATGCGCGAGGGTCTGCGCACCGGCGGCGGCCTGGCCGGCCTCATGCCGTGGCGATGAAGGGAAGAGACCGGGGGCTTACGGGAACAGATCGGCCGGAACGATCCCGTTGACGATCAGGTAGATGATCGTCGTCAGCGTCGCTACCGAAAGCACGGTGGTCACAAGCACGCTCGCCGAGGCGCGCTGAACCCAGACGCCATATTGCTGGGCGATGACAAAGACGTTGGCGGCAGTCGGCAGCGCCGAGAGCAGGACCGCCGAATAGACCCAGACGTCGGAGAAATTGCCGAACAGGCTCAGCAGCACCCAGCACAGGATCGGATGGACGACCAGCTTGAGCGCCGAGATGGCGCCGAGCTCGCGCGGCACCCGCTTCAGCGGGCGCAGCGCCAGCGTCACGCCCATGGCGAACAGCGCGCAGGGCGCGGCCGCCTGCGCCAGATAGTCGAGCAGGCGCGACAGCGGCAGCGGCGGCTCGATCTGCGCCCACGCGGCAAGCCCGCCGGCAATGGTGGCGAGAATGAAGGGATGCAGCACGATCCGCCGGACAACGTTGACGGCAAGCGCGAAACCGGAGGTCTTCTCGCCGCCCGCCAGCGCCATCATCAGCGGAGCGAGGGTGAAGTGCATGACGTTCTCGAACGAGAAGATCAGCGCCACCGGCACCGCCGCCTCCGGCCCGAACACCAGAAGCGCCAGCGCCGGTCCCATATAACCGATATTGCCATAGGCGGCAGCAAACCCCTTGATCGTGCTCTCGGCGATCTCGCCGCGCGAGGCGATGAAGGAGCCGGCGAACATCAGGCAAAAGACGATGAAAGTGGCGGCGAGTGAACCGGCGATGTAACGCCACTCGGTCAGTTCCTCGATCGGCGTCCGCGAAAGAAGCTGGAAGAACAGCGCCGGCAGAGCGATATAGACGACGAAGAAGTTCATCCAGCCCAGCGCCTCGAGCGGAAGCCTGGCGAGCCGGGCCGCAAGCGCGCCGACGAAGATCATGCCGAAGAACGGCAGAACCAGTCCGATGATGTCCACCAGTGCCACCTTGCGCGCGGAGCGTCTGCGAAAAACGAGGGGCCAAACCCGGCGGCTATCCCGCGCCGTGCGCGCGAGGTCAAGCCCGGCAATGGTTGAATTCCACGCTGCGATGCGGCAAATAGTGCCGCAAGGTAGAGATCATGCGTGAAGCCAAGACAGCAAAGTTCAGAATCGGCCAGGTCGTGCGGCACCGGCTGTTTCCGTTTCGCGGCGTGATCTTCGATGTCGATCCCGAATTCGCCAACACCGACGAGTGGTATGAGGCGATTCCCGCCGAGGTGCGGCCGCGCAAGGACCAGCCCTTCTATCACCTGCTCGCCGAGAACGAGGAGACGGAATATGTCGCCTATGTCTCGGAGCAGAACCTGCTGGACGACAGTTCCGGCGAGCCGGTGCGCCACCCGCAGCTCGGCGAGTTCTTCGAGATGACGCTCGACGGCGGCTACGCGCCGAAGCGCCGCATCCGCCACTGACAAATTCACGAACCATGCAAAGAAAAAGGCGGGCATAAGCCCGCCTTTTCATATGTAGGAGGAGATGGCGCGCCGGCTCAGTTGGCCTTTGCGCGCTCCTGCTCTTCCTTGAGCTTCTTGGCGAAATCGTCGGTGTTCTTCGAGACGAATTCCTGGATCTTGCGCTGACGGTCCTCGATGTCGGACTGCTGCAGCGGCGCGCCGTCGAAGGCGCCGGTGAAGCCGGAAAGCGTCACGTTGATCGGGTTCGGCTGGTTCTGGAAGTTGACCGAGGTCAGCGTCACCTGCTGGCCGCGCTTGAACGCCGCCACCAGCTGGTCGGACAGCGCAACCTCGGCGATGCAGCGGTCGGGCAGGCAGATCATGTAATCGATCTTCTGGGTCTGGCCGCCGTCGATCTGGAGGCCGATGCCGGGGGGCACCATGCGGCCCGACGGAACGGTGACCTGGAAGATCTTGCGGTTCACCTTGCCCTTGACCTCGATCATGCTGACCGCGGTGAGCAACTGGCCGGTATCGGCGACCATGATGTTCTGGACGTTGCAGATATCGACGTCTTCCTGCTTCGAGCAGGCCTTGAACCAGCCCTGCGGGAGCTGCTGTTGCTGCTGGGCAGCGGCCGGAGCCGCGCCGCCGGCCGCGACGGCGAAGGCCGCTGCGGCGAAAATGGAAAGTCGGGACACGTCGGTCTTCCGGCTGTTCATGGGGTCGTCATCCTCTCAGGCGTCGAGCATTTGCGGCGTTGGCCGGCACAGGCATGCTAGTGTCCGCCAAATACGGCGACAGCATGACTCGTCCGCCGCGTGTTACACTGCCGGCGCGCCCGAATCCAGACCTCGCGTGAAGTTTGACTGCCGCCACTCCGATCCCGTGGTAGGTTCGGCGAATCACCTGCCGGAACGGGACACGACGAGAGACCAGACCATGCGCCTTCCTTTCGCTGCCGCTGTGGCCCTGCTGGCCGGCGCGCTGACGACGCTGCCTGTCCAGGCACAACAAGGCCCCACAACCCCTTCGCACGCGATCGCCATGCATGGCGAGCCTGGCCTGCCCGCCGGGTTCACGCATTTTCCTTATGCCAATCCCGACGCGCCCAAGGGCGGGCGGATCGACTATGCCGTGCAGGGCTCGTTCGACAGCCTCAATCCGTTCATCGTGCAGGGAGACGGCGCCCGCGGCCTGTTCGACCAGTATTTCGGCATGAACGTCTTCGAGAGCCTGATGCTGCGCTCGCGCGACGAGGCGTTCACCCTCTACCCGTTGATCGCCGAAAGCATCAGGACCGACGAGGAACGCTCCTTCGTCGAGTTCACCGTCGATGCGCGGGCGCGCTTTTCCGACGGCACGCCAGTCACCGCCGACGACGTCATCTTCTCGATGGAATTGCTGGCGGAAAAAGGTCGCCCGAACTACCAGAACTGGATCAACGCCGCCGAAAGGATCGAGAAGATCGGCGAGCGCGGCGTGCGTTTCACGCTAAAGGAGGATGCCGGACGCGAGGCCCCGCTCCTTCTTGCCCAGCTGCCGATCCTGCCGAGGCACGCCACCGACGCCGAACGGTTCGACCGAACCTCGCTCAAGCCGCCGGTCGGCTCGGGACCGTATATCGTCGAGCGGGTCAGCCCCGGCGAGCTGGTGGTGCTGAAGCGCAATCCTGACTACTGGGCGCGCGACATCCCGTCGAAGCGCGGCTTCGACAATTTCGACGAAATCCGCGTCAGCTATATCCGCGACGACAACACGCTGTTCGAGGCGTTCAAGAAGGGCGTGTCGTCGATCCATATCGAGACCGACACCGGCCGCTGGACGACCGGCTACGACTTTCCCGCCGCGCGGGACGGCCGCATCATCAAGGACAGTTTCGAGTTCGGCCTGCCGTCGGGCATGTACGGCTTCGTGATGAACACCCGCCGCCCGGTCTTCGCCGACCGCGCAGTTCGCCACGCGCTCGTCTCGCTGTTCGATTTCGAATGGGCCAACCGCAACCTGTTCAACAGCGCCTATCATCGCACCAAGAGCTATTATGACGGCTCGGAGCTCTCGTCGCACGGTGTGCCGGCAAGCGAGGCCGAGCGGAAACTGCTCGCGCCGTTCCCGGATGCGGTCCTGCCGGGGATCATGGAAGGCAGATGGGCCCCGCCGGCGTCGGACGGCTCCGGCCGCGACCGCGAGTTCCTGCGCGCCGGCATGGAGGCGTTTAAGGCGGCGGGCTACCAGCTGGAAGGACGGCGGATGATCGGGCCGGACGCAAGGCCCCTCACCTTCGAGATCATGTTGAACGGCAATTCCGGCGTGCCGCTCGCCACCTCGTGGACGCGCACGCTGGAGCGCCTCGGCATCGAAGCGACGATCCGCGTCGTCGACTCGGCGCAGTATCTCCAGCGCCAGCGCACCTACGACTACGACGTCATCCTGCAAAACTACACCTCGTCGCTGTCGCCTGGCGCGGAGCAACTCGCCCGCTGGGGTTCGAAGAGCCGCGACCTCGACGGCACCTACAATTTCGCCGGCGTCGCCGAACCCGCGCTCGACTCGTTGATCGAGGCGCTGCTGTCGGCGCGCTCGCGCGAGGATTTCGTCGCCGCCGTTCGCGCCTACGACCGGGTGCTGTTGTCCGGCGCCTATGTCGTTCCGCTCTACAATCCGCAGATCAACCGCTGGGTGGCGCGCTGGCGGCAGATCGAGCGGCCGCAGACGACCCCGCTTTACGGCCCGCAATTCCAGACCTGGTGGCACGCGGCAAACTGAAGGACACGGATGATGGACGAAAAGGCAAAGATAACCGTCGAGGTGATTTCGGACGTTGCCTGCCCGTGGTGCTTCATCGGCATGAAGCGCCTGCAGCATGCGGTGGCGACGACGCCTGAGATCGACGTCTCCGTGCGCTGGCGGCCCTACCAGCTCGACCCGACCATCCCGCCGGGCGGATTGCCGCGCAAGGCCTACATGCTGCGGAAGTTCGGCTCCGAGGAGCGGCTGCGCGAAATTCACGACCGCATCGTCCCGCTCGGCGAGGTGGAAGGGATCCGCTTCAATTTCGACGGCATGGAGGTTTCTGCCAACACGCTCGACGCACACCGGCTGATCCGCTGGGCTGGCTCGGAAAAGGCCCCCGAAGGCGCGCAGGGGCAGGTCGTGCAGCGCCTGTTCGAGATCAATTTCGAGGAAGGCGGCGACATCGGCGACCGCGCGGTGCTGGCGGAAGTGGCGACGGAAGCCGGGATGGACGGTAAGCTGACCGAGGTTCTCCTGTCGTCAAGCGCCGATATCGAAGCCGTTCAGGGCGAGATCGAGACTGCCGGCCGCATGGGCATAAGCGGCGTTCCCTGCTTCCTGATCGAGGGCAAATATGCCGTCATGGGCGCGCAGGAGACGGAAACCCTGGCCGACGCGATCCGTCAGATCGCCGCCGCCAAGGCACGCGGGGAACTGGACAAGGACGGCTGAAGCGGCAAATCCCTCTTTCCAACCAGCGGAAGCAACCATGTCCGTCTATTACAAGCAGATGCAGCACGGCAGCGATGAAGCCAAAAGCAAGCTTCAGGAACGGCTTTCACGCCAGGAAATGGGCGATGCCGCATATGAGAAAGAGATTTCGAAATCTGACGACCGCGCCTTCAGAATGTTCGGCATCGCTTTCATTTTCGTGTTCGCAGTCGTAATTCTCAGCGTTGTACTGTCAGGCTACTGATCGCGCATTTGCAAACGCCCGGATATGGTGCCGGGGTTGGGTTGCCATAGCGATCTGCCAGCAGCCATTTCAATCTCCCAGCCGATCCATCAGGCCCGTGCCGCGCATGATGGTCTTCTCGACCTCGAGAATGACCAGAAGCACGAGGCCGATGGCGACGATCAGCAGGCCGTCGAGCAACGGCACCGGCCGTGACGCGAACAGCGCGTTCATGAACGGGGCATAGGTGAAGGCGAACTGCGCCGCCGTCACCGTGCCGATCGCCGCGAGGACGACCGGCGTGCCCATGATGCCGCGCCAGCTGATCGAGGCGGCGTGCATGTACCGCACGTTGAACAGATAGAAGATCTCCATCACCACCATGGTGTTGACGACCATGGTGCGGGCGGTGTCGACGTCGAAGCCGCGCCACAGCGCCCAGCCGAAAATGCCGAAGGTGCCGGCGACGAACAGCATCGAGACCAGGACGATCCGCCAGACGAGGAACGCCGACAGCAGCGGCGCGCCCGGCCGGCGCGGCGGTCGCTTCATCACGTCCGGCTCGGCCGGCTCGAAGGCAAGCACGAGCCCGAGCGTCACCGTCAGCACCATGTTGATCCACAGGATATGCGCCGGCGTCATCGGCAGGGTCAGCCGGGCGAGAATAGCGACGATAATGGCAATCGCCTCGCCGCCATTGGTCGGCACCGTCCACGCGATCACCTTGCGGATGTTGTCGAAGACGGTACGTCCTTCGTGCACGGCCGCGACGATGGTGGCGAAATTGTCGTCGATCAGTACCATCTGCGACGCCTGCTTGGCCGCTTCCGTGCCCTTGCGGCCCATGGCGATGCCGACATCGGCCTGCTTCAGCGCCGGCGCGTCATTGACGCCGTCTCCGGTCATGGCGACGATGGCGCCTTCGCTTTGCAGCGCGCGCACGATCCTGAGCTTGTGTTCGGGATTGGTGCGGGCAAAGACCGAGGTTCCCCGCGCCAGCGCCGGCAGATCGGCGTCCGGGACCGCTTCGAGCTCCGCTCCCGTCACCACGCGCGGATCGTCGGCGAGACCGAGCTGGCGGGCGATCGCCGCCGCGGTGGCGCCGTGGTCGCCGGTGATCATCTTGACCGAAATGCCGGCCGAGCGGCACTCGGCGACGGCGGCGATCGCCTCCGCCCGCGGTGGGTCGATGAAGCCGGCAATGCCGAGGAAGATAAGCCCGTCGCCGACGGTCTCCATGCCGAGCCGGCTCTCGCCCTCCGCTGGCCGCCAGGCGAAACCGAGGACGCGCTCCCCCTCGGAAGCAGCAGCGGCGATGCGGGCGGCCCAGGCCGTTTCGTCGATGGGCTGCGCCCCATCCGCGCTCGCTTCGCTCCCGCACATCGCCAGAACCTGCTCCGGCGCGCCCTTCAAAAAGATCGCGCGACCTTGCGGTCCGTCGTGCAGCGAGGCCATGAAGCGATGCTGGGCATCGAACGGGATTTCGTCCAGCCGCCGCCAGCTTTTACGTTCGGCCTCGGGAACCAGCCCGGCCTTGATCGCGGCGGCGACCAGTGCCCCCTCCATCGGGTCGCCCTCGCTGCGCCATGCACCGTCCGGCCCCCGCGCCAGCACCGCGTCGCTGCACAGCAGCCCGCATCGGGCGAGTTCGCCTGCAACTATCGGCAGCCTCTCGCAGACAACGCCATCCGCCTTCAGTTCACCCGCCGGGTCGTATCCGACGCCGTCCACCGTCACCTCGCCATCGGCGGTGACGATGCGGCGCACGGTCATTTCGTTGCGGGTCAGCGTGCCGGTCTTGTCCGAGCAGATGACCGAGGTGGAACCGAGCGTCTCCACCGCAGGCAGGCGGCGGATGATGGCATGGCGCGCGGCCATGCGGCGCACGCCGATGGCCAGCGTAATGGTGATGACGGCCGGGAGCCCCTCGGGCACGACGCCGACCGCCAGCGCGACGACGACGAGCAACGCGTCGTCCCAGGCATAGGCGCGCACCACGACCGAGAAAGCGAACAGCAGCGCCGCAGCGATGATGGCGACAAGGGTGAAGCGCCGGCCGAAATCGTTGATCTGGCGCAAGAGCGGCGTCGTCAGCGTCTCGACCTCGCCGATCAGCCGGCTGATATGGCCGATCTCGGTCGCCATGCCCGTGGCAACGACCACGCCCGCGCCCTGCCCCGCCGCCACCAGCGTGCCGGAATAGGCCATGGAGAACCGGTCGCCCAGCGGCGCATCGTCCGCAACGGCTTCTTCCTGCTTTTCGGCCGCCATCGATTCCCCGGTCAGAATCGCCTCGTCGACCAGAAGCGCGCGCGTGCGCAGGAGGCGCAAATCCGCAGGCACCTGATCGCCGGCCTCCAGCAGCACCACGTCGCCCGGCACCAGCGACGACGCCGGCACGGAAATCCGCTTGCCGTCGCGCATGACGGACGCATGCGGCGCGATCATATCGCGGATAGCATCGAGCGCCTGCTCGGCCTTGCCTTCCTGGATGAAGCCGACGACGGCATTGACCGCCACGACGGCGACGATGACGCCCGCATCGATGACATGGCCCAGCGCCCACGCCGCGACAGCCGCCGCAAGCAGGAAATAGATCAGCGTGTTGTTGAACTGCGACAGGAAACGCAGCAGGGGATGCCGGCGCGGCGGCGGCGGCAGCGCGTTCTCGCCGTAGCGCGCCAGGCGCTGCGTCGCCTCCGTCGCGGAAAGGCCGTCCGTGCCGCTGGCGAATGCCTCGAGCGCGGCGGTGGCCGCCATCGCGTGCCAGGCGTTCCCCACATCGGCCGCTTTGTTTCCAGCGGCGGTGTCACCTGTCGGCATGCGCTCCCCTTTTCCTTTCCTGGCCATCGTCTTCACGGCGTCCCGCATCGGCGCCCGATTCTGCCCGACCGTCTCTTTTTCTTCATGCTTCGATGAAAGACTGGGCTGCGCCCGCTTGACGCAGCGCGTTGAAGGGTTTGCCTGTCAGCGCCTATATCCTTCACGACCGCGCCGCCACGGAGCTAATCCATGACCACCGCCCCTCGCAAAAACCCGCGCATGACCTCCGCGTCAAGCACCACACGCACAGTTGACGACGCAAAACAGTTCTCCGCGCCGTTGCCGCAGGCGCAGGAGCGGCTGGGCGAGGAACTCTACCGCACCATCGATCGCGCCGCCGGCGCCCTGTCGGCGCAGATGACTGGCGGGCTTTCGCCGGCCGCGTTGTGGCTGGCATGGTCGGACTGGGCCGTGCATCTGGCGCAGGCTCCCGGCAAGCAGGCCGAGCTCGCCGCGAAGGGCTGGCGCAAGACCTCGCGACTGGCCACGCATGCGCTGTACGCGGCGCAGCAAGCCGATGGCGATTGCTGCATCGAACCCCTGCCCGGAGATCGCCGCTTTGCCGATCCGGCGTGGCGCAAGCAACCCTTCTCGCTGATGTACCAGTCGTTCCTGCTGACCCAGCAATGGTGGCACAACGCCACCCGCGAGGTGCCGGGAGTTTCGCCGCATCATGAAAACGTCGTCGCCTTCACGGCGAAGCAGCTGCTCGACATAATCTCGCCCTCCAACTCGCCCTTCACAAATCCTGAGGTGATGGCGCGGGCGGCCGCAACCAACGGCCAGAACTTCATCGATGGCTACAAACAGTTCCTGAGCGACGCGGAACGCCAGCTTTCCGGCGAGCCGCCGGCGGGAACCGAGGATTTCCGTCCCGGACAGGAGGTTGCGACGACCCCCGGCAAGGTGGTCTACCGCAATCATCTGATCGAGCTGATCCAGTATGCGCCGGCGACCGATACCGTCCATGCCGAGCCGGTGCTGATCGTGCCGGCGTGGATCATGAAATATTACATCCTTGATCTGTCGCCGCACAATTCGCTGATCCGTCATCTGGTTGCCGCGGGCCACACCGTGTTCTGCATCTCCTGGCGCAACGTCACCGCCGCCGATCGCGACCTGACCCTCGACGATTATCGCAGCCTCGGCGTGATGGCCGCGCTCGACGCCGTCGGCAGGATCGTCCCGGAAACGAAGGTGCACGCGGCCGGCTATTGCCTCGGCGGCACGCTGCTTGCCATCGCCGCTGCCGCCATGGCCCATTCCGGCGACGACAGGCTCGCCTCGATGACCCTTCTGGCCGCGCAGACCGATTTCACCGAGCCGGGCGAGCTCGGCCTGTTCATCGACCACAGCCAGCTCGACCATCTCGAAAACGCGATGTGGCGGCAGGGCTATCTCGATAGCACCCAGATGGCCGGCGCCTTCCAGCTTCTGCGCTCGCAGGATCTGATCTGGTCGCGGATGCTGCGCCAGTACCTGATGGGCGAGCCGTCGACGATGAACGACCTGATGGCATGGAATGCGGACGCCACCCGCATGCCCTATCGCATGCATTCCGAATATCTGCGGAAGCTGTTCCTCGACAACGATCTCGCCGCCGGCCGCTACATGGTCGACGGCTTCCCCATCGCCATCCAGAACATCCGCGCGCCGATCTTCGCCGTCGGCACCGAGCGCGACCATGTTGCGCCGTGGCGCTCGGTCTACAAGATCCATTATCTCAGCGACACCGATGTCACCTTCGTGTTGACGAGCGGCGGCCACAATGCCGGCATCGTCAGCGAGCCGGGCCGCAAGAACCGCCACTACCGCATTGCCGGCAAGACCGATGCCGAGCCATGCGTCGGCGCCGATGCCTGGGCCGAGCAGGCCGAGGCGCGCGAAGGCTCGTGGTGGCCGGCATGGCAGGAGTGGCTGGTCGCGCGCTCCTCGCCGAAGCGCGTCGCGCCGCCGGAAATCGGCGCGGCAGAGAAGGGATTGCCGCCGCTGGAGGATGCACCCGGCTCCTACGTCCATCAGCGCTGACCGTCGGGATCGGCGCGGAATCGGATTCCATTTGCGCCGGTGATCGCATATTCGGTGGCGATGACAGCCGACCTCGCAATCGTCCTCGCTCTCCTGCTTGCCGCCGTCATCATGTTCGCGGTCGGCCGGCCGCGCATGGACGCGGTCGCGCTGGTGATGATGGTCGCCCTGCCGTTGACCGGGGTGATCTCGATCGAGGAAGCGCTGCGCGGCTTCGCCGATCCAAACATCGTGCTGATCGCGGCGCTGTTCGTCATTGGCGAGGGGCTGGTGCGCACCGGCGTGGCGCGGGTCTTCGGCGACTGGCTGACGGTTCATGCCGGCCATGGCGAGGCGCGGCTGATCCTCTTGCTGATGATTGTCGTCGCCGGCATAGGCTCGGTGATGAGTTCGACCGGCGTGGTCGCCATCTTCATACCCATCGTGCTCAGGATCGCGCGCAATGCCCGCATCGCGCCCGGCCACCTGATGATGCCCCTGAGTTTCGCCGCCCTGATCAGCGGCATGATGAGCCTGATCGCCACCGCGCCGAACCTCGTCGTCAATGCCGAGATGACGCGGAACGGGCTGGCCGGGTTTCACTTCTTCAGCTTCACCCCGTTCGGGCTCGGCGTTCTCGCACTCGGGGTCGGCTACATGCTCCTCGCCCGCCGGCTACTGCCCGGCACGGGAACCGGCAATGCCGGCAGTGAACGGCCGCGGTTGATCGAATGGATCGAGGAATACGGTCTTGCCGCCCATGAGCACCGCCTGCGCCTCACCGCAGCTTCCGGCCTGTGCGGCCGGACCCTCGCCGATCTCGATCTCCGGGCCTCTTCCGGCATCCACGTCATCGGCATCGAGCGCCCCGCCCGTTTCGAGCGCCGGCTGCTGCGTCCGACCGCGGCGACGGTCCTGAAGGCCGGCGACACGCTGCTGGTCGATCTGGTCGAACGCGAGGGCAACATCGACGATCTCGTCGCGCGCTTCGCTCTGGCCCGCCTGCCCCTGTCGGGAAACTATTTCGCGGACCGGGCGCAGGACATCGGCATGGCCGAACTGATCATCCCCGCCACCTCGCGACTCATCGGCCTGTCGCCGTTCGAGGCGCAGTTCCGCACGCAATACGACCTCGCCATCGTCGGCCTGAAACGGGGACGCGCAGCACTTCAGGGCCCGCTCGGCCATGAGAAGCTCGCGCTCGGCGACACGCTGCTGGTCGCCGGCCCATGGCGCGCGCTTCGCCGGGCTGGTCAGGACAGGCGCGACCTCGTCGTGCTTTCGCTGCCGGCGGAGGAAGAGGATGTCGTGCCGGTCCCGTCCCGCGCGCCGCACGCGCTGCTGGCGCTGGCGGCAACGGTGGCTCTGATGGTCACAGGCGCGGTCCCCGACGTTCAGGCGGCGCTGATCGGCTGCCTGATGATGGGCCTGACCGGCTGCCTCGGCATGCCTGACGCTTACCGCGCGATCCACTGGCAGACGCTGCTTCTCATCGTCGGCATGTTGCCGTTTTCGCTGGCGCTGCAACGCACCGGCGGCGTAGACCTCGCGGCCGATGCGCTGGTTGCGATCGCCGGCGAAGCCGGCCCCCGGGTCGTGCTATCCTGCCTGTTCGCCGCGACCGCGCTGCTCGGCCTGTTCATCTCCAACACCGCGACAGCGGTGCTGATGGCGCCGGTCGCGCTTGCCATCGCCGATGCGTTCGGCGCCTCGCCCTACCCCTTCGCGATGACGGTGGCGCTTGCCGCTTCGACCGCCTTCATGACGCCGGTGTCGTCGCCGGTGAACACGCTCGTCACCGGCCCCGGCGACTATCGCTTCATCGATTTCGTACGGGTCGGAACGCCGTTCGCGCTCGTCGTGATGGCGTTCTGCATCGTGACGGTGCCGCTCGTCTTCCCGCTTTATCCATAAGCGCTCAGCGCGCCATCAGCACCGGCATCGGCGGTTTCTCGATCATCGTGCGGGTGACGCCGCCGAGGATGCGCTGGCGCAGCCGCGAATGGCCGTAGGCGCCCATGACGATCATGTCGGCCGCCATGTCGTGCGCATGGCGGCGCAGCACCTCGACGACGGGGCGCCCCGAGCTCGGCAGCCGGTCGACCCCGACGCGCACGCCGTGGCGCACCAGATAGACGGCGGCGTCGGCGCCCGGCTCGTCGCCATGGGCGTCCTCGCCCTCCTCGGGATCGACGAGGACGAGGCG
>JBLJBS010000213.1:0-24696 GCA_047637695.1 Aquamicrobium sp. | reverse complement strand
TCAACCCGGCCGACGGCCGCCTCGTCGTCATCGAGATGAACCCGCGCGTCTCGCGTTCGTCGGCCCTGGCCTCCAAGGCCACCGGCTTCCCGATCGCCAAGGTCGCGGCCAAGCTCGCCGTCGGCTACACGCTGGACGAACTCGACAACGACATCACCGGCGGTGCGACGCCGGCCTCGTTCGAGCCGTCGATCGACTATGTCGTCACCAAGATCCCCCGCTTCGCCTTCGAGAAGTTCCCCGGCGCGGAGCCGGTGCTGACCACGGCGATGAAGTCGGTCGGCGAGGTCATGGCCATCGGCCGCACCTTCGCCGAATCGCTGCAAAAGGCGCTGCGCGGGCTGGAAACCGGGCTGACCGGCCTCGACGAGATCGAGATTCCGGGCCTCGGCCAGGGCGACGACCGCAACGCCATCCGCGCCGCGCTCGGCACGCCAACGCCGGACCGGCTGCGCATGGTGGCGCAGGCGATCCGCATGGGCACCTCGCTCGAAGACGTGCACGAGATGTGCCGCATCGACCCGTGGTTCCTCGACCAGATCGCCGACATCCTCGCCATGGAGGCGAAGATCCGCGCCCACGGCCTGCCTGAGGACGCGGCCAACCTGCGCATGCTCAAGGGCATGGGCTTCTCCGACGCGCGCCTCGCCTCGTTGACGAGGAAGGACGCGGAAGAGATTCAGAAGATTCGCGAAAAGCTCGGCGTCCACCCCGTCTTCAAGCGCATCGACACCTGCGCCGCCGAGTTCGCCTCGCCCACCGCCTATATGTATTCGACCTACGAGACGCCGTTCGCGGGCCGCCCGGCCGACGAGGCCGACGTTTCGGACAGGAACAAGGTCGTCATCCTCGGCGGCGGGCCGAACCGCATCGGCCAGGGCATCGAGTTCGACTATTGCTGCTGCCATGCCGCCTTCGCGCTGGCCGACGCCGGCTACGAATCGATCATGATCAACTGCAACCCGGAGACGGTCTCGACCGACTACGACACCTCCGACCGGCTCTATTTCGAGCCGCTGACGCCGGAGGACGTGCTGGAGATCCTGCGCGTCGAGCAGGCGAAGGGCAAGCTCCACGGCGTCATCGTCCAGTTCGGCGGCCAGACGCCGCTCAAGCTGGCGGAAGCGCTGGAGCGCGCCGGCATCCCGATCCTCGGCACCTCGCCCGACATGATCGACCTGGCCGAAGATCGCGACCGCTTCCAGAAGCTGCTGATAAAGCTCGGCTTGAAGCAGCCGAAGAACGGCATCGCCTGGTCGGTCGAGCAGGCGCGCACCGTGGCCGGCGAACTCGGCTTCCCGCTGGTCGTGCGCCCGTCCTATGTTCTGGGCGGCCGCGCCATGCAGATCATCCATGACGAGGGCATGCTCCAGACCTACCTGCTCGACACCGTGCCCGGCCTGGTGCCCGAGGACATCAAGCAGAAATATCCCAACGACAAGACCGGCCAGATCAACACGCTGCTGGGCAAGAACCCGCTGCTGTTCGACACCTACCTGTCCGAGGCCACCGAGGTCGATGTCGACGCGCTGTGCGATGGGCGCGACGTCCACGTCGCCGGCATCATGGAGCACATCGAGGAAGCGGGCATCCATTCGGGAGACTCCGCCTGTTCTCTGCCGGTGCGCTCGCTCTCGGCCGAAATCGTCGCCGAACTGGAACGCCAGACCGCGGCGCTTGCCCGCGCGCTCCATGTCGGCGGCCTGATGAACGTGCAATACGCCATCAAGGAAGGCGAGATCTTCGTGCTCGAGGTCAATCCGCGCGCCTCGCGCACGGTGCCGTTCGTCGCCAAGACCATCGGCCGGCCTGTGGCCAAGATCGCCGCCCGGGTGATGGCCGGCGAGACACTCGATGGCGCGTTCGGCCACTATGGCGACCGGCCGGACCTGAAGACGCTTCGCCACGTCGCGGTCAAGGAAGCGGTGTTCCCCTTCGCCCGCTTCCCCGGCGTCGACACGCTGCTCGGGCCGGAGATGAAATCGACCGGCGAGGTGATGGGCCTCGATACCGATTTCGCGCTCGCCTTCGCCAAGGCCCAGCTCGGCGCCGGCGTCGACCTGCCGCGCGCCGGCGCGCTGTTCGTCTCGGTGCGCGACGAGGACAAGGCCAAGATCCTGCCCTCGGTGAAGCGTCTCGCCGATCTCGGCTTCAAGGTGCTGGCCACCGGCGGCACCCAGCGTTTCCTGGTCGAGCACGGGGTTGCGGCGGAGAAGGTCAACAAGGTTCTGGAAGGCCGCCCGCATATCGAGGACGCCATCCGCAACCGCCAGGTGCAGCTCGTCTTCAACACCACCGACAGCCAGAAGGCGGTGTCGGACTCGAAGTCGCTGCGCCGCGCGACGCTGATGCAAAAGGTGCCCTACTTCACGACGATGGCCGGCGCCGCCGCAGCAGCCGAAGCCATCGCCGCGCTGAAGGCCGGCTCGCTCGAAGTGCGGCCGCTGCAGGCGTATTTCTGACCAGATCAGAGACAGAAAAAGCCCCGCCATTTCACTGGAAATGGCGGGGCTTTTACATATTCTGACTCTGACTGGGCCGCTTCTCGGCTATCGGCAAAAGCGGTTTCACTTCTGCCGTTTCGGCCCCTTGCCACCGGCCTTGGCCGGCCGCTCAGGCTTGGTGCCCGCCGGCTTTCCGTTCGCGCGCGGCTTGCCTTTATAAGCGGGCTTGTCCCTGAAACCCGGTTTTGCCGCGTACCCAGCCTTTTCCTTGTGGCCGGGCTTGTCCTTGTACGCAGGCTTTTCCTTGAAATGCTTCGGGCGCGGTTCACCGGCCGGTGCGATGACGATGCCGCGCTCCAGCGCGCCTTCCCGCTTCAGCTGCCTTGCATAGTCGGCCGCTTTCTCGGGCGAAATCTCGAACCGCGTCTCGGTGTCGTCGATGCGGATCGAGCCGACATCGCGCTTGCTGACGCCGCCGGCCTTGCAGATCATCGGCAGCAGCCATTTCGGGTCGGCGCGCTGCTTGCGCCCGAGCGAGACCGTGAACCAGACGCCACCGACCATCGGCTCGTGGCTGCGCGGCTCGCGGGCCTGCCCGATGTCCTGACGCTCTCCTTCATCGAAGCGCTTTTCCCGACGCGGCCCCTTGCCCTGCAGCGCGCTCGGCGGCAGCGGCACCAGTTCTTCCGGCACCGGACGCGACGCCAGCTGCTGGCGCAGATAGGTCGCGGCGATGCGCTCGGGAGAGATCTGCCCGAGAAGTTCGGCGATGAACGGCGCTTCCGTTTCGTCCGGCAACGGCGCCGCAAGCGCGGTTTCGAGAATCTCGCGGCGATAGCGGGCCTCGATGTCGGCAATCGCCGGTGCAGCGCAGACGGTCGCCTCCAGCTTCGCCAGCGCCAGCACCCGCGCCGCCGCACCGCGCCGGTGTTCCGGCACGATCAGCACGCAAACGCCCTTGCGGCCGGCCCGGCCGGTGCGGCCCGAACGGTGCAGCAGCGTCGCCGGATTGCTCGGCACGTCGGCATGGATGACGAGGTCGAGATTGGGCAGGTCGATGCCGCGCGCCGCCACGTCGGTCGCCACGCAGACGCGCGCCCTGCCATTGCGCATCGCCGCCAGCGCGCTCGACCGCTCGGACTGGGCAAGGTCGCCCGACAGCGCCACCACGGCGAAGCCGCGATTGGCAAGGCGCGCCGCCAGATGCCGCACCGCCTCGCGCGTATGGCAGAACACGAGCGCGCTGCCGCTGTCGGAATGAAGCAGCGTGTTGATGATCGCATGCTCGCGCTCGTCGCGCCGCACCAGCATCAGCTGATATTCAATGTCGGCATGCTGCTCGGTCGTGGCGCTGGCGACGACGCGGATCGCATCGCGCTGGAATGTCCGCGCCAGTTCGGCGATGGCTCGCGGCACGGTTGCCGAGAACATCAGCGTCCGGCGGTCCTCCGGCGCGGCGGCGAGGATGAATTCGAGATCCTCGCGAAAGCCGAGATCGAGCATCTCGTCGGCTTCGTCGAGCACCACCGCCCGCAGATCGGTCAGGTCGAGCGAGCCCTTGGTGATGTGGTCGCGCAGGCGGCCGGGTGTCCCCACGACCAGATGCGCGCCGCGCTCGAGCGCACGGCGCTCGTTGCGCATGTCCATGCCGCCGACGCAGGTGGCCGTGCGGATGCCGGCGACCGCGAACAGCCAGTCGAGCTCGCGCTGGACCTGCATCGCCAGTTCGCGCGTCGGCGCGATGACGAGGCCGAGCGGACGCCACGGCGCATGGAACTTTTCTTCATCGCCGAGCAGGGTCGGCGCGATGGCGATGCCGAAGGCGACCGTCTTGCCCGATCCGGTCTGGGCGGAGACCAGCAGGTCGGCGTCGCGACGCTCCTCGTCCAGCATAGCCGTCTGGACCGGCGTCAGGCGGGTATAGCCATGCGCCTCCAGCGCGGCGGCAAGAGCCGGATGGATGGAACCCTGCGGCACGGCAGGCGCGTCTTCGGTGGTCGTTGTCATGGCAATGGTCTCGATTGACCCGCCGCATACCAGCTTATCGCGTGGTTCGGCCAGCCATTCTTTGCCGCCTCTTTCCCGATCGGCGACAGCGGGTGGATTCCCCTTCGGATCACGATGCGCTATCTCCTTGCCGATGATGGATGAAATCGACTTCACCCCGCCCGAGATCGTCGCCGGAAATGCCGCCCAGGGCCTCGCATGGCGCCAGCAGTTCGGCCGCGGCGGCACCGAGATCGGCGTCGCCCGCGCCAGGGAACTGGTCGAGCGCCGGGCGCTGACGCCGGAAACGATCCGCCGGATGGTCAGCTATTTCGCCCGCCATGAGGTCGACAAGCGCGGCCGAAACTATTTCAACGACGACAACCCTTCGGCCGGGCGCATCGCGTGGCTGCTATGGGGTGGCGACGAGGGCCGCGCCTGGGCGCTCGACATCAAGCGCAGGATCGGCTTGGGCGGCTCGATCTGACGCGCCGCGCCCTGCGCCTTTATCCTGCCGCAGTCAGTTCTCGATCCGGATCGCCGGCGAGCGCGCGGCGTTCTGCGTCAGGAACGAGGCGATGACGCAGACCACAAGCCCGAGCGCCAGCAACGCCGCATTCTCTCCGAGCTGGAAATGGGCGTTTGCGGCCAGAAGCAGGTGATAGAAGAAGCCGGCATAGGCAAGCTGCGCCAGCCAGAGGGGGCGGCGAACCCAGACGGCCAGGACGCCGAGCGGCTTCACCACGCTCATGATCGCGATCAGATAGGCCGGATAACCGAGCCGGACATATTCCGCGGCCCAGAAATCGTGCTGGGTCAGATAGCCGTAAACGCTGAAAAGATAGAAGCCGGTAAAAGCCAGTGTCGTGAGGTAATAAACGATCTTGCGAACATCGCCCATGGAAGTTGCTCCGCCTGAGACCAAGCCCCCCGACTTGGGTAAATGGTTGAATTATCCGTCGCGCTTCATCCTGCGCCGATCTGTGCCCAGCCCAGTCGCTTCCAGAAGCCCCTTGCGCTTGGCGTCGTAATAATAGCCGCGCGAATAGTAGCGCACCGCAAGATCATGGTCGCCCTCGGCGACCAGATAGGCGCCGCGCAGGTAGCGGCCGGCATATTTGAGGTTGGTTTCCGCGTCGAGCAGTCCTTCCGGCCCGCCCTGGTAACCCATGGTGCGCGCCGTCTGCGGCAGGATCTGCATCAGCCCCCAATAAGGACCGTTGCGGGCGGTCGGGTCAAAGGTGCTTTCACGGTTGACCACGCGCCGAAGCAGCTCGACCGGGATTTCGTGATGGTCGGCATAGCGTGCGATCAGCGCGTCGAGCTCGGGGCTGCGCGCCGCGACCCTGCCGGAAGCGGCAGGAGCGACCGCCGCCATCGCCATCGAAGCTCCGGCCGGAACCGGTGCGGAATAGGCAGCCGGCGCCACCCCCGCAGCGATTTCATCCTGCTCCTGAGCCATCGAGAAGATCGACGGCGTCATTGCCACGGTGTCAGGCAGGATCAGATCATCCGCCTCGTTCTGCCCGGCCATCGGCCCGGCAAGGGAAAGCTGCTGCGCATCGAGCCCGAGCTCGCTGGTCGTACAGCCGGCAAGCACCGCCGCGGCCATGACAAGACATGCTGAAAGGTGAAGACGGTAACGCGGCAATCCGGGCGCTTTCTCTTCGTCGATCGTTTCCCCCGCTGTTTTTGGCAAATATCACCGGCCCCCGGCAACAGGCAAGTCACTTCGTATGTATGAGTATTCGCTTGTGGAACAGGCGCGCCATGGCATAATCAAGTTGCGATTCGCCTGTTTGCAGTCGCCCATCTTGCGGTTCAAGTAACCGACATCCTGTTCCGAGTTGTCTCAAGTTTTCAGTTCGCGTCTCAACGCGTCCCGCCCATCAGAAACGACGACGGGGAACGACGATGCTTTTATCGACCGACGGCGCCGCGAAGCGCCGATTGACCGAGCATGACGAGCTCGCGGTTGCGGCTGAATTCCTGATGGCCCGCGGCTTCACTGAAGATGAGATCGGGGTCCAGCTTTCACGCTTCTATTATATCGACATCGACGCTCTCAACGACGTCGTCGCATCGCTGACCGGCCACGTTCGCTTTGGCGAACCGCAGGACAAGCGCGGCTTCGCCTGAGCCGCGTGCTGTATCTAAAGCATGTCGCCCGAAAGTGGGAACCGGTTTCGGGACAACGACATGCGTAAAAACAAGAGCTTAAAGCGTGCGGAACGGAGCTGAAAGATCGCGACACGCTTTAAGTGATATTGCGGCGGCCGAAAGGCTTGTTCGGATGCCCCGCGCCGTCCGGTAGATGCGCACCGGAACGGGCTTTCTCCGCATTTCCCGGCGGGAGAACGGCGTCGCCGCCGACATGGGCAAAAGCGGAAAAATCGACAGGCACCAGCGCCGGCCTCGCCAGAGCGAAGCCCTGCACCATGTCGGCCCCGGCCTTTTCAGCCAGTTCGAGCTGGCGCCGGTCTTCTATCCCCTCGAATACCACCCCGATCCCGCGCGAGGAGAATTCGCGGACCATCACCTTCAGCAATCCGAAACCGGGCTGCGTGTCCATCAGCCGGGCGATCCATTTGGCATCGAACTTGACGATGTCGGGCTTGAGCATCGCCACCCGCTCGATGCCGGATTCCTCGGCGCCGTAATCATCCACGGCAATGCGGAAGCCATGATCGCGCAGGATGGACACGAACGAAACCAGCGCCTGGTCAGACGCGGACCGCCGTTCCGTCACCTCGCAGACAACCCCGTGCGGATCGATGCCGGTTTCGTGCAGCGTCAGCCGCATGTCGCGCAGCGCGGAATCCGCCAGCGCACGCTCGGAAAACACCGAAGGATCGAAATTGATGAACAGCAGCGCCGGAGGCTTCAGGAACACCGCGGCATTGAGGAGATGCAGCGTCCGCGTCAGCGTCTCGATGCCGAACCTGTCGCCAGCGGGGACCGAACGGAAGAAGTCGACGGGCGGCACGGTGGTTCCGTTGCGGAACGGCCGGATCAGCCCCTCGAAGGCGGCGATTTCCAGCCGGCCGGCATGAAAGATGAAGATCGGCTGAAAGGCGGATTTGAGCGTATAGCCGACCCATGCGCCGCTGGCGGTGCCATCGTCGTGCCGCACGATGTGGGAAAGAGCCTTGCTGCGTGCCAAGCGTGCCTCCGGATGGATTGGCCTCGGCAGCCCGGTCTGGTGCTCCTGCCTTGGCGGCCGTGCCTGATCGTCGAGCCTGCCAGCAAATATTTTACCATCTGTTAAGATGTCGATCGGCGCATTTTCCTTGTGTCGTCGCCTTGCCGCGCTTGCGCCGGGGACGCAGATGCGGCATTGAGCGCGCGGCCGCGACAGGCGGCGTTTTCCCGAACCGGAGATTATCATCATGGCCTTTCTTGCCGATGCCCTTTCCCGCGTGAAGCCTTCCGCGACCATCGCGGTGACGCAGAAAGCGCGCGAGCTGAAGGCCAAAGGCCGCGACGTGATCTCGCTCGGCGCCGGCGAACCCGATTTCGACACCCCCGACAACGTCAAGAATGCCGCCATCGAGGCGATCCGCCGCGGCGAGACCAAATATCCGCCGGTTTCAGGCATCGCGCCCCTGCGCGAGGCGATCACGGTCAAGTTCAAGCGCGAGAACGATCTCGACTACAAGCCCGAGCAGACCATCGTCGGCACCGGCGGCAAGCAGATCCTGTTCAACGCCTTCATGGCGACTCTGAACCCCGGCGACGAGGTCGTGATCCCCCGCCCCTACTGGGTCAGCTATCCGGAAATGGTGGCGCTGTGCGGCGGCACGCCGGCGTTCGCCGAGACCTCGATCGACAACGGCTTCAAGCTGACCGGCGCGGCGCTCGAGAAGGCGATCACGCCGAAGACCAAGTGGCTCGTGCTCAACTCGCCGTCGAACCCGTCGGGCGCGGCCTACACGCAAGCCGAGCTGAAGGAGATCGCCGACGTACTGCTGAAGCACCCGCAGGTGTGGGTGCTGACCGACGACATGTACGAGCACCTGACCTATGGCGATTTCACCTTCCGCACCATCGCCGAGGTCGAGCCCGCCCTCTACGAGCGCACGCTGACCATGAACGGCGTTTCCAAGGCCTATGCCATGACCGGCTGGCGCATCGGCTACGCCGCCGGACCGCTGGCGCTGATCAAGGCGATGGACATGATCCAGGGCCAGCAGACTTCCGGCGCCTGCACCATCGCGCAGTGGGCGTCGGTCGAGGCGTTGAACGGCCCGCAGGATTTCATCCAGAAGAACAAGGCGATCTTCCAGGGCCGCCGCGACCTGGTGGTGTCGATGCTCAACCAGGCGCGCGGCCTTTCCTGCCCGACGCCGGAAGGCGCGTTCTATGTCTATCCGTCCTGCGCCGGGCTGATCGGAAAGAAGACCACGGCCGGCAAAATGATCGAGACCGACGAGGATTTCGTCGGCGAGCTGCTCGAGGCGGAAGGCGTCGCAGTGGTTCATGGTTCGGCCTTCGGCCTCGGCCCGAATTTCCGCATCTCCTACGCCACCTCCGAAGCCTTGCTGGAGGATGCCTGCACGCGCATCCAGCGCTTCACGGCCTCGCTGGTCTGAAGACGCCTTACAGCGGAAATGACGCGCGGCACAAAAGCCGCGCGTCACAAAAGTTTCACACTCCCTCAACCGCTCCTTAAAGCCGACCTTCTATGTTCGTCGCGGGCAGACCATCGACGGCGGGCGGAATGAGTATCTTTTCCAACATCAGAACCCACAGCAAGCGCGGCTATTACGTGCTTCAGGCGTTGTTCGCCGCCAGCGCATTGACGTTGTCCTGGGCGGTCGCCTCGTTCGGCGACACCGGCATGCTGACATCGGCGCTCGTCTTCTGCCTCGTCGTCAACCTGACGGCCATCATCGTACTGTTCTATCTCCAGCGCTCGATCGGCGAGCGGCTGCGTCACGCCTCGATCGCCGAGATTGAAACGACGCGGATCATGAACACCGACGCCCTGACGGGGGCAATGATGCGCGGCGCGTTCCTCGAAGAGCTGCAGCGCGCGCTCGGCCGGCCGCTCGCCCCGCGCCAGGCGACGCTGGTGCTGGTCGATCTCGATCATTTCAAGCATCTGAACGACAGTTTCGGCCATCCGTTCGGCGATGCCGCGCTCAGCCATCTGGTGGCGATCATGACCCGGCTGTTCCCCGACGCGATGATCGGCAGGCTGGGCGGCGACGAGTTCGCCCTGCTGATCCGCGACTGCAACATCGAGGGCACGAGCGCGCGTGTCCGCACCCTGATCGAGGAACTGCGCGACGGCATCCTCCATGACGGTCACAAGGTCGCGCTCTCGGTTTCGCTCGGGGCGGCGCTCGCGCCCGCCCATGCCGGCCAGCCCGCGAATCTGATGCTGCTGGCCGACCTCGCGCTCTATGAGAGCAAGGCCAACGGGCGCGGCCGGATGACCGTTTTCGACAATGCGCTATTGCTGGAAAAGCGCCATCGCCGCTTCATCGAGCGCGAACTGCGCGCCGCGGTCTACCTGAACGAACTGGAACTGCACTATCAGCCGATCATCAACGCCGATGGCTCGACCTATGCGGTCGAGGGTCTCGTGCGCTGGCGACACCCGGCTCGCGGCCTGATCTCGCCCGGCGAGTTCATCCCGATCGCCGAGTCGACCAGCCTGATCGACATGCTGGGAGCATGGGTCTTCCGCCGCGCCTGCCTCGACAGCACCGCCTTCCCCGGCTGCCGCATCAGCATCAACGTTTCCGGCGAACAGCTGAAGCGCGACGAGTTCGTGGCCATGCTTGCCCGCGTACTGAACGAGACCGGCTGCGAGGCCAGCCGGTTCATCCTCGAAATCACCGAGACGGCCGCCACCGCCGCAACCCCGGAAATCCTGCAGCGGCTCGAGGCCGCCCGCGCCATGGGGTTCCGGGTCGCGCTCGACGATTTCGGCACCGGCTTCTGCGGCTTCAACTATCTGAAGACGTTGCCGATCGACGCCATCAAGATCGACCGCTCCTATATCAAGAGCCTTTCGCACGACGAGGTCGCGCGCGTCTTCGTCTCGGCCCTGACGCAGATCGCCCACATCCAGAACCTCGTCATCGTCGCCGAGGGCATCGAAACCGAGGTCGACCTGACGCTGGCGCGGACCGCCGGCTGCAACCGCTTCCAAGGCTATCACATCGCCCGTCCTGCCCCGAAGGAGAAGGCGGCGCAATTCCTTCACCAGCCGGGCGCGCCAGGGGGACGGGCCGCCAGCATCATCCCGCAGATCGCCGCGCCGATGATCGCCCTTGCCGGATGAACCCGGGCAGGGGTGCGACGTCGCGCCCCGGCGCGCCCTGCCGTTCCCGCCGGCCTGCCCCTTGCCCTGATCCGTTAGCCGTGTGACGATGTTGCCATGGCCTTGGCGGCCGCAGCGCCGCCAGCGCCTGCGACGGCCGTCAAAGGCCATCACGGCCTTGCCGCCCGCCGCCCACGACGCAACACGCGCGACGGAGGACAGGTCACATGGGCAAAAGAGCCGGAGAACGACGCAAGGGACCGAAATGTGTAGCCATTGTCGGTCCCTTTTCCAGCGGCAAGACGACGCTTCTTGAAGCGCTTCTGGCCCGTGCCGGGGCAATACCGCGCCAGAACGCGGTGTCGGCCGGCAACACGGTCGGCGATCATTCGCCAGAGGCCCGCGCCCATCTGATGAGCGTCGAGACCACCTTCGCCACCGCCGATTTCATGGGCGAGAGCATCACCTTCGTCGATTGTCCCGGCTCGGTCGAATTCGCCACCGAGGTCCAGCCGGTCCTCGCCGCCTGCGATCTCGCCGTTGTCGTCGCCGAGCCGGACGAGAAGAAGTTTCCCGCGCTGCAGTTGATCATGCGCCAGCTCGATGAAATGGGCGTGCCGCGCATCCTCTATCTCAACAAGATCGACAAGGCGACGGCCGGCGTGCGCGAAACGCTGAAGCTGCTGCAGCCGGCCTCGACGACACCGCTCCTTCTGCGCCAGATCCCCTTGCGCAAGGACGGCATCGTCGTCGGCTCCATCGATCTGGCGCTCGAGCGCGCCTACATCTACCGCGAGCATGCCGAGAGCACGGTCGCCGATATTCCCGACGACGACAAGGCGCGCGAACTCGAGGCGCGCTTCTCGATGCTGGAGGCGCTGGCCGACCATGACGACGCCCTGATGGAGCAGTTGCTCGACGAGATCGAGCCGCCCCGCGACGAGGTGTTCGACGACCTCGCCGCCGACCTGCGCGACGGCTCGGTGACGCCTGTGTTGATCGGATCGGCCGAGAAGGGCAACGGCATCCTGCGTCTGCTGAAGGCCATCCGCCATGACGCACCCGACGTGGCGGCGACGCGCGAACGGCTGGGCATCGGCAGCGACAAGCCTGTCCTTCAGGTGATGAAGACGATTCACACGCCGCATGGCGGCAAGCTTTCCGTGGCGCGCTTGCTTGCCGGACGCATTGCCGACGGCATGGAGGTTCATTCGTCGAGCGGCAGGACGGGCAAGATTTCCGGCATCTACCGCCTTATGGGCCGGGACCAGGCGAAACTGGCCGCGGCGGAGGAAGGCGAGACCGTGGCGCTCGGCAAGCTAGACGATATCGCCACCGGCGACACGCTTTCGACGGCAAAGGGCGTCGCGCCACTGGTGGCGCTCAACGCGCCGGCGCCCGTCTATGCCGTCGCCCTGCGCCCGAAGGAACGCAAGGACGACGTCAAGCTTTCGGCCAACCTGCAGAAGCTGGTGCAGGAGGACCCGTCGCTTGCCGTCGAGCAGAACCAGGACACCGGCGAGACCATCATCTCCGGTCATGGCGAAATGCACCTGCGCGTCACCGTCGAACGGCTGGAGGGCAAGTACCAGATCGCGGTGGAATCTCATCCGCCGCGCGTGCCCTACCGCGAGACCATCCGGAAATCCGCCACCCAGCGCGGCCGCCACAAGAAGCAGTCCGGCGGTCACGGCCAGTTCGGCGATGTCGTGCTCGACATCAGGCCGCTGCCGCGCGGCTCCGGCTTCGAGTTCACCGACACCATCACCGGCGGCGTGGTGCCGAAACAATACATCCCATCGGTGGAGGCCGGCGTCCGCGACTATCTGAAATCGGGGCCGCTCGGCTTTCCGGTCGTCGACATCGCCGTCAACCTCGCCGACGGCTCCTACCACACGGTCGATTCCTCGGACATGGCGTTCCAGCAGGCGGCGCGCCTCGGCATGAAGGAGGGCATGGCGGCGTGCGCGCCGGTCCTGCTCGAACCGATCCTGAAGGTCGAGATATTCACACCATCCGACGCCACCGCCCGTGTGACGGCGCTGGTACCGCAGCGGCGCGGCCAGATCCTTGGCTTCGACGGAAGGCCCGGCTGGCCGGGCTGGGACGTGGTGGAGGCGTTGATGCCGCAGGCCGAGATCGGAAGCCTGATCGTCGAATTGCGCTCGGCCACCGCCGGCGTCGCCTCCTATGCGGCCGCGTTCGACCATATGGCGGAACTGACCGGCAGGCTCGCCGACGACGTTCTGAGCGCCAGCGGCAAGGCGGCCTGAGACCGCCCGCCGCTTCTGAACACGAGCCTATCGCAGTAAAAGGCCGCGCCGGCACCGAGCCGCGTGGCCGTCACTTTATCGCACCGCAGCATCCTGCATGCCTATATTTCAGGCAGACGGCGGCGATGTCTTTCATCAAGGCAAAAAAAAGCCGGATCGAAGCGACCCGGCTTGAAGTGTTGGAAGCGCCCAAAGGGCAAAACCTCCAGAGGGGAACACTCGCGGGCGCCAATGGGAGGAGGAATGCGCCCGGGAGATGATGAGGATATGAGCTTTCGCCGCCTAAAAAGCAAGCAAGGTCTTCCGCAATGCACCCATGCAAGATACGCATAGCTTATCGGGCGGTCATCTGCATCGCTGCCAGGCAGCGAACTGGCGTCAGAATGCCCAGCTTCGCGCCTTGGCGATGAGGAAGTCACGGAAGACGTGAAGCTTGACCTGGTTCTTCATCGCATCGGGATAGCAGAAATAGGTGTCGAAGGACGGGACTTCCGTTTCCGGCATGACCTGGACCAGACCCGAATCCTTGTCGACCATGTAATCCGGCAGCATGGCGATGCCCGCCCCGCGCTGCACGGCGGCCTTGATCGACATGATGTTGTTGATCTGGAGCGTCGCGATCCGCCTCGATCCTTCCGGCCGGCCGGCCGTCTCCAGCCAGTTCATGTCGGCGAGATGGTAGGGCACCGGCTCGCCGAAAGTGACGATGCGGTGCTTGTCGAGTTCCTCGATGGTGCGCGGCTTGCCATGCTTGTTGATGTAGGATGGCGAGGCGAACAGATGGAAGTGGACGGTGAACAGCTTGCGCTGGATGAGGTCGGGCTGCTGCGGCTGCCGCAGCCGGATCGCGCAGTCGGCCTGGCGCATCGTCAGGTCGAGCTCCTCGTTGGCGAGGATGAGCTGAAGCTGGATTTCCGGATAAAGATCGAGGAATTCCTGAACTCGCTCGGTCAGCCAACCCGAGCCGAGGCCGACCGTGGTGGTGACGCGCAGCGGTCCGGATGGGCGGTCCTTGGCCTCGGTCAGCCGGGCCTTGACCGTCTCCAGCTTCATCAGCACTTCATGCGCGGTCTTGTAGAGGATTTCGCCCTGCTCGGTCAGTACCAGGCCGCGGGCATGGCGGTGGAACAGTGCCACGCCGACATCCTGCTCCAGCGCGCTCACCTGCCGCGAGATCGCCGATTGCGACAGGCGCAGCGCCTCCGCCGCATGGGTGAAGGAGCCTGCCTCCGCCGCCGCATGAAAGACCCGCAGCTTGTCCCAATCCAGCGCCATGACGCCCGGTTTCCTTTTTCTTTCCGCCGGAGCGGAGGGCCGTTTCCCTGAACGGACGGCCGGCCCGGATTTGCCTTTACGCAGAAGCGCGGCAGTCGCAGCCCGATGCGACGACTTTGTGACGGCAGAAAATTATTGCGCCGCCTCGCGCTGGACGTCGAGTTCGGAGATGAACCGCTCCGCTTCGAGCGCCGCCATGCAGCCCATGCCGGCAGCCGTCACCGCCTGGCGGTAGATGTCGTCGGTGACGTCGCCGGCAGCGAACACGCCGGGCACGTCGGTCGCGGTCGAATCGGCGGCCGTCCACAGGTAGCCGTTCGGCTTCTGCTTCAGCTTGCCGGCGAACAGTTCGACCGCCGGCGCATGGCCGATGGCGACGAACACGCCGTCGGTCGTCATCTCGGTCTCCTCGCCGGTGCGAATGTTGCGCAGCTTCAGCCCGGTCACCGAAGGCGGGGTCGGCCCCGAGCGCTCCGCGCCGACGATCTCGTCGACGGCATGGTCCCACAGCACCTTGATGTTCTCCTTCAGGAACAGCCGCTCCTGAAGGATGCGCTCGGCGCGGAACTCGCCGCGGCGATGAACGATGGTGACATTCTTCGCCAGATTGGAAAGATAAAGCGCCTCCTCGACGGCGCTGTTGCCGCCGCCGACCACGACGACATCCTTGCCGCGATAGAAGAAGCCGTCGCAGGTGGCGCAGGCCGAGACGCCGAAGCCCATGAATGTTTGCTCGGTCGGAATGCCCAGCCACTTCGCCTGCGCCCCGGTGGCGACGATCAGCGCGTCACAGGTGTAGACCCTGCCGGAATCCGTGGTGACGACGAAAGGCCGGCCGTCGAGCGACACGTCGGTCACGAGATCGTGAACGATTTCAGCCCCGACATGCTCGGCCTGCAGCCGCATCTGCTCCATCAGCCAGGGCCCCTGCACCGGCTCGGCGAAGCCGGGATAGTTCTCGACTTCGGTGGTGATGGTCAGCTGGCCGCCCTGCTGCATGCCGGCGATGAGCACCGGCTTCAGCATCGCGCGGGCGGCATAGATCGCGGCCGTATAGCCCGCCGGCCCCGAGCCGATGATGAGAACGGGCGCGTGTATGGCTGTCATGGTCTGGCCTTCCTGGATTCGCCGCGCGAGAGCGGCGCGAAGCGGTGATTGTCCGCGGTTCGATCGCCGCTAATCTAGGTGCCACGCCCCCCCGCTTGCAAGGCGGCGAAAGGTTGCGCAAGGCAAAGGCTGGGGAAAGCGGGGGGCATGCCGATTGCCTTGGACAGGCAAGCGCAATATCCGCTAATTTCACGCACGAAACGTGAAAGATTCTCGCGCTGCGCCGGAGCCGCCACAATGCCGTTCAAGGCTGACCTCGACGCCATCGACTGGAAAATCCTCAAGGAACTCCAGGGCAACGGCAGGATGACCAATGTCGAATTGTCGCGGCGCGTCGGCATTTCCGCTCCCCCCTGCCTGCGCCGCGTCAAGCGGCTGGAGGATGCCGGCATAATCCACGGCTACCGGGCGTTGCTCGACACGCGCCAGCTCGGCTTCGACGTCGTCGCCTTCTGCCTGATCGGGCTGCACCACCAGTCCGACGCCGAGTTGAAGGCTTTTGCCGAGTGCACGCGCATCTGGCCGATCGTGCGCGCCGCATGGATGGTCTCCGGCGAATCCGACTTCATGCTCCATTGCGTCGCCGCTGATCTCGCTTCCTTCCAGAGCTTCGTCATCGAGGAACTGACCTCCGCGCCCAATGTCGACACGGTGCGCACGGCGCTGACCATCCGCCAGGTCAAGGACGAAGGGCTGGCCGGAATATAGACGGAATCCAGCCCGGCTTTTCCAGCGCGATCCTGCGTTCGATGCCGATGGCGTCGAGAAACGCCTCGTCATGGCTGACCACGAGGAGAGCGCCGGAATAGGTGGCCAAGCCGGCTTCGACCGCGGCGATCGAATCCAGATCGAGATGATTGGTCGGCTCGTCGAGGATCAGCAGCTGCGGCGCGTTCTCGCCGCCGGCCACGCAGGCCAACCCGGCGCGCAGTCGCTCGCCGCCTGAAAGCGTCGACACCACCTGCAAGGCGGCGTCCGCACGAAAGGCATAGCGGGCCAGCGCCGAACGGCATGCCAGTTCCCCGGCATCGGGATGGAGCCGCCGGTAATTGTCGAGGATGGTCGCATCCTCCTGAAGAACACCGACATGCTGATCGAAATAGGCAAGCGCGGCATTGACGCCCAGCAGGCCGCCGAGCGCCGGTATTTCCCCGGCAATCGTCTTCAGCAAGGTTGATTTACCACTGCCATTCGGCCCGGTGAGCGCGATGCGCTCCGGCCCGGCGATTTCGAGATCGATGCGAGCGAGCGGCGGCCGCCCGGCATGACCGATCGCGAGATCGCGCACCGACACCAGCAGCTTGCCGTCCGGCACCGTCGACGGGGCGATTCCGGCGCAGAAGGGAACGATCCGTTCCACGGCCTCGCGGCTGCGGGCGAGCGCGTCGCGGGCGTCGGCTTCCATGCGGGCGGCGAGCCGGCTCGCCCTCCCGGCGGTCGCCTGCGCCCGCTGCTGCCGCGCATCGAGAAGTATCTTCGGATCGGAGCTCGTCGCCCTTCCCTTTCGCGCCGCGGAATCGCGGCGCGCCTGCCGTTCGCGGGCCTGCTGGGCCGCGCGCCCCACCTGCCTGGCTTCCCGCCCGGCCGTCTCAAGCGCCATTTCGGCGGCCTCGCGCTCGGCCGCCTTCCTGGCGTGATAGGCGTCGAAGCCACCGCCATAGATACGGGCGCCCTGCCCCGAAAGCTCGACGATGCGGTCCATGCGGTTGAGAAGCGCACGATCGTGACTGACCACCACGGCCCCGCCTTTCCAGCCATCAAGGAAATCGCAGAGCATGGTCCGGCCGCCGGCATCGAGATTGTTGCTCGGCTCGTCGAGCAGGATCAGATCCGGCTCCGCGAAGGCCAGCGCGGCAAGGGCGGCGCGCGTTCGCTGGCCGCCACTTAAGGTAGACAGCTGCCGCGAGGGCGAAAGGCCGGCCAGCCCGACATCCGCGAGTGCCTGGTCGATACGCGCCTCCAGCGTCCAGTCGGCTTCCGCGATCTCGTCGGCGTCGGCGTCCCCCGCCTCGATGCGAGCCAGCAGGGCAAGCGCCTCGCGCGCGCCGAGCAGATCGGACACCGTCTCGCCCGCAGCCACGTCGGCCCTCTGGCGCATCAGCGCAACGCGCCCGTCACGACGAACCGTGCCGGCGGAATGCCGGGTCACGCCGGCCATGATCGACAGCAGCGACGACTTGCCGACGCCGTTGCGCCCGACAATGCCCGTCCGCTCGCGGCCGAAGGAAAGATCGAGGTTTGAAAAGAGCGTGCGGCCGTCAGGCAGCCGGAAGGAAAGGTCGTGAAGCGAGAGAAATGACATGCGACACCATGAGAAACGATGCGATACGGGCGGAAAGCGCGCGTGCTGCATCGTTCATCGGGGCCACTCCTGCTTCAAATCTCATCCCAAGGCGTACCGCGACAAAACGGATTCGCACGCCGCGCCTTAGGCCGGTTTCCTCAACTATGCCGTTATCCAAAGCCGGGTCCCGCTCTGGACGACAGACCTCATATAGGATTTGCCTGCGCCAGCGGAAAGGGCCTGCCTCGTCCGCCCTGCCGCAGATAGGTGCGCGGCGCCACCCCCAGCATCTTGCGAAACATGGTGGTGAAGGCGGGCGCGCTCTCGTAACCCAGATCGAGCGCCACCTCGGTGATGTTTCTGCCCTTGGCCAGCATCGGCAGGGCCGCGAGCAATGTCGCCTGCCGCCGCCACATCGACAGGCTGAGGCCGGTTTCACGCTGAAAGGTGCGGGTGAAGCTGCGGCGGCTCATTCCGGCGCTGTTCGCCCAGTTGTCGATTGTCACCCCAGCCGAAGGCAGCGCCACGAAATCCTTGCACAATCTGGCCAGGCGCGCATCGGCGGGAAACGGCAGCGCGAAGGGACGTTCGCGCAAGCGAGGTATCTCGAGCAGGATCAGGCGCATGATCGCCTCGGCCCGCTCGCGATCTGATCCTTCGACCACCTGCACCGCCTCGACGATCAGGCTGCGCATCAACTCGTTGACCGCCAGCACCTGCAGCCCCTCGGGCAGCCCGAAGCCGGCCCCGGCCCGAATATAGGCCGAGCGCATACGCACCATCCCGATCATTTCGACACTGTGCTCGACCCCTGCCGGAATCCACATGGCGTGAGCCGGCGGCACCATCCAGCGGCCCTGCGGCGTCGAGATCATGACGCTGCCCCTGAAGGGATAGAGGAGTTGCGCCCGGCTGTGGCTGTGCGCGAGGACGCGGTGGCCGTCGGGATAGTCGAACGAAACGGCGATGACCTCTTCCGCCGCCGTCTCGATAGAGTCGAGACGGCTGAGCAGGGGGCGCTCTTCCACCCCCGTCCACGGAGGAACCATCGCAGATTTGCCGGTTGCTTGACGCATCATGGCCCACTTGCAAAGAAAATCGACCAAACCACAAAGGACGATGCCACTCAACCGGCTTAAGCATCGTTCGACAAACGCAATTGAGTAACCGATCTTGACCGATACCACCGCCGGCGCGGCGCAGCAGAGCGCTCGAAGCACCGTGTTCCCGATAATCCTCGCCGTGAGCCTGTGCCACATGCTCAACGACGTGATGCAATCCTTGCTGTCGGCGATCTATCCGATGCTGAAAGAAGAGCACGCGCTCGACTTCTGGCAGATTGGCCTGCTGACCTTCACCTTCCAGGTCACGGCTTCGCTGCTGCAGCCGGCGGTCGGCCTCTACACCGACAAGCGGCCGATGCCGCAGTCCCTGCCGGCAGGCATGGCCGCGAGCATGGTCGGCCTTGTCCTGCTCGCCTATGCCCACAGCTATTCGCTGCTGCTGTTCGGCGCGGCGTTGATCGGCATCGGTTCCGCGATCTTCCATCCCGAGGCGTCGCGGGTCGCGCGCATGGCGTCCGGCGGCCGCTATGGTCTGGCACAGTCTCTGTTCCAGGTCGGGGGCAATTTTGGCTCGGCGATCGGCCCGCTGCTCGCGGCCTTCATCGTCGTTCCGCGCGGCCAGCCGAGCGTGGCATGGTTCGCGCTGATCGCACTCATCGGCATGCTGATCCTCAACCGCGTTGGCGCCTGGTATGCGCGCACCATGGCGGCAAATGCCGGTCGCGCCGCCGCTACGACGACTGCGCCCCTGCCCCGCGCGCGCGTCGTCACGGCCCTCGTCGTGCTGGCCTTGCTGGTGTTCTCGAAGAACATCTACACCGCCAGCATATCGAGCTACTACACCTTCTATCTGATCGAGAAGTTCGGCGTCACCGTGCAGCAGTCGCAGATGATGCTGTTCCTGTTTCTCGGCGCGATGGCGCTCGGTACCGTGCTCGGCGGTCCGGTCGGCGACCGCTTCGGCTCGCGCACGGTGATCTGGTTCTCGATCCTCGGCGTACTGCCGTTCACGCTGGCGCTGCCCTATGCCGACCTGTTCTGGAGCGGGGTCCTGTCCTTCGTCATCGGCGTGGTGATGGCGTCGGCCTTTCCCGCCATCGTCGTCTTCGCGCAGGAACTGGTGCCAGGCCGCGTCGGCATGATCGCCGGCATATTCTTCGGCTTCGCCTTCGGCATGGGCGGCATCGCTGCGGCCGTGCTCGGGGTTCTCGCCGACATCAACGGCATAGAATGGGTCTATGCCGTGTGTTCGTTCCTGCCGGCGCTGGGTCTCCTGACCGTCCTGCTGCCGAGCCGCAGGGAACTGCGCCAGGCGGCCTAGCCGCGCGGTTGCACTGACAGGCCGCTTCGGTTATAGCACCGCCACCCGCGTAGACACCCTTGGAGGCAACGCGGCGGAGAGCGGCTGCCCGCAGCACGATGCCGAAAATCGGCTTGCCGGTTTTAGGACAGGATCGTGCTCTGGATCAGGGCCGCTTTCGACGTTTGCGGACAGTGTCTGCGAACGCTCCAGCAACTTGAACGAAAGGAAATGCCATGAGCCAGTCTTACGAGCTCAAGGCCGAGGCGCGCGAGAAGGTCGGTAAGGGGTCCGCCCGCGAATTGCGCCGCAACGGCAAAGTACCCGCCGTCATCTACGGCGACAAGCAGGCCCCGCTCGCCATCGCGCTGGGCTACAAGGACCTTTACTACAAGATCCACGGCGGCGGCTTCATGACCACCATCGCCACGATCGACGTCGACGGCAAGAAGATTCAGGTCCTGCCGAAGGAATACCAGCTCGATCCGGTCCGCGACTTCCCCATGCATGTCGACTTCCTGCGCGTCAGCAAGAACACGCTGGTGACGGTCCAGATTCCGGTCCACTTCGTCAATGAAGAGAAATCGGCTGGCATCAAGCGCGGCGGCGTGCTTAACGTCGTGCGCCACGAGATCGAGGCCCACGTTCCGGCCAATTCAATTCCCGACTTCATCGAGGTCGACCTCGCCGGCACCGATATCGGCGATTCGATCCACATTTCGACAGTCAAGCTGCCGAAAGAGGTGAAGCCGACCATCACCGACCGCGATTTCACCATCGCCACCATTGCCGCGCCGGCTGGCCTCAAGAGCGAGGAAAGCGAAGCGGCGGCCGCGGGCGAGGAATAACAGTCGTCCGCCGGGAGCCGTCCGTCATGCTGCTGATCGCAGGCCTCGGCAATCCCGGCCCGAAATACGAGAACAACCGGCACAATGTCGGCTTCATGGCGGCGGACGCGATAGCCCGCCGCCATTCGTTTTCACCCTGGTCGAAAAAATTCCAGGGCCTGATCGCCGAAGGGCGCATCGGCGACGAAAAAGTCCTGCTTCTCAAGCCGCAGACATTCATGAACCTTTCCGGCCAGTCGGTCGGCGAGGCGATGCGCTTCCACAAGATCGCCCCCTCCGGCCTGATCGTCCTTTACGACGAGCTCGACCTCGCGCCCGGCAAGGTCCGCGTCAAGACCGGCGGCGGCGCCGGCGGCCATAACGGCATCCGCTCGATCGATGCCCATTGCGGCAAGGAGTATCGGCGCGTGCGCATCGGCATCGGCCATCCCGGCATCAAGGAAATGGTGATGCCGCATGTGCTCGGCGATTTCGCCAAGGCCGACCGCGAGTGGCTCGCCCCGCTGCTCGATGCGGTAGCTGACAACGCCGACAAGCTCCTTGCCGGCGACGACAACGGCTTCATGAACAAGGTCAGCCTCGCCGTGCGTGGCCCCGAGGAAGCGAAGCCGGAAAAGCCCGCGCCCAAGGGCCAGAGCCATATCCGGCAGGCCCGGCCGAAGACGCCCAAGGTCGAGATACCCGACAGCGGGCCGATGGCCGCGATGCTGCGCAAGCTGCTCGGCGGCAAGGAATAACGCTCCACCCGCTTCCCCTGCCCGCAGGCCGCCCGCCAGTCCCGGCGGTTTCCAAGGGAACCAATCGCCTGCCAGACCGTCCATCCTTCACCATGGACGAACGTGCCGCCATCAATGACCGACCAACCAACAGCGGCTGCGAGCCGGAATCGGTTCAGGACGTGCTCGACTGCGTCGAGGAAGCGGGTAGCGAGGGCGGGCGCGCTTCGGTCGCCGACATAGTCGATCGCATCGGCGACGGCGCCTTTCCGCCGCTGATGCTGGTTCCGGCGCTGGCGATCATTTCTCCGGTAAGCGCGATCTTCGGCGTGGCCAGCGTCTGCGGCCTGATAATCGCGACCATCGCCGCGCAGATGGCGCTCGGCCGCCGGACGGTCTGGCTGCCGCCATTCCTGCTCAGGCTCAGCATATCCGCCCGCACCATCGACCGCATCGTCGGCTGGTTCGGCCAGCCGGCGCGCTTCATCGACGGGCTGACCGGCCGACGCCTAACCATACTGGTCGAGCCGCCGATGACCCGGATATGGGCGACGCTTTGCCTGCTGCTCGCGCTGGCCATTCCGCTGTTCGAGCTGGTGCCGATGTCGGCGACGATCATCGCTCTGGCGATCGCGCTGTTTGCCCTTGCCATGCTGGCGCGCGACGGGCTGCTGGCTCTCGGTGGTCTCGCGGTGCTTTCCGGCGCTTTTTGGCTGCTTTGGAGCGTCGCGACATGAGCGCCGGGGGTTGACGATGGCGATCGCTATCGCCCATAGCCCTTGCCACGTTTTCATTTCCCGACAGGACCATCGACCATGGGTTTCAAGTGCGGCATCGTTGGGCTTCCCAACGTCGGCAAGTCCACGCTCTTCAACGCGCTGACCAGGACGGCCGCCGCGCAGGCGGCGAATTATCCCTTCTGCACCATCGAGCCGAACACCGGCGAGGTCGCGGTGCCGGACAGCCGCATGAACCGCATCGCCGCGGTTGCTGGCTCGAAGGAAATCATCCCCACCCGCATTTCCTTCGTCGACATCGCCGGGCTGGTGCGCGGCGCGTCGAAGGGCGAAGGGCTGGGCAACCAGTTCCTCGCCAACATCCGCGAGGTCGACGCCATCGTCCATGTGCTGCGCTGCTTCGAGAACGACGACATCACCCATGTCGAGAACCGGATCGATCCGGTCGCCGACGCCGAGACCGTCGAGACCGAGCTGATGTTGTCCGATCTTGAAAGCCTCGAGCGCCGCATCGTCCAGACGCGCAAGCGCGCCACCGGCAAGGACAAGGAATCGATGACGATCCTGCCGATGATGGAACAGGCGCTGGCGCTGCTTCAGGACGGCAAGCCGGTGCGCACGATGCTTAAGGGCATCGCCGCCGAGGATCTGGCCATCCTCAACGGCCTCAATCTCCTGACTTCCAAGCCGGTGCTCTATGTCTGCAACGTCTCGGAAGAGGATGCCGCAAAGGGCAACGCCTATACCGGCTCCGTCGAGACGATGGCACAGGCGCAAGGCGCGGGCACCGTCGTGATCTCCGCCGCGATCGAAGCCGAGGTGGCGCAGCTTTCCGACGAGGAAGCCAGGGAATATCTCGACGCCATGGGGCTGACCGAGCCCGGTCTCGACCGGTTGATCCGCGCCGGCTACGCGCTGTTGAACCTGATCACCTATTTCACTGCCGGCCCCAAGGAGACCCGCGCCTGGACCATCGAGAAGGGCACCAAGGCCCCGCAGGCGGCCGGCGTCATCCACAGCGACTTCGAGCGCGGCTTCATCCGCGCCCAGACCATCGCCTTCGACGACTATGTGACGCTGGGCGGCGAAGTCGCCGCCAAGGAGGCCGGCAAGGCCCGCGACGAAGGCAAGGAATATGTCGTTCAGGACGGCGACGTGCTCTTGTTCCGCTTCAACACCTGAGGCGCGCCAACCTGCCGCCCGCGCTCGGGGCGCCCGCCTGCCGCTGCGCAGGTCCAACGGAAAGCCCGCGAAGGCCATTGCGTCCGTCGGACGAACCCGGCACAATAGTTGTTCAAGGTTGAACAGGATTGCCGCATGACCCGGAAGAAATGGGCGTTTGAGGATTTCGTACCGGGGCTGACGATCGACCTCGGGGAAATGCACGTCACGGCCGACGAGATCATCGAATTCGCCAGCGAGTTCGATCCGCAGCCGATGCATCTCGACGAGGCAGCCGGCAAGGCCAGCCTGCTTGGCGGGCTCGCCGCCTCGGGCTGGCACACCTCGGCGATGCTGATGCGGATGATGTGCGATTCGATGCTGCTGGATTCGACCTCGCAGGGCGCGCCGGGCATCGATTACCTGCGCTGGAAGAAGCCGGTTCTGGCCGGCGATACGCTGAGGGGCAGTTGCACGGTGCTCGGCGGGCGCCAGTCAAGCTCGCGACCGGGCCTCGGCCTGGTCAGCGTTCGCTACGACCTCGTCAACCAGCATGGCGAGACAGTGCTCGAAATGCAGAACACCGGCATGTTCCTTTCGCGCGGAGCCGCCGTATGACCACGCTCGACGAATTCTTCCGCATCGGTGAAACCATCACGCTCGGCTCGCACACGTTCGGACCGGAGGAGATCAAGGCCTTCGCCCGCAAGTTCGACCCACAGCCCTTTCATGTCGACGAAGAGGCCGCAAGGGGATCGCTGTTCGGACGGCTCTGCGCCTCAGGCTGGCACACCGCCGCAACGTGGATGAAATGCAACCTCCAGCATCGCGAGGATGCTGGCGAGATGCCTTGGGAGGGTCCCGGTCCGCGGCCGGAATTCGGCCCCTCGCCCGGCTTCGAAAAGCTGAAATGGCTGAAGCCGGTCTATGCCGGCGAGACCGTCACCTTCACCCGACGGGCAATCGGCCATCGCGCGCTGGCGTCGCGGCCGGGATGGCGCGTGTTGACGATGGCCTGCGAAGCCTTCGATTCGACCGGCGACAAGGTTCTGGAATTCGAAAGCGCGGTCCTGGTCAAGGCCGGCTGATCTTTCTCGCCCGAAAAGGAAATGCGCGGCGCCGGCTTTAGCTGCGCCGCCGCTTCGACGCTGCCGCTTGCGCCCGACCACTGCCGCCACAACGAAAGACCGCCTGACCGAGGGCCATCGGTCAGGCGGCTAGAAGCAT
>JBLJBS010000212.1:0-2694 GCA_047637695.1 Aquamicrobium sp. | reverse complement strand
TTGGGGAATAGGTTAACGGTAGACCCACGGACTCTGACTCCGTTAGTCCTGGTTCGAATCCAGGTTCCCCAGCCAAAAATTATATAGAAAATTCAAGACTTTGAAAGATTGTACGGATGCCGCCTTGTGGCGAGCCATGCGTCAACCAAAACAATCGACGTCTCGCTGTCCGTCCATCGTTCAGCGCATCATCGTAAGCCTGCCGGTTCGGCAGCAAGGAACCGGCAGCGGTGCGGCTGGCGCTTGTTGCGGTGGCGCTGAAGGTCGGCAGACCTATATAAGCACGATCAGCCCGCGCAGGATCGATCATGCAGCCAGTCATATCCGTCAGCAACTTGACGAAGACCTATCAGAACGGCTTCGAGGCGCTGAAGGGCGTCGACCTGGACATCATGGACGGTGAGATTCTCGCGCTTCTCGGGCCCAACGGCGCCGGCAAGACCACGCTGATCTCGATCGTCTGCGGCATCGTCAATGCCAGCGGCGGCAGCGTCACCGTCGGCGGGCACGACATCGTGCGCGACTGGCGTGCCGCGCGCAGCCTGATCGGGCTGGTGCCGCAGGAAATGCATGTCGATTCCTTCGAGAGCGTGTGGGCGTCGGTTTCGTTTTCGCGCGGCCTGTTCGGCAGGAAGCGCGACGACGCCAAGGTCGAGGAAGTGTTGTCCGACCTTTCCCTGCTCGACAAGCGCAACGAGAAGATCCTCGCCCTGTCGGGCGGCATGAAGCGGCGGGTGATGATCGCCAAGGCGCTGGTGCACGAGCCGCGCATCCTGTTTCTCGACGAGCCGACGGCGGGCGTCGACGTCGAGCTGCGCAAGTCGATGTGGGACCTGATCGGGCGGCTCAACCGCGCCGGCGTCACCATCATCCTCACCACCCATTATATCGAGGAGGCCGAGGAGATCGCCGGGCGCATCGGCGTCATCAACCATGGCGAACTGGTGCTGGTCGAGGCCAAGGACGCGCTGATGAGCAAGATGGGCGAGAAGGTGCTGACCGTCGAACTGCGCGAACGGCTGGCGGCGGTGCCGGCGGCCCTGTCGGGTTACAACCTTTCGCTCGCCCGGGACGGCATGACGCTCGCCTACAGCTACGACGTCAATGCCGAGCGCACCGGCATCTTTTCGCTGCTCGCCGACCTGCGCAACGCAGGCATCGCCATGCGGGATATTTCGACCCGCCAGAACTCTCTGGAGGAGATCTTCGTCAACCTCGTGCGGCGCGATGCGCAAAAGGAGGCGGCGCAATGAACTTCTTTGCGATCCGGGCGATCTACAGGTTCGAGATGGCGCGCTGGTGGCGTACCTTTCTGCAGAGCATCGTTTCGCCGGTTCTGTCGACCTCGCTCTATTTCGTCGTCTTCGGCGGCGCGATCGGCAGCCGCATGCAGGATATCGGCGGTGTCTCCTACGGCGCCTTCATCGTGCCGGGCCTGATCATGATGACCATGATCACCCAGGGCATCGCCGTCGGTTCCTTCGGCATCTATTTTCCGAAATTTATCGGCACGATCTACGAGCTTCTGTCGGCGCCGGTTTCCGCGATGGAACTGGTGGCCGGCTATGTCGGAGCGGCCGCGACCAAGGCCTTGATTCTCGGCCTGCTCATCCTTGCCACCGCGGCGCTGTTCGTGCCGATCGAGATCGCGCATCCCGTGTTCATGCTGGCCTTCCTGGTGCTGACGGCGGTGACGTTCGCGCTGTTCGGTTTCATCATCGGCATCTGGGCCGACAATTTCGAGCGGCTCCAGCTCATCCCGATGCTGATCGTCATGCCGCTGGTGTTTCTCGGCGGCGCCTTCTACTCGACCGACATGTTGCCGCCGTTCTGGCGCGCGGTCAGCCATTTCAACCCGGTTCTCTATCTGGTCAGCGGCTTTCGCTGGTCGTTCTTCGGAGAGGCCGATGTCGCCATCGGCTACAGTCTGGCGGCGATCGGCGCGTTCCTGGCGGCGTGCCTGGCCGCGATCTGGCTCATCTTCCGCACCGGCTGGCGCATCAAGAAGTAGGATGCGGGGCGTAGACGCGATCGGGGCTGGGACGCGGATAGCCTTGCGGATGCCGCCATGCCGGCTCGCGATGCGCCGTAGCCGGCTGGCCGGCGGGGGCGACGGGCGCCCCGGTGTCGGCGGATAATCCCGGAAGCAGAACCGTCGCGGCGAGGGCACCAGCTCCCAGCAGGGTGCGAAAGCGCAAGGAAGAGGCGTGTCCATGTTCCGCCGAAACGTGGAACGGCAGCTGCCAGGGTAGAATGCGCATCTTCGGTTCTCCCGTCACCATCATGGCGTTGCTCGTTCGGGCGTATTACGGTCCGCCCGGCTGCGAACGGCTTTAGGCGCTTGCGCTTGAACGGCCGCTGAATGGCCGGTTCATGCGCATGGGCAGTAGAGGGTAGCGAAAAAGGCAATGCCCCGCCGGTCGCCGCGCGGGGCATTGCAGAAAGCAGCCTGCAAAACAACGGCAATCGAAGGCGCCTTGCGGCCTTTCAGGTCGCCTCAGGCACGCGGTTCGGCGCCTTGCTGCATCCCGCCCGGAGGTGGTAACCGGCTCCCGGATGACGGCATGCCCGAAGCGGATGCTTCAAAGCACACCGAGGGCCAGGGATTGCGCTGCGGCGCGCCTCAGATGACCGTCAGATTGACCGCCTTGGGGCCCTTGCCGCGCTTGTCGGGCTCGGTGTCGAAGGAAACCT
>JBLJBS010000211.1:0-2489 GCA_047637695.1 Aquamicrobium sp. | reverse complement strand
GGCGGCAAGGTGGTGATCGCCGGCGACGGCCAGGTCAGCCTCGGCCAGACCATCATGAAGGGCAATGCGCGCAAGGTGCGCCGCGTCGGCAAGGGCAATGTGATCGCCGGCTTCGCCGGCGCGACCGCCGACGCCTTCACCCTTCTGGAGCGGCTTGAAGCCAAGCTCGAGCAATATCCCGACCAGCTGATGCGCGCCTCGGTGGAGCTTGCCAAGGACTGGCGCACCGATCGCTATCTGCGCCGGCTGGAAGCAATGATGCTGGTGGCGGACAGGAGCGTGACACTCGCCCTGACCGGCAATGGCGACGTGCTCGAGCCGGAGCACGGCGTCATGGCGATCGGCTCCGGCGGCAACTATGCGCTGGCCGCGGCGCGGGCGCTGATCGACACCGACAGAAGCGCCGAGGACATCGCCCGCAAGGCGATGGAGATCGCCGCCGACATCTGCGTCTACACCAATGGCAATTTCGTCGTCGAAACGCTCGACGCGGAATGAACGCTGCCGTCATCACGCCGCAATCCGGCCCGACCGGGCATGGAGAATCGCGGTGATCAGCAGCGAAACGCTTGAGCGCGCCGTGTCGGACGGAGTGATCTCGGCCGGCCAGCGCGACCGGCTGCATGCCATGGAACGGACGGCGGCGGCGCCGGAAATCCCGGAAACCGGAGACGACGAAAATCTCCGGCTGATCGGCGGCGGCAACGATCTGTTCGTCACCGTCGGCACCGTGCTCGTCACCGCCGGCTTCTACTTCGTGCTGACCACTTTGATGCCCGGGCAGACGTTATGGATCGCGGGACTGTTGGCCGCCTTTTCATGGGCGGTCGCGGAAATCGTCACCCGGCAGCACCGGATGAAACTGTCCTCGACCGTGCTGAGCCTTGTTTTCGTCGCCGCGATTGCAGTCATCCTCGGGCTGGCGACGCTGGAGCGCTATCCGCTCCGCATGCCGGAAACGGTCTGGCAGTTGCTGGCGCTCAGGAGCACCCTTGCATGGGCCTGCTATCTCTTCCTCGGCGGCATCATCGCCGCGGCGATCGCCTATTTCCTTCGCTTCCGCGTGCCGATCCTCGCCGGCGTGATCGCCATCGCGGCAACGCTGCTCGCCTTTGTGCAGACGGCGGTCCTCATCTATGACGGCATCGCCGCCGGTTCGGTCGCGATGCCGGCGATGGAGGAGATGCCGCAATTGCTGCGCGCCTCGCTCTATATGCCGCTCGCCTGCGGCCTCGTCGTGTTCGCCATCGCCGTCGCGCTCGACATTCACGACCGCGAGCGGCGCACCATCTGGTCGGATTGCGCGTTCTGGCTGCATGTCGTCGCCGCGCCGATGCTGGTGCATCCGCTGTTCATCCTGTCGACCGGGCAGGACGTGGTGTTCGGCCGGATCGAGCCCGGCATGGGCGCAACGGTGATGCTCGCGGCGCTGATCATCGGTTTCGTCTATGTCGCGCTCGCCATCGACCGGCGCTCGCTGCTGGTGCCGACGCTGGCCTATTTCGGCTCGCTCGGCATCTATTACCTCGTCAACACCGCCGCCAACACCACGGGGATTCCGCCTTTCGCACTGATCCTGCTGGCCGTCGGCGCGCTGATCATCTTTTTCGGCGCCGGCTGGCAGCGCATCCGGCGCTTGATCGTCGGCTCGACGCTCCCCACATCCCTGCTCGACAGGCTTCCACCCATAAAGGCTTAAGGCGTACCCTTTCAGATGACCAGTTTCTCCCCCCGCGAGATCGTCTCCGAGCTCGACCGCTACATCATCGGCCAGAACGAGGCCAAGCGCGCCGTCGCCATCGCATTGCGCAACCGCTGGCGCCGCCAGCAGCTGGAAGGCCAGATGCGCGAAGAGGTGATGCCGAAGAACATCCTGATGATCGGACCGACGGGCGTCGGCAAGACGGAGATTTCCCGCCGCCTCGCCAAGCTGGCCGGCGCGCCCTTCATCAAGGTCGAGGCGACCAAGTTCACCGAGGTCGGCTATGTCGGCCGCGACGTCGAGCAGATCATCCGCGATCTGGTCGAGGTGGCCATCGGCCTGACGCGCGAGAAGATGCGCGAGGACGTCAAGGCGCGCGCGCATCTCAACGCCGAGGAGCGGGTTCTCGAAGCCCTCGTCGGCAAGACGGCGAGCCCGGCGACGCGCGATTCGTTCCGCCGCAAGCTGCGCGACGGCGAGATGGACGACCGCGAGATCGAGATCGAGGTGGCCGATACGTCGTCGCCGATGCCCGGCCTCGATCTTCCCGGCATGCCCGGCGGCGTCGGCATGATCAATATCGGCGACATGCTGCAGAAGGCGATGGGCGGGAGCCGCACGAAAACCCGCAAGACCACGGTCAAGGAATCCTACGGTCTGCTCATCAACGATGAATCGGACAAGCTGCTCGATCAGGACGAGGTGGTGGCGCGGGCGCTTGCCGCGACTCAAAACGACGGCATCGTCTTCCTCGACGAGATCGACAAGGTGGCGGCGCGCAGCGACA
>JBLJBS010000210.1:0-3219 GCA_047637695.1 Aquamicrobium sp. | reverse complement strand
ATCCGTCTCCCGGAACATCTGACGGCCGCAAGCATTCACGCCGCGTTCGAGGAAGCGTATCACTCGCGCTACGGTCGCACCCATGCCGGCGCTCCGGTCGAGCTCATCATGCTGCGCGTGGCCGCCGTATTGCAGATCATCAAACCGGACATCGCCAGCCTGGGCGCACCCGCATCCGCATCGGAGCCCGCTTGCAGGATGAGGGACGTCTACTTTTCCAGCGCGGGAAAACGTCTGCCCACACCGGTCTACAGCCGTCCCGATCTGCCGCGCGGCTTTGAAATCCGTGGGCCCGCAATCGTCGAGGAATACACCTCGACCACGATCATCGACGTGGGCGACGTACTCGTCGTCGGCGACATGGGCGAGCTGCGCATCGACTGTTCCAGGGCGGAGGATTCGCGATGAGCCGCGTGCAAGCCGACAAAAAGGAAGGCGCCGCCCCGATCGACCGGATCACGCTCGAGGTCATACGCCATCAATTGGTCAGCGTGCCTAACCAGATCGAGCGCGGCATCGAGCGAACGGCGTTCAGCCCCCTGATCTATGAATACAAGGACTATGCCGTCGGTATCGTCGACGCGCAGGGCCGACTGGTCGCGCAGTCGAAGGGAAGCCTGCCGATTTTCGTGGCGAACGCCCTCGGCACTGCGGTACGCGAAGGGCTGTCCGTGCTGGGCGCGGAGGGGATCGGAAACGACGATGTCGTCGTCACGAACAGCGCGGCGTGGCTCGGTCAGCACCTGAACAACGTGGTGGCCTATACGCCGCTGCGCCATGAAGGGGAGTTGATGGGCTTCTTCTGCGTTCTGGTGCATTGGGTCGACATCGGCGGAGCCGTACCGGGATCGTGCCTCTCTCCGTCTACTCGCGACGTATGGCAGGAAGGAATCCAGTTTCCCACCGTCAAGCTCATCGAGAACGGTGTCCGGCGCGAAGACGTGTTCCGGATAATCGCCGCCAACACCCGTTTCCCCACCCTACTCCTGGGAGATATCGAAGCGCAGCTTGGCGGCTGCCTCGCCGGCAGGCAGGAAATGAAAGCGATCATAGCCCGCTACGGCAGCGAGGCCGTGCACGCGGCGATCGAGACCATGTGGAAAACGTCCGAGAATGCAGTCGCCAAGATACTCGAAGACGCGCCGGAGGGAACATTCAGGGCCAGCACCGAACTTGACGATGACGGCGTAACCGAAGGCCGGCGCGTGCCTGTCGACGTCAGCGTGACGATCAAGAACGGGCGGGTCACGGTCGACCTGTCGGGCCTCGGAGACAAGGTCGACGGTCCCTTTAATGCCGGCAGAAACGGCGGAGGAATTGCGGCGGCGCGGATCGCGTTCAAGTATCTGCTCGCGCCCAGCACGCCGGTAAACGAGGGTGACTTCGCGCGTCTCGACGTGGTCATACCCGACGGCAAGTTCCTGAGCGCTCCAGCGGACGCGCCGATCGGCCATTCTGGTTCGACCGTCCCGACCGTGGTCGACACGATCCTCAACGCAATGGGGCAGGCTTTCCCCGAAAGGGCGGCGGCCGCGCATCACGGCATCTACGGCATCCATGCATTTTACGGCCAGCTACCCGAGAGCGGCCAGCGCTACCAGCATCTGGACACGGTGACGGGAGGCTGGGGCGCCACCGCGGACAGCGACGGTCCTGGACCGTTCAGATCCAACGGCCACGGTGACGTGCCGGATGTGCCTGTCGAGATGCAGGAAGTGTTCTATCCTTACCGCATCGAATCCAAGCGGCTTGTGACCGACAGCGGAGGAAGCGGACTACGCAGGGGAGGCCTCGGCGTGGAGAAAATCTATACCATCGGCTGGCCGTGCCGGTTGATGGCTGCTTTCGACCGTACCCATTGTCCGCCGTCAGGTCTGGCCGGAGGCGGTTCGGGCCGCTCCGGCGGCGTGCGGATCGACCGCAACGACGGCACCGGCGAATTCTTCACGAAGGGTGAGCGTAGCCTCGACCGGGGCGACCGCGTAACCGTAACCAGCGCTGGCGGCGGCGGGTTCGGAGAAGCTTTCCGGCGATCGGAAGAAGATGTTCTGGCCGACATTCGTCTCGGCTACGTCTCGCCGGAAGCGGCCGCGAACCAGTATGGCGTGGTTGTCGGGGCCGATCTCGGCATCGACAGGGAGGCCACGAACCGGAAGCGGCATAACATCAAGCAGGAGGAGCCGGTTCGAGCATAGGCTATGCACGAACCCGAATCGTACAGCAGCCCGATCGGGCGGAGGAGGAAGAAATGAACCGCAGAGATTTTGGCATCTTCGCCGGAATTGCCGCCGCAGTGCTTGCATCGACAGCGAGTCCCGCAGCGGCGGAGACCACCTGGCGCATGGCCTCGGCCTTTCCGGAATCAGTGTTCCATACGCAGAACATCAAGCAATTCATCGCCGATGTGGAGGAGAAGTCCGGCGGCAAGCTGAAAATCAGACTTCACGACAACTCGTCGCTCTACGCGATGCCGCAGATCAAGCAGGCGGTGGAAACCGGCCAGGTGCCGATTGCCGAGTTCATGCCGTCAGCCTATGGCAACGAGGATCAGCTCTTCGAGGTCGACGTCATCCCGTATCTGGCGGCCGGCTACGAGGAAGCCTGGAAGCTCTATCAGGCCACCAAGCCGCTGCTTGAGGAGAAGCTGGAGCAAGGCGGCCTGAAACTTCTCTATTCAGTGGCCTGGCCGGGGGGCGGCTTCTATTCTGCCAAGTCCATCGAGACTCCAAAGGACCTTGAAGGCAAGAAGATGCGCGCCGCCGCGCCGATCACAGGCAAGTGGACGGATCGTCTCGGCATGACGTCACACGTCATCCAGCTCCCCGAGCTCGCTCAGGCCTTCTCCACTGGAATGGTCGATATGATGTTCACGTCCTCGCCCATGGCTCCGACGATTCAGGCATGGGAGTTTACCGACTTCTTCTACGATATCGAGGCTATCCACGGCAAAAACGTGGTTGTGGTCAACCAGCGCGCGTTCGATGCGCTTTCTCCAGAAGTTCAGACGGCTCTGGCCGAGGCCGCTGCCGACGCCGAGAAGCGTGGTTGGGAACTGAGCCGCACCGCCGATGAGGGCTATAAGGACGAGATGAAGCGCGGCGGCATGCAGGTCATCGGGGTAACTCCCGAGGTCGAGGCGGTCTTGCGCGCGGAAGCCGGACCGCTCCAGAAGGAATGGATGGAGACGCTCGACCCGCGTGTGAGGGAGGCTGTCGCTTC
>JBLJBS010000209.1:0-7379 GCA_047637695.1 Aquamicrobium sp. | reverse complement strand
TGCTCGGCTGGTCGATGACCAAGACCGTGACGGCGGCGATCATCGGCACGCTGGTCGGCGAAGGGCGGCTGTCGGTCGATCAGGACGGGCTTTTCGAAGGCTGGAACGGCGACGAACGCGGCGAGATCACCATCGCCGACCTGATGGCGATGTCGAGCGGGCTGGAGTTCAACGAGGACTATGGCGACGTCACCGACGTCACCCGCATGCTTTACCTCGAATCCGACATGGCCGGCTTTGCCGCCGACAAGCCGTTGGCCGGCCGGCGCGGCGAAGTGTTCAACTATTCCAGCGGCACGACGACGATGCTGTCGCGCATCTGGCAGGATGCCTTCGCGGAGACCGCGGATGCGCTGGCCTGGCCGCGCAGCGCGCTTTTCGGGCCGATCGGCATGACCAGCGCCGTCATGGAGGCCGACGCCGCGGGCACCTTCGTCGGCTCGTCCTATCTCTACGCCACAGGGCGCGACTGGGTGCGTTTCGGCGAGTTCCTGCGCAATGACGGCGTCTGGAACGGAGAGCAGATCCTGCCCGAGGGCTTCGTGGCCTGGATGCGCGAGAAGGCCCCGGCCTCGGAGGGCAAATACGGGCGCGGACAACTCTGGTTTGCCGGTCCCGGCGACGACGATGCCGGGACCGGCCTGCCCGAGGACACGTTCTGGCTGCGCGGCCATGACGGGCAGACCGTGGCGGTCATCCTGTCGCGCGGGCTGGTGGTCGCACGGCTCGGCCTGACGCCGTCCAAGCTCGGCTATCGGCCGCAAAAGGCCGTGGCTGCGCTGGCGAAGCTCTACGACGAAGCGCCGCATTAGATTCCGGAGGTTCCGGAGACTTTGGAGCGGGGAGGCGGGCGGCTGGGCCTGTAACAGACGGTAACCCGAAGTGACGCAACCGGAAGCGGGCGAGTTCATTCTCTTCCCGACCGTGCCGCGCAAGCGCGCACGGCTCGAAAGAAGGAGACAGGGAATGAACAAGCTGATCCTCGCCTCGGTTTCGGGTATTGCGCTGATGGGCCTTGCCGCGTGCAGCGATACCGACGGAACCACCACCCAGGCGGTCCCCGAACAGGTGCAGCCGATGGAAGAGCCGGCCGCGCCGAATGTGACGCCCCCGGCTCCGGCTGAGCCGGCGACGCCGCCGACCGCTCCGACCGTTCCGCCGGCGGAATAACATCTGCGCATAGGCCACCCTGCGCCGTGAAAATGCGGCCCGCGCCGGGCGCGGGCCTGCCTTTGCCGGTGACGGTCGTTGGCGCAGAGGTTCACGAACCATCTCGCCAGCGACGAAATTTCCCCTTATGAAGCGGCCATGTCGATCTGGGCGCGGATAAGCGAATTCTTAAGCACTGTTCCAGCCAATGCGCTGTCGAACGTGATCGAAGCCGTGCGCACGGCGATGGCGGGCGACCCGCAGCTGCGCCGCCGCGTCGCCTTCTCCATCGCCATGATCGCACTGTCGGCCAAGATGGCCAAGGCCGACGGCGTGGTGACGCAGGACGAGGTTCGTGCCTTCCAGCAGATTTTCATCGTGCCGGCGGACCAGACCCGCAATGTGGCGCGGCTGTTCGACCTCGCCAAGCAGGACATCGCCGGTTTCGAGGCCTATGCCGAGCGGCTCGCCGGCCTGTGCGGGACCGGAAAGCCAGATTGCGCCGTGCTCGAGGACATTCTCGACGGCCTGCTGCACATCGCTGCGGCAGATGGCGTGGTCCATGACCGCGAAGTCGGGTTCCTTCGCCGCATCTCGGAAATATTCGTCATCAGCGAGGAGCGTTTCGAGGTCATCCTCTCGCGCCATGCCGTCATCGGCGAAGCCAACCCATGGCGGGTGCTGGGGCTGGAGCTGGGCACGCCCTTCGACGAGGTGCGGGCGCAGTATCGCCGCATGGCGGCCGAGAACCATCCCGACCGGCTGATCGCGCGCGGGGTGCCGGAAGAATTTCTTGCCATCGCCAACCGCAGGCTTGCGGCGATCAATACCGCCTATGAGGCCATCGAGCGCGCGGCGCGGGCAGGTCATCCCGCATGAGCGGCTTCTTGCCCGATCAAGCCGGCGCGGAAGTCAGGGTTTCGCCGAATTTCGGCATCCGCAATGGCGGGATGCGTCCGGACTGCCTGATCCTGCACTATACCGGGATGGAAACGGCACAGGCGGCGGAAAACTGGCTGTGCCGTCCCGAAAGCGAGGTCTCGACCCATTATCTCGTCCATGAGGATGGCCGCATCGTCCAGATGGTGCGCGAGAGCGACCGTGCCTGGCATGCCGGCAAGGGTTCGTGGAAAGGGCGGTGCGACGTCAATTCGTTCTCGATCGGGGTCGAGATCGTCAATTGCGGCCCGCTTGGCGATTTTCCGGAATTTCCCGACATTCAGATCGAGGCGGTGGCGGCGCTGTGCCGTGACGTCTGCGCCCGTCACGGCATCGAGCCCGAACGGGTGCTGGCCCATTCGGACGTTGCGCCGGGGCGCAAGATCGACCCCGGTGAAAAATTCCCCTGGGCGAGGCTGCATGCGCTCGGCGTCGGCCACTACGTGCCGCCGGCGCCGATCCAGGGTGGCAGGTTCCTCGCGCCGGGCGACCGGGGCGAGCCGGTCGAGGCCTTCCAGTCGATGCTGTCGCTCTATGGCTACGGGCTGGAGATCAACGGTCTTTTCGACGAGGAGACGCGCATCGCCGTCGAGGCGTTCCAGCGCCATTTCCGGCCGGCGCGGGTCGACGGTGTCGCCGATCGTTCGACGATCGAGACGCTCCACAGGCTGCTGGGCGCGTTGCCTCGCCTTTCGGTTTGAACCCGTCACATCGCGGGACGCTGTCACATCCTGTCACGTAAAGTGACTTGAAGCGTCATGTTTGGCCCCCATTCGGCCTTCACATCGCAGCCTGCACTGTCGCCGCACGATCCTCCCATATCGGCGATACGGGCCAACCAGCCGCGCTGAAGCGCGCCCAACCAGAACGGACCCAATGAAGAAATTGTCTTTTTCGACGGTGGCGTTCGCCGCCGGCCTCTGCGCGTTCGTGCCTTCCGTGCCCGCCATGCCGCTCACCGACGCTCATTCGATGTTTGAGGCTGTCGCCGTGCCGGGCGAAACCAAAAAGGCCGAGCCGGCAATCGATCATGTCACCACTGCCTCGATAGCCGCGGGCAAGCCGCGCGCGGCGGGCAAGGCTTCCGCCTATGACGCCATCATCGCCAGGCACGCGGCGAAGCATGGCGTTCCCGTTTCGCTCGCCCGCGCCGTGGTGCGCATCGAAAGCAATTTCCGCCCGAATGCCCGCGGCAGGGCCGGCGAGATCGGCCTGATGCAGATCAAGCCGGCGACGGCGCGGATGATGGGCTATTCGGGCGGCGCGAAGGGACTGTACGACCCCGAGACCAACATTCGCTGGGGGATGAAATATCTGGCCAGGGCGCACCAGCTTGGCGGCGGCGACACCTGCGGCACCATCCTGCGCTACAATGCCGGCCACGCCGCCACGCGCATGAACAAGGTTTCGTCAGCCTATTGCGCCAAGGTGAAGCGGCACATGACCGGCGCGTGAACCGGCCGGCGCGGCGAGCGCGGTTTGCCGCCGCCGTGCCGATTGCTGTTGCTTTTTGCCGCGCCAACCCCTTTATACGCCGGTGTCAGTCGGCCGGGCGGCCGCGCCGGCAAGGGTCGAAAGGCCGCCGGCGAGGAAAGTCCGGGCTCCGGGAAACACGATGCCGGCTAACGGCCGGCGGGGGCGACCCCAGGGAAAGTGCCACAGAAAGCAAACCGCCCCGCCTGCTGACCGGCCGCGAGACGCGACCGGTGAGCCGGCGGGGCAAGGGTGAAAGGGTGGGGTAAGAGCCCACCGCGCGACTGGCAACAGGAGCGGCACGGCAAACCCCATCGGGAGCAAGACCGAATAGGGACGGCGCGAAGGGAAACCTTCAGGCAGTTTCCGGCCAGCCGTCCGGGTAGGTTGCTTGAGGCGTGCGGCAACGCACGTCCCAGACGAATGGCCGCCACGTTGCGCCGCCTCGGCGGCGTGGCCATACAGAACCCGGCTTACAGGCCGACTGACGCTTTTCTTTCAACAGGTTGCGGCGAGGATCGAAGGATCTGATTCACCGCCTTCGCATTTCGAATCAACATTTGCCGGGATCGCCCCGGTTCACAGGAACGGACGCTGCCCCGTCTCCTGTTTCTCCCAGCCGGCCAGGGCCGCAAGCCCTTCCTCTTCAAGGACCTCGCAGCCGCCGTCGCGCCAGCGCAGGAGCTTCCTGTCCGACAGCTTGCGAACGGTCTTGTTGGTGTGAACCAGCGACAGGCCGAGCGTGTCGGCAACGTGTTGCTGGGTGATCGCCATGGTGAAGCTGGCCTTGCCGGAGATCAGGCCCGATGCCCTTGCGCGGCTGACGAGGAAGGCGAGGAGATAGGCCAGCCGCTCGAGTGCGCTTCGTCGGCCGACGCTCAGGAGGTTCTCGTCCAGCATGTATTCCTCGCGCGAGGCCAGCCAGGTCACATCGTAGGCAAGGTCGGGATGTGCGCGGTAGAGCGACATCAGCCTGCTTCGCTCGAACACGCACAGGGTCATCGGCGACAGCGCCTCGACCGAGTGGTGCATCTCGTCCATCAACATTCCCTGCAGGCCGATCAGGTCGCCCGGCATGATGTAGTTGACGATCTGGCGGCGTCCGTCCGGCAGGAGCTTGTAGCGGAAGCCCCAGCCTTCGAGCACCGTATAGAGATGCGGGGTCTTCGCGCCTTGCGCCAGGACGGTGGCGCCGCGGTCGACCAGCAGTTCGCCGCGCTTGAAGGCGGACACGAAATGCAATTCCTCGTCGCTGAAGTTGCGGAAGGACTTCTGACGATGCAGCGGGCACTGCTCGCAAGGGTGTTTTCGGACGGAGCGCGCGGGATCGTTCGGCATGATGAAAGCCTTAACGCGCGCACCCCGCCAAGGTTCAGCTACGTCATTTTTAAATGACAGATCCGCGCCTTCCGGCGTCTTGTGGTTTCAAGGGACTTGATCCCGGCGGAAGGAGCGGCGATGCACGACATTTCCTGGAAAAGCCTGCGGGTCGTCGTCCTGGAAGACGAAATTCTGATAGCTCTCGATCTCGAGCAGTTCTTCCGCGACCTCGGCGTCACCGAGCTTGTCGTCGCCAGCAATCTGGCCGACGTCGACGCCGAAGCCAGCTTCGACATCGCGGTGCTCGACATCATGCTCGCGGGCCGCTCGACGATCGAGTTCGCCTCGACCCTCTTCGCAAGGGGAGTTCCGCTCGTCTTCGCCACCGGCCGCAGTGACGCTGCGCAACTCCTTGCCGACCTGCCGGGCGTACAGATTGTCGACAAGCCGTTTTCGACCGATGCGCTGGTGCAGGCGGTGGTCTCTGCGCTTAAGCGCGACCGGAATCTTGCCGCCAATCTGGACGGCGCGCCCGATCGTCATTGAACCATTTGCCGTGCCGCGCGTTTTCCCGGCACACCCGAGATCAACACCTGAAAGCAAGGAGACTGTCATGGACTGGAACCGCGTCGAAGGAAACTGGAAGCAGGTCAAGGGCAAGATCAAGGAGCAGTGGGGCAAGCTGACGGACGACGATCTCGACGTCATCGCCGGCAAGCGCGACCAGCTCGAAGGCAAGATTCAGGAGCGCTACGGCATCGAGAAGGATCGCGCGCGCCGCGACATCGATGACTGGTACGGCCGCCAGAGCTGGTAGCCAGCCGGTAGCTTCCCGCTCGATCCGCATACTTACGACAGCCCCGTCGCCGTTTTCCCGGCGGCGGGGTTTTCGTTTGTGGCCCGGCCCGGCCGCGGGCAGGGCGGTCGATCCTAACGCTTCATTAAGCTTAACGCGGGATAAATGCGGATTGGCTGCCGCATCGCCCCTGTGCGGCCGCGATGTGATGGCCCGACACGGGGGTTCGTGTGACTTGTTCCCGTTGACGCCCATATTACCCCATGATATCCCTTGCCAATCATCGCAACCTCGTTCCAGTTCAGGGTGAAGCGTCATTGAAACTGGCCGCTGCTTCCGCGCGCCGGAACGACGTTTCATTGCCGGTTTCGGGTGTTGCGCAGCGTGCGGAAATGGTGGCTCGAAGCATGTGGGGTGACATGCGCGCGGGCCCGGCGGCAGGGACGGCAGCATCGGGTCATGGACCGTTTTCTTTCCAGCGCGGTGAACAGGATCGACGCCAAGGGGCGCGTGTCGGTGCCTGCGCATTTTCGCGCCGTGGTGGCGAAGCGGGGCTATCAGGAACTCTACGCGCTGAAGGCGCTGGACCGGCCGGCGCTCGACGTCGGCGGGCTCGACCTGCTCGACCGCTACGAGGCGCGGATCGCCATGGAGGACCCGTTTCTCCAGACGGCGGACGACATGTCCTATTTCGTTCATGGCGACAGCGATTTCCTCAAGCTCGATCAGGATGGCCGCATCACGGTGACGGACTTCATCCGGGCGCATACCGGCATCTCGACCGAGGTGGCCTTTGTCGGCCGCGGCACCTTCTTCCAGGTGTGGGAGCCGGCGCAGCTTGCCGCCTATGGCGCGCAGGTGCGGGAGCGGCTCCTCAAGCTGCGTCAGGCCGCGGCGGCGGCCGGGAGCGCGACGTGATGACGGGGCAAGGCGAGGCGCAGACCGGCGCCGACGTCGTGCGCCACGTTCCGGTGATGCTGGCGGAAGTTCTTGCCGCGCTGCGCCCGCAGGCGGGCCAAACGGTGGTCGACGGCACCTTTGGCGCCGGCGGCTATACGCGGGCCATCCTGGCTGAGGGGGCGAATGTCGTCGCCGTCGACCGCGACCCGGACGCGATTGCCGCCGGCCGCGTGCTGGAGGGTCAATCCGCCGGGCGGCTCAGGCTGGTGCACGGGCGGTTCTCCGCGCTCGATCAAATCGCGGCTGGTCCGGTCGAGGGCGTCGTGCTCGACATCGGCGTGTCCTCGATGCAGCTCGACGAGGCGGGGCGCGGCTTTTCCTTCCGGCACGACGGTCCGCTCGACATGCGCATGGAGCAGGCAGGGCCGAGCGCAGCCGACGTGGTCAATCGTTTCAAGGTCGGCGATCTCGCCCGCATCCTCGGCTTCTATGGCGAGGAACGACATGCCGGGCGGGTTGCCCGCATGATCGAGAAGCGCCGGGCGGCAAGGCCGTTCGAGCGCACGCGCGATCTGGCCGATGCGGTCGAGGGCGTGCTCGGCCGCAAGCCGGGCGATCGCATCCATCCGGCGACGCGTACCTTCCAGGGCTTGCGCATCTTCGTCAATGACGAGCTCGGCGAACTGGGGCGGGCGCTGTTTTCGGCCGAGCGGGCCCTGAAGCCCGGCGGCCGGCTGGTCGTCGTCACCTTCCACTCGCTCGAGGACAGGATGGTCAAGCAGTTCCTCGCCGACCGTTCCGG
>JBLJBS010000208.1:0-13498 GCA_047637695.1 Aquamicrobium sp. | reverse complement strand
CGCGCGAAGTTCATGCGCGCGCTGGGCAGGGTGGCGCTGAAGACGGATTACTGGCCGGCGCTCGATTATCGCCTGTATCCGCTGACCGGCACTGGCGAATGGCGGTTCATGGAACTGCCTGCACTTCCCTGAATCCGCAACGCCGCACCGTCTCCTTGTCGGCTACGCCCGCGCTCCCTTCCACCGTTGAATTTGACACGATGTGACTATGCCGATGCTTTTTTCTGAAAGGTCCGCGCCTGGCTGGCTTCAGCCAGCGCGTGTCGGCATAATCTGGAGATCGGCACAATAAAGGTTACACAAGTTCGCGCTCTCTTTTTTGGCGCTACATGCTGCGCATCCTGGCGCCGACATCGACGCGAACTTGCCGACGCCCGGCACGCGGGGCGGAGCCGGGAGCGAGCACCGGCCAGGCGCGGCATTCGAACAGCTCGACCAGATTTGCGGCAATAAACCGCGTCCGCAAGGCATAGACATGGCGGTCGCCCGTTGCGGAGGTGGCTTGCCTTGTTGCCGCGACGCCATGCGAAGGAATGCATGGCGCCGTTGCGGGTTTTCAGCGCTCTCCCCGAGCGCCGGCGACGCCCGATCAGGCGGCGCGTGCTTCCGAGAAGTGGCCGCACCAGTCGCTGGCGCTGACGACAGGCCAGAGGCCACGCGCGTTCGGCTCGGGCTGGGTGACGGGCGGATTGTAGCGGCAAAGGCCGGCGTCTTCCTCGACAGCCGCGCTGTTGGCGACGTGTTCTTCAAAGAAGGTGCAGGAATTGCAGGCGGTGCTTCTGGCCATGATCGTATCCTTTCGTCTGGCGGTTAAAGTTGAGTGTGGCTCTCATACTTTAGAACGATTCTAAACTAGAGAAACGTGTCCTGCAAGCGTCGCTGATGGTCGATCACGAACGCTCAACGTGCGTTCCGGATATCGAACCAGGGGGCGCGCGGTCACGACGATGTCCGACCGCCACGCTACAAAGCAGGATATGACGAGCAAGAATCATGCCCGCAAGATGGCCCGCTTCGCCTGGCTGCGCGGGTTCTATCTCGTGCTCGGGCTGGCCTTCATCGGGCTTGGCATTGCCGGGGCATTCCTGCCTGTGCTGCCGACCACGCCTTTCGTGATTCTCGCCGCCGCCTGTTTCGCCCGCTCATCCACGCGGCTGGAAAACTGGCTGCTCAGCCATGATCGGTTCGGGCCGCTCCTGCGGGACTGGCGCGTACGCGGCGCAATCCCGCGCCGGGCCAAGTTTGCCTCATTGTTCGGGACCATGGCAGGATATGCCCTGTTCTGGCTCGGCACATCGCCGGGACCGCTGCTCGCCGTCGCGGTGGCGGGGCTGATGCTGGTCGGCCTTGCCTATGTCTTCTCCCGCCCCTCATAAGGATCATGGTGATGGACGTCTCCTCTTCCACGCTCCAGACGATCGAAACCGGCTGCGTGATCGCAGGCGCCGGCCCCGCCGGAATGATGCTTGGCCTGCTCCTGGCCCGTTCAGGCGTCGACGTCGTGGTGGCGGAAAAACATGGCGATTTCCTGCGTGATTTCAGGGGCGACACGGTGCATCCCTCGACGCTGGACATCGTCGACCAGCTTGGCCTGCTCGATGAGCTGCTGAAGGTGCCACATACGCAGGCGCCGCGGCTGCATGCCGAGATCGGCGGCAAGGACGTGACCATCGCCGATTTCTCGCGCCTGCCGGTGAAATGCCGCTTCATCGCCTTCATGCCGCAATGGGATTTCCTCGATTTTCTCGCCCGCGAGGCGCGGAAGCTGCCGAATTTCCGCTTGCTGATGGATGCGCAGGTCGAGGGCCTGATCGAGGAGGGCGGGCGCGTCGCGGGGCTGCGGGCGCAACTGCCGGACGGCTCGGTCGAGATCCGTGCCGCGCTGGTGGTGGGCGCGGACGGGCGCAATTCCATCGTCCGCGAAAAGGCGGGACTTGAGGTGGAACGCTTCGGCGCGCCAAGCGACGTGCTGTGGATGAAATTGTCGCACCAGCCGGCCGATCCGCCCTATACGATGGGCCATGGCGGCCCGAGGCAAGGCTTCGTCATGGTCGATCGCGGCGATTACTGGCAATGCGGCTATGTCGTGCGCAAGGGCGGCTTCGAAGGGGTCAAGGCTGCCGGTCTCGACGCCTTCCGTGCCGCGGTTGCCGCCGTCTCGCCGCTCCCGCCCGAACGCGTGGAGGAAATCCGGTCCTGGGACGATGTCCACCTGCTTTCGATCCGCATCGACCGGCTCAGGCAATGGTGGCGGCCGGGGCTGCTGTGTATTGGCGACGCCGCCCATGCGATGTCGCCGATCGGCGGTTTCGGCGTCAATCTCGCCATTCAGGATGCGGTGGCGGCGGCAAACATCCTGTCGAAGCCGCTGCGCGACGGCGTGATTAGCGACCGCCATCTGGCCGCCGTCGAGAAACGCCGGTCGTTTCCGACCAGAATGACACAGAAAATCCAGCTGATGATGCAGGGCAGCAGCCGCAAGCGCGAGGCCGATGCGAAGCGGCGCAGCGGCCCGCCCGCCTTCGTGCGTGGCATTGCGCGCTGGCCCTTCCTTGCCCATCTCGCCGGCCGCCTCGTCGGAATGGGCATACGCCGCGAGCATGTGCACGCGGGCCGTCCAACTTCGGCAAATGCAGGCTGAGTCCCGTTTTTCAAAGCTGGCGAGACTGCGGGGTTCATCGGAATGCACGCGATGACGGGAAGCGCACCTTACCGATGCGGGAAAGTTTGATCCGCGTCGGCTGTCGGGTCGGCGCCGGCTTCCGGCCGGCGGCAGAACTCCACGAGAAACCTGACATTTCCAATGGGCACGACACGATGCAACCGGCCAGGAAAAATGACTTCGTGCACTCCAGGCGACAAGGTGAGTTCGGTCCCGCCCATCGATCTGGCGAGGCTCACGCAAGCGCGCGGAGCCGTATAAACATCACAATCGATATCATCTTTTGTTTCGGGAACGAACCCCTTCCAGCCAGCCTGCGTCACAGTGCGGGTCGGAGTGGGTCGGGAGCCGGATGATATTGCGCGTCAGATGCCGGGCGACATCTGGCTCATGCGTGATGAGCACGAGCGTGAGCTGGCGTTCGGCCTGGAGGCGCTGGAACAAGCGCAACACCGTCAAGCGCGAGATGGTGTCGAGCGCGGCCGTCGGCTCGTCGGCGACGATGCAGTCAGGATCGCCTGCCAGAGCCCGCGCGATCACCAGCCTTTGCGCCTCGCCCCCCGAGAGCGCGGCTGTTTGTCTTGTGAGAAAACCGGAGTCCGCCGGCAATCCGACCAGCTCCAGCAACTCCTCCATGGCGCCGAACTTTCGCCGGCCGGCCAGCATCAACGCTTCCTCCAGAACGTCCGCCACGGTGAAATGGCGTGGCATCGCCCCATGCGGGTGCTGCGAGACGAGGGCGCATCGGGGGGCGTCATCGCGAGAGCCATCAACGCCGATCCATTCGATCTGTCCTGAGCCATGTGGCTCATAGCCGGCAAGAATACGCGCCAGCGTCGATTTTCCCGACCCGCTCTCGCCGAGAACCGCCAGGCATTGGCCTTTCGGGACATCGAAGGAGAGTCCGTTCAGCACCTGCACGCCGGCATAGGAATGGCTCAGGTTGCGGACGCGCAGGCCGCCTTGTGGCGGTGACGCCTGCCTTTTGGGGGAAGCAGCTTGCGACAGGCCCCCGGTTGCCGCGATCAGGCTGGCCGCATAGCTGGTGGAGGGTTTTTTAAGCACATCCGAAGTCGGCCCGGTTTCCACGATGCGTCCGTTTCGCAAGACGGCCACGCGGTCGGCCATCTGCCGCGCCAGTTTCAGGTCGTGGGTGATGAGCAGCTGGCAGCGCGATACCCTGCCGATGGCGAACGCCTCGACCGCTCTTGCCCTGTTTTCCTGATCGAGCGATGCGGTCGGTTCGTCGAGCACGAGGCAGCGCGGACGTGGCAGCAAGGCAAGCGCCGTCAGCACGCGCTGGATTTCGCCGCCGCTCAGGCCGGAGGGATAGCGGTGCCGGATCCGCTCGGGGATGTTCCATTCGCCGCAGGCCTGTTCGATGTCGGTATCGGTGCATTGCCCGAGAACGAGCACCTCCCGCACATGCTGGCGCACGGTGAGGTGAGGATTGAGCGCATCCGACAGCGCCTGGACGATCATCGTGATCTCACGGCCGCGGATGCGTTCGATCGTCGATCTGGTCGCACGCAGCATGTCGACATCGCCAACCAGTGCCTGCCCGCTCCACATGAAGCTGTCGTGATGCGTCTGGCCGCGGTCGACACTTCCCTTGAGGAGCCCGAGCAGAAGCCGGGCGATGCTGGTCTTGCCGCCACCGGATTCGCCGACGATCGCCAGCGTTTCACCCATCGCCACCTCGAAGCTGACATTGGCGAGGATCTGCTTTTCGCCATGGCGGAGGCAGAGATTGTCGACGCGGATCATCGCGGCGCCGCCGGTCCGGTCAGGGCACGCTCTTCCAGCCGTCGTCCGGCGAGGATCAGAACAGTGAGAAACAGCGACAGCGCACAGACTGGCGGCAGCAGCAGCCATAGCCAGCCGTCGCCGTAAAGGTAGGGCAGGGCGTCCTGCATCATGCCGCCCCAGGTGACAAGGCGCGGATCGGTCAGCCCGAGAAAGCCGAGGCCGGCGACCTTCATCACCCCGCCGCGCACATTCTGGACATAGACGCCCAGCAGCGCCGGCCAGACCGAGGGCAGGACATGACGGCGCAGACAATAGAGCCAGCCCGCGCCGTTCACGCGGGCATAATGCAGGCTCTCCCTTGTGGTCTCGCGCAGGATGATGGCTCGCAGGAGCCTGACATCGTCGTGCCAGGAGGTCAGGGCCAGAAGCAGGACCGTGCCGGCAAAGCCCGGCCGTATCCAGGCAGCGAGCAGAAGGAGCAGGAACATCGACGGCAGCACCTGAAGGATTTCGATGCCACGCAGGATCGTGGCCTCGGCGATGCCGCCCCGGATCGCTGCGATGGCAGCGAACAGGCCGGCGATGGCAAGAGAGATCAGCGCGACGGCAAGCGGGATGATGATTGTGCCCGGCAGCCCCTCCACCATCCCCGCCAGCACATCCTGCCCGATATCGTTGGTTCCCAGCCAATGGAGCGCACCCGGCGGATGCAGGATGTCGCGGCTCGTCGAATGATCCGGCAACCATGCCGCGGCCAGGAGTGTGAGCAGGGCGACCGGCAAAAGCCCCAGACAGGCGGCGAGCGTCAGGCGGCGACCGCTCATCCGCGCGTCGCCAGACTGGTGACGAGGGCGTCGAGCACCCAGTTCAGCGCCAGCACGACGAGGGCCATGCCGAGCATGGCGCCCTGAAGGAGCACATAGTCGCGCTCCAGCAGGGCGGTGTAGATGAGGGTGCCGATGCCGGGATAGGAAAACACCACCTCCACGAAGAAGACGGCCCCGAACAGGGTGGTGATGGAATCGCCCATGCGCGCAAGGGCGGCCGGGACGACGCTGCGCCCGTAATAATGCAGCCGAAGCCGCCAGCCAGAGATACCGCGTGCGCGCGCGTTCAGGATGAACGGGCGGGCCGACAGGCCGACCGCCTCGCCGCGCGCCAGGAAGAAGAAGCGGGCGATCTCATGCAGCGCCAGCGCGGTGACGGGCAGCACCGCGTGCCGGGCGATGGCGAGCCCGCGCGCCAAAAAATCGTCCGGGGGAAACAACGGCTCGGCGCTGCTGACCGGAAACAGGGGCCAGACGACGCCGAAGGCGAGCAGAAGCAGGATTGCGGCAGCGAATGGCGGGACGCTCGCCACGACTATCATCGCGCCGGTGATAAGGCGGTCGCGGGCGGAATGCGGGCTCTGGCCGGCTTCGATGCCGCCGCAGAGACCCGCAAGCAGATAGACCGGCATCGCGCCCGCGATCAAAAGCAGCGTCCACGGCGCCGCGCCCAGCAGGAGGTCTAGGACAGGACTGGCATGGCGCAGGGAAAAGCCCAGATCGCCATGGGCTAGCGCATCCAGATAGCGCATGAACTGGTCGAGCCAGGACCCGGAGAGACCGTATCGCTCGCGCAGCGTCTCGATCTCCTCCGCCTTCAGCATGCGCGCGGCGTCGGCCGAAAGAAGCAGTTCGAGCGGATCGCCGGGTATCAGCCGAGGGAGGAAGAAGGTCAGCGCGACCAGCCCGGCGAAGACCGCCGTCCGGTCGATGAGCCCGGCGATGATATGGCGAATGTTCCGTTGGTGACTTGCGATCCGCACGGCGCTGTTTCCTGACAGCCCCGACCGTCAGCGGAAGAACATCGACTTGTGCAGCGCCATCGGGATGCCGCTGGCGATGCCGTCCGGCAGGAACGCCGGCGTCACCCGGTCGTTGTGCGCGGTCGCCCACAGCGCGTTGACGAGCATCAGCGATGGCAGTTCCTCCGCATAGAGAGCCTCGAAGCGATGCAGGAACTCCAGCCTTTGCCCGTGATCCATCGCGGCGGCCTGCGCCTCGATGAGGGCGCGCATGCGGCCGTCCTCGTCGGGAAAGCGGTCGCTGGTCCACGACTTTCCGAGTACCCGGCTGAGGATAGCGCCCGGGTCGCCGATCGTGCTGGTTGCCCGCAGCATCAGATCGAAATCCTCGGCTTGCGCCTGCTGCTGCAACGCCGCCACCTCCAGCAATCGCAGGTCGACGGAGAGGCCGCTTGCTTCGATCTGCTCGGCGAGAACCGTCGCGCTGCGCCGGTAGCGCCCGTCGGTGATGAGACGCAGCTCCAACGGCCGGCCATCGACCGTCCAGCGCCCGTCGGTATCGCGGGACCAGCCTGCGCTCTCGAACAGCGCGTCCGCGCGCTGCCTGTCATAGGCATAGTCCGCGACCTCCGCGCCGGAATGCCAGGGCGATCCGGGCTGGAAATAGCCGACCGAGGCCGGAAATGCTGCGTCCGGATAGGCAATTTCCGCAAGCGCCTTGCGGTCGATCGAATGGGCGAGGCCATGGCGAAGGGCGCGGCTGGCGAACAGGCCGCGGTGGTTGAAGAGGAGCCGTTCGGGATGGTTGCTCGCCACCGTCAGAACCGAGATGCCGGCAGCCCTGGCCTGCGGAACCAGCTCATAGGGCAGGTCGGAGATGATGTCCGCCTCGCCCGCGCGCATCGCCTGGATCGCAGCCTCCGGTGTCATCCGCACGATCGCCACCTGCGCAAATCTCGGCGTCCCGCGATGATAATCGGGGTTGCGTTCGAGGACATAGCGCCCCTGCGCCTTGTCGTAGCGCGCAAGTCGATAGGGGCCGCTGCCGGTTGCGGCGGCCGCGTCACCGAACCGGGCGGGCTCCGGCTGGCTTTCATAGATGTGGCGCGGCAGCACCATCATCGTCGCCAGCACATTGGTGAGGAAGCTCGAATCCGGGCGGGCGAGCGTGATGCGAATGCGATCGTCCGCGACTGCCTCGGCCGTTTCCACCGTCTCCAGCGACACGAAGGGATGAGGATGCGCCTGCATGCAGGAGAAGGTGAAGGCGGCATCGGCAGCCGTCACCGCAGTCCCGTCATGCCAGCGGGCGGACGGGTCGAGCACCAGATCATAGGTGCGATGATCCGTCGACACCTGCCACGATTTTGCGAGGCCGGGCACAATGGCGCCCTCGACATCCTGATCGAGCAGCGTGTCGAAGACATAGCTGGTGTAGAGATAGCCGGGTCCGTTGGTGGCATGGGTGTAGGGCGCCAGCAGGCCATAGTCGCCGCGTGCATCGGTAATCACCAGCCGCTCGCCGCCGTCCTGGGCGAGTGCCGCCGGGTTCGGCCGCACGGCCAATGCGGTCGATGCCAACATGGTGGCCAGCAGGGTGCGTCGGTTCAGCATTTGCCGACCTCCTGCGACTGCGATGCGGCGATGGGCGCGACGGCGCAGCCGCATTCCCAGCCGATATGAGCCTCGGGGACGCAATCGTCTTCCGGCACATAGGGCTTGATGTCGATGATGGCGGTGCCGTCGAGGCAGTCGAGCCCGCTGACGCGCAGAAGATTGCCTTCGAGGCCATGGATGCGGACGACGCTGAAGGCGACGGGGTTCGGGCGGCGGGGCGTCCTGCTTGCGAACACGCCGCGCACCACCTCGCCCCGTCTGGTTCGGCGATGGAGCGCTGTCCGGTCGGCGCGGTCAAGCCAGTAGAGCACGATTGCGTGCGTTGCCATCCCGATATTGAGCAACCCCTCGGCAAACCCGGCGTCGATCTCCAGGATGCTTTCCGCCGGATTGGACCTGCCGCGCGCCGGACACTCCGCAAGCGTCTTGAAGCCGGTGCGGATGCGGCCGATAGGGGTAAGGGCGATCGGAAGAGGCTGTGTCATGTCAAGCTCCGGGTTTGAGGAGGGTCACCGGGTCGCCAGTGTGGAAGGACTCGCCGATCAGAACCTGATCGTGGCCGAAAACCTTACGCTGCGACCCATTTCATAGAGGTTCGACCAGCCGTCGACGCCGTAATAGGCGGTGGAATGGTCGAGATACTGCTCATCGAAGATGTTGGTGACGGCCAGGCTGTAGCTCTGGTTCTCCCGCGGGGCCCAGGTAACGGCGAGGTCGTGCACGTCATAGGCAGGCAGGGATTTCAGGGCGAAATCGGCGGGCAGGTTCGTCTGCTTCAGCACAAAGGTGCTGGTCCAGCCGAATTTGAGGTCATAGGCGGGCATGTCATAGGCCAGCGCAAGGATGACCTTGTCGCCGCCGGGCGTGACATTGTTGAGCCAGTCGCCGGGGCTCACCGGCCGGTCGTTGTATTTCACGTCGATATGGCTGTAATGCAGATCGGCGGACCAGTTGTTCCAGCTGCGCCCGAAATGCGCATTGATCCCCCAGCTGTCGATCACGCCGTCATTGTTGCGCCACCACGGGTTGCGGCGCCCCTGCCAGACGCGGATCTTGTCGTCGATGCGTGATGAAAAGGCGCTGACGCCGGCGCGCCAGCCATCCCTGTCATACTCCACCCCGAGTTCGGCGGTGCGCGCAAGTTCGCCCTCCAGCGTGGTGTCGTTCTGGGGACCGAGGCCCAGCGGCCAGATCAGCGTCAGTCCCTGAGCCGGCTGGACGCCACGAAAAGCCTCCCCCCATGAACCGAAGAACGACAATCCGTCGATCGGCTCGTAGCGTGCCCGCAAACTTGGACTGACATGATTTCCCCTGAAATCGTTGCCACCGATATCGGTGAGCGTGCCGTGATCGTAGCGCAGGCCGGCGGATAGCAGCCATTGATCGGTGAGGGCATAGTCCGCCTGGAGATAGAGTCCATGGTTCTGGCCCGTCTCGTCCGCATCCCGGCCCGTTCCGTCGCGTCCGCGCGACCGGGTCCAGCCATAGTCGTAGCCATAGGTCAGGGTCAGCGCGCCCAGTTCCGAGCGGTTACGCAGATCAAGGCCGCGCGTGTACCAGTCGGCCGTCTGATGGACAGCAATGTCGCGATGCAGCCGGCTATGCATGTCATAGCCGGAAATGGCCAGATCGATCAGGGGATTGTCGGCCGGGTCATAGTGGTAGTTGAGCGCCGTCGACCTCCAGCCGAGCTTCTGATTTTCCGGAACCGCATCCGGGAGACCGGGCGGGACGCCGAAATTCGACCTGTAGGCGCGGTAGCCATTGTCCTGCCGCCAGGTGTTGCTGAACTGCAGTTCATGACCTTCGACGGGACGGAAGCGCAGCTTGACCAGCGTGTCGAGCGGCTCGTTGTCGGTGTCGGCGACCGGGTTGCCATTGCCGTCCTTATAGGGACTGGCCCATGATTTTGTCCCGTAAACCAGATAGCCGAAGCGCTCGTCGGGAACGCCATAGAGGGCCATGCCAGGAGTGAGGCGGCTGCCATTCGTCTGGCCGGAGAATTTCAGCATTGCCCCGTTCTTCTGGCCAGGCAGCAGGAAATCCTCCGGATCCTTGGTCTGGTAGCGGATTGCGCCGCCAAGAGCGCCCGGGCCTCTGAGGGCCGAGCCTGCCCCCGCTTCGATCTCCACGCGCTTCAGCAGGTCGGGATCGATGCCGAAATTGCCGGAGTGGTCATACATGTTGCCGCCCTGCCGGGCGCCGTCCACGGAGACGTTCAGGAGCGTCTCTTCGATGCCTCTGACATAGACCTTCTGTGCGGCTGTGCGGTTTGCGCCGCTGACCACGATTTCGGGGCTTTTCGCGAAAAGCTCGTTCAGTGTCGTCGGCTGTTCGGCCTCGATCTGATCCGCGTCGATCGTTTCCGTGACTTTGCCCTTGCCGCTGGCTTCGACCGTGATCGTGGTCAGCTCGGTAGCGTCCTGGGCAGCAGCCGGAGACACAAGGGCGGCAAGGCCCAGAGCGCATGCCACCACCGACGATGACGAACAATTTGCATGAAACGTAGCCAAGGCAATCCCCGCGACATGAGCATCAAACTCTCGCGCGGGCTGCCGGCGGCGGTGGCTGACGCTTTGGTCGATCTTTATTCGCAAGCGCCTGGCCAATTCCAATTGTAATACCTGAGTAGAACCCTCATGATTCCTGAAGGCTCCGCCTCCCGGCTTTGCCGACCTCCGAAAATCGGAGGTCGGGGCTCCGGAACAATGATTGGATCGAAGGGGAGCAACTGCCCCATGGTCGGGCAAGGATGCCCAGCGGCGACGAGGGTCGAGTAAGCATATGGAAATCCATCAGCTCCGCACCTTTGTCGCCGTGGCCCGCGAGGGAAGCATCACCAGAGCCTCCGAAAGGCTCTATCTCAGCCAGCCTGCCGTCAGCGCGCACATCAAGGCCATCGAAGAGACGCTGGGAGTGACGCTATTCTCCCGCACGCCGCGCGGGATGGCGCTGACGCAGGATGGCGAGCGGCTGCTGGCAAAGGCGGAACAGACGCTGGGCGCACACCGGGAGCTTGTCGAGGAAGCGACACGCATCAAGGGCAAGCTGACCGGCAGGCTGAGGATCGGCGGCGGCGGCAACTCCAATTCCGCGGCGCTCGGACGCCTGATGATGGGGCTGTCTGATCGATATCCGGAAGTCGAGGCCCAGGTGCAGCACGGACATTCGCTGGAAGTGCTCGAAGGAATTCGCAACGGTACGCTCGATGCCGGGTTTTACAACGAGCTTGCGGAAGCGCCGGATGATCTGCGAACGATTGAGGCAACCCGCTTCAGCATCCACCTTGCGGCGCCAGCCGGTCTGGTATCGTGCACCGAAGTCCCTGATTGGCAGGCGCTTGCAGAAATTCCATGGATTTACCCGACGGATGGTCCATCCTGCTGTAATCACGCCGCCGAGAATCTTTTTCGCAGATACCAGTTTCGTCCCCGGAAAACGATCGGCATCGACCGCGAGTCGGTTACCCGAACGCTGATCGCCGGGGGTGTAGGTGTCGGGCTATTGCATTCGGACACGGCTTTTGAAGCCAGGGATCGTGGAGAAGTCGAGCTTCTCTTCCAGGCTCATGACACGGTGCGCGTCATGTTTGCCCATCTTGCATCGCGGGCCAATGACCCGTTGATTGCTGCTGCAGTTTCTGTGTTGGTTAGCGATTAGTTGCAGGATGGGAAGGTTTCGGCGCCGTGGCGCCAGGCATTATCCACCATGATCCCGCCCTGAAAATCGGGTCGGGGCTGCGTAGTCTCTGGTTCAAGCGACCCAGCCGGTTGCATCCGCCGGCGTGATTATCGTGCTTCCCTTGCGGCCAATAACTTGATAGTTTTTATCAAGATTTAAGCCCGCAACAGGAACGGGGCCATGAACACGCATAACCACCATATCTTCCGGAGCCGCGCGAGCGGGGAAGCGGACACTGGCGGCAGGCCGGCGCTTTCGCTGGCAATGCCCGGTCGGATTCTGAGCAGTGACGCCATCCTGCGCGGCCAGCGCGAGATCGGCATCGAGCATGACGGTGCCCTTTATCGCCTGAAACTCACGCGCCAGGGCAAGCTGATCCTCAACAAGTAGATGACGCGAAACGGCGGATACTGAAATCACCATGGGCGCCCCCATGCGACATCAGATCAGTCCGGCGGACCGGTTGAAACGCCAGCCGGAACGGCTGGTTCTGGAGGGCTACCGTTACTGGATTTCTGGCACGGTCCTGCGTTCCCCGGCAGTCCCTATGTCAGGAACAATCCATTGACGGCGCTGCCGAAAGGAGGAGCCACATACCATGCTCGAACTGTTCCGAAGGGTCGCCCTCGTCGAAGGCGTGACGACGCTGGCGCTGTTCCTCGTCGCGATGCCGCTCAAATATCTGGCTGACTGGCCGGTGCTGGTGCCTTCGGTCGGATGGATTCATGGCGTCGCCTTCATCGCCTATGTCGTCACGATGGTCGCGGCATTCATCCCACGCCGCGATGTCGGGATTGGCGGCTGGCTGCGGACCTTGATCGCGGCGTTCGTTCCTTTTGGCACGTTCATCAACGATCCCTGGGTGAAGCGTCTCGGCGGGCAAATGGAGACGGTACCCGCCTGATGACGGTCGACGCTGCGCGGATCATATCCGGTGGGAGGAAGGCCTGAACGCAATCTGCGATCACAACAACGGCTATCTGGCCGGGCTCTGCAATGCCGACGACGAAAGTGCAGCTAGTTCCATTACGGGCAATCGCTTGTGATGGCGGCGTCAGGAAAATCTGATCAAAGGACGATGATATGAGCAATCTGCCGGAAATGACCTCCAGCCCGAAAGAGCGGCTGATCCTGCCTTTCATGGCGCCATTCTACCATCAGTTCGCGCAGCCTTTTGGCTGGCTGGTTTTCCGCGTCGTCGTCGGCGGATTGCTGATGGTCGAGGGCTGGCCCAAGATCATCGCGCCATTTGCGCAGACCGCGTTCGTCGAGGGTATCGGGTTCTACCCCGGCTGGTTCTTCTCGCCATTGCTGGCGGTGATGCAGTTCGCTGGGGGTTTTCTGATCGCCATCGGCCTGCTGACCCGACCTGTCGCGCTGGCGAACGCTCTGATGCTTGCCGTGACAATCTGGTTTCACGTCGCGCAACCCTATGGCGACGCCTTCCTGACGCCTGAGGGCATGGAGTTTCTGCAATCGAACCTGCACTATCTGACCGATCAGGGTCAGGCTCGGCTTTTGGGCGACAGCGGCGCCGGCTTCCTGCATCAGGTACAGGCGAAGGCCGAGTTCAATTCGACCTTCTGGACAGCGGGTGCAGCGATCATTGCGGCATTCGGCGGTGGCAAGCTGTCGGTCGATCGGCTGATCGGTCGGGAGTTCTGAATAGCCAACCATGCCATCTGCTCCGGCGATTGGCTGGGACATGGTTCGTCACTCACACTGGCTCGATTGTTAAGGAATAGCTTTCCGGGATGGAATTTCACGCCGCTTGCCATGGATTACGATGAGAGTTTCGACGCGCTGTTGCCACGTTTGTCCCTGGCCTATGAAGTCACGGATGATCTGACGGTCGGCGCTTCCTACGGCCTGGAGATCAGCGGCGACTGAATGCGCCGGCGATCCAGTTCAGGCTACCGTACTCGCCGTTCAGTCGGAGTTCCTGGCTGACCTGCTGTCCGGATTCGTCCGAATGAGAGCGACCGCCATCGAACATCGTG
>JBLJBS010000207.1:0-6423 GCA_047637695.1 Aquamicrobium sp. | reverse complement strand
TGAACGAGGAATGGATTTCCGACAAGACCCGCTTCATCTGGGACGGCCTGCGCACGCAGCGTCTCGACAGGCCCTATGTCCGCAAGGGCGGCCGCCTGCATCCGGCCAGCTGGGCCGAGGCGTTCGCGGCGGTCGCTGATGCGGTTTCCCGCACCGGCGGCGACAGGATCGGCGCGATCGCCGGCGATCTTGCCACCGTCGAGGAGATGTATGCGCTGAAGACCCTGATGGCGTCGCTTGGCTCGGCAAATATCGATTGCCGTCAGGACGGAGCCGCGCTCGACCCCGCGAAGGGCCGCGCCAGCTACATCTTCAACCCGACCATCGAGGGTATCGAGGAGGCCGACGCGATTCTGATCGTCGGCGCAAACCCGCGCTTCGAGGCTTCCGTCCTCAATGCCCGCATCCGCAAGCAGTGGCTGAAGACCGGCCTGCCGATCGGCGTCATCGGCGATGCCGGCGACCTGCGCTACGGCTATGAGGCGCTCGGCGCCGGGCCGGAAACCCTGTCGCAGCTTGCCGGCGGCGGCGTCAGCTTCTTCTCGCGTCTCAAGGACGCCAGACGGCCGCTGATCATCGTCGGCCAGGGTGCGCTGGCGCGCACCGACGGCGCGGCGGTTCTGTCGCTGGCGGCAAAGCTTGCCGGCGATATCGGCGCGGTGTCCGACGAATGGAACGGCTTTGCCGTGCTGCACACGGCGGCGGCGCGTGTCGGCGGCCTCGATGTCGGTTTCGTGCCGGGCGAGGCAGGCAAGGACATCGTTTCCATGCTTTCCGGCGAACTCGACGTGCTGTTCCTGCTCGGGGCCGACGAGATTGAGACGTCCAGGATCGGCAACGCCTTCACGGTCTATATCGGCAGCCATGGCGATGCCGGCGCGCACCGTGCCGACGTCATCCTGCCGGGTGCGGCCTACACGGAAAAGTCGGGCATCTACGTCAACACCGAAGGCCGCGTGCAGCAGACCTCGCGCGCCGGTTTCGCGCCGGGCGAGGCCAAGGAAGACTGGGCGATCCTGCGCGCGCTGTCCGACGTTCTCGGCAAGCGCTTGCCGTTCGATTCACTCGGCCAGCTTCGTGCGGCGCTCTTTGCCGAGTTTCCGCATTTCGCCGAGATCGACGCAATCGCCGCCGGAAACCCGGCCGATGTCGTCGCGCTCGCCGGTGCGAAGACCGGGACGCTCGGCAAGTCGGGATTCGTTTCGCCGATCCGTGATTTCTACTTGACCAACCCGATCGCGCGCGCTTCCGCCGTCATGGCCGAATGCTCGGCACTGGCGAAGGGTCGCATGACGCAGGCGGCGGAATAGGGCAGGGCGATGGATAATTTCTTCTGGATCTACGTGTGGCCGACGCTCATCGTCATTGCCCAGTCCGTGCTGGTCATCGTCGTGCTGCTCGTCTTCATCGCCTTCATCCTCTATGCCGACCGCAAGATCTGGGCTGCCGTCATGCTGCGTCGCGGTCCGAACGTCGTCGGCCCGTGGGGTTTGTTTCAGTCCTTCGCCGACCTTCTGAAGTTCGTCTTCAAGGAGCCGGTCATTCCGTCCGGCGCCAACAAGGGCGTGTTCCTGCTGGCCCCGGTGGTTTCGACAGTGCTCGCGCTCGCGACGTTCGCGGTCATCCCGTTCAACGAGAACTGGGTCGTCGCCAACATCAATGTCGGCATCCTCTACATTCTGGCGATCTCGTCGCTTGAGGTGTACGGCGTCATCATGGCCGGCTGGGCCTCGAACTCGAAATACCCGTTCCTCGGCGCGTTGCGCTCGGCCGCGCAGATGGTGTCCTACGAGGTCTCCATCGGCTTCGTCATCGTCACCGTGCTGCTGTGCGTCGGGTCGCTCAACCTGACCGATATCGTTTTCGCCCAGCAGACCGGCCCGGGCACCGCGCTCGGCCTGCCCAATTCTTTCCTCGACTGGCACTGGCTGGCGCTGTTCCCGATGTTCGTCATCTTCTTCATCTCGGCGCTGGCCGAGACGAACAGGCCGCCCTTCGACCTGGTCGAGGCGGAGTCGGAGCTCGTCGCGGGCCACATGGTCGAATATTCCTCGACGCCCTACCTGCTGTTCATGCTGAGCGAATATGTCGCCATCATGCTGATGTGCGCGGTGACGACGATCCTGTTCCTCGGCGGCTGGCTGCCCCCGTTCGATTTCGCGCCCTTCACCTGGGTGCCGGGCGTCATCTGGTTCGTGCTCAAGGTCTGCTTCGTCTTCTTCTTCTTCGCCATGGTCAAGACGATCGTCCCGCGCTACCGCTACGACCAGCTGATGCGCCTCGGCTGGAAGGTGTTCCTGCCGATCTCGATCTTCATGGTCGTGGCCACGGCGACGTTCCTGAAGCTGTGGGAGCATTACGCCGCATGATCCCGCCCGCATTCGACATTTCCCGGAGACCAAGGCCATGACAGCGCTAGCCCAGGCCGCCAAGTCGCTGCTGCTCGCCGAATTCGTGAGCGCGTTCGTCCTCGCGATGCGTCAGTTCTTCACGCCGAAGCACACGATCAACTATCCTTACGAGAAGGGCGCCGTCAGCCCGCGCTTCCGCGGCGAGCATGCGCTGCGCCGCTATCCCAACGGCGAGGAACGCTGCATCGCCTGCAAGCTGTGCGAGGCGATCTGCCCGGCGCAGGCCATCACCATCGAGGCCGGCCCGCGCCGCAACGACGGCACCCGCCGCACCGTGCGCTACGACATCGACATGGTGAAGTGCATCTATTGCGGCTTCTGCCAGGAGGCCTGCCCGGTCGACGCCATCGTCGAGGGCCCGAATTTCGAGTTCGCGACCGAGACGCGCGAGGAGCTTTACTACGACAAGGAAAAGCTGCTCGCCAACGGGGACCGCTGGGAGCGCGAGATCGCGCGCAACATGACGCTCGACGCGCCCTACAGGTAGGGCGGCGAGAGCGGCGGCCGTTCCGGTGGGAACTGCCACGAAATGAAGAACATCGCGTCCCGGCGACCGATCGGCGGGAAACGATCTAAGAGACACGACGGTTTCGGGGCCCGGCAGCGGGCACGGACCGGAAGAACGGCCAGGAGCCGTTCGCAAAGGAGCCGGGGGAACCCATGCTGACAGGACTAGAGGCGTTCTTCTTCTATCTGTTCGCCTTCATAGCGATCGCCGCCGCCTTCATGGTGATCGCGGCGCGCAACCCGGTGCATTCCGTTCTGTGGCTGATCCTGACCTTCTTCAACGCGGCGGCGCTGTTCCTGCTCGCGGGCGCCGAATTCCTGGCGATGATCCTGCTCGTCGTCTATGTCGGCGCGGTGGCGGTGCTGTTCCTGTTCGTCGTCATGATGCTCGACGTCGATTTCGCGGCGCTGAAGCGCGGGGCGCTCGAATATGCCCCGGCCGGCGCGATGATCGGCATCATCCTCGCCGCCGAGCTGATCGTCGTTCTCGGCGGTTACGCTTTCGCGCCGCAACTGGCCGGAACGATCTCGCAGCCGACGCCGGCGCTGACCGAGCGGCAGAACACCGCCGCGCTGGGCGACATTCTCTACACCGAATATGTCTTCTTCTTTCAGATCGCCGGCCTGATCCTTCTGGTGGCGATGATCGGCGCCATCGTGCTGACGCTGCGCCACAAGGAAGGCATCAAGCGCCAGGACGTTTCCGAGCAGGTGCGCCGCAATCCGGCCTCCGCGATCGAGGTCCGCAAGGTCGAGACGGGCAAGGGGCTTTGATCATGGAAGTCGGTATCGGACATTACCTGACCGTTTCTGCGGTTCTGTTCACGCTCGGCGTGTTCGGCATCTTCCTGAACAGGAAGAACATCATCGTCATCCTGATGTCGGTCGAGCTGATCCTGCTCGCGGTCAACATCAATTTCGTGGCCTTCTCGGCCGCCCTGGGCGACCTCGTCGGCCAGGTCTTCGCGCTGTTCGTGCTGACGGTCGCGGCGGCCGAGGCCGCGATCGGTCTTGCCATCCTCGTCGTGTTCTTCCGCAACCGCGGCTCGATCGACGTGGAAGACGTCAACATGATGAAGGGTTGATCCGGCCATGTATCACGCGATCGTCTTCCTTCCGCTGCTCGGCTTCCTGATCGCCGGCCTGTTCGGCCGCTCGATCGGCTCCAAGGCGTCGGAATACGTCACAACCGGCTTCCTCATCGTCTCGGCGGCGCTGTCGTGGGTGGCATTCTTCACCGTCGCCTTCGGCGAAGGCCCGGCCTTCACCGTGCCTGTCCTGACCTTCATCCAGGTCGGCGGCCTCGACGTTTCCTGGGCGCTGCGCATCGACACGCTGACCGTCGTCATGCTGATCGTCGTCAACACGGTCTCGGCGCTGGTCCACGTCTATTCGATCGGCTACATGCACCACGATCCGCACCGGCCGCGCTTCTTCGCCTATCTGTCGCTGTTCACCTTCGCCATGCTGATGCTGGTGACGTCTGACAATCTGGTCCAGATGTTTTTCGGCTGGGAAGGCGTCGGCCTCGCCTCCTATCTCCTGATCGGCTTCTGGTATCAGAAACCGTCGGCGAGCGCGGCCGCCATCAAGGCGTTCGTGGTCAACCGCGTCGGCGATTTCGGCTTCCTGCTCGGCCTGTTCGGCGTCTTCGTCCTGTTCGGCTCGGTCAATTTCGACGTCATCTTCGCAAGCGCCGCGACGATCGCCGAAAGCCCGGACCAGTCCGGCGAGGCGGTCTTCACCTTCCTAAACTGGTCGCTGACGCAATCGGGCGCGCTGACCGCGATCTGCCTACTGCTGTTCATGGGCGCGATGGGCAAGTCGGCGCAGGTGCCGCTGCACACCTGGCTGCCGGACGCGATGGAAGGACCGACGCCGGTCTCGGCGCTGATCCATGCCGCAACCATGGTCACAGCAGGCGTGTTCATGCTGGCGCGGCTATCGCCGATCTTCGAGCTGTCGCACGCGGCGCTTCTCGTCGTCACTTTCATCGGCGCGATCACCGCCTTCTTCGCGGCGACCGTCGGCCTGGTGCAGAACGACATCAAGCGCGTCATCGCCTATTCGACCTGCTCGCAGCTCGGCTACATGTTCGTCGCGCTCGGCATGGGCTTCTATTCGGCCGCGATCTTCCACCTGTTCACGCATGCCTTCTTCAAGGCGCTGCTGTTCCTCGGCTCAGGCTCGGTCATCCATGCCGTGTCGGACGAGCAGGACATGCGCAGGATGGGCGGCCTCTACAGGCTGATCCCCGTCACCTACTGGATGATGATCATCGGCACCATCGCCCTGACCGGCGTCGGCATCCCGACGACCATCATCGGCACCGCCGGCTTCTTCTCCAAGGACGCCATCATCGAAGGCGCGTTCGCCAGCCACTCGTCGCTCGCCGGCCTCGCCTTCACGCTGCTCGTCATCGCCGCGGCCTTCACCAGCTTCTATTCCTGGCGGCTGATCTTCATGACCTTCCACGGCAAGCCGCGCGCCAGCCACGAGGTCATGCACCACGTCCATGAATCGCCGCCGGTGATGCTGGTGCCGCTCTTCATCCTCGCAGCGGGCGCGCTGTTCGCCGGCGTCATTTTCCACGACGCCTTCATCGGCCACGGCTACGAAGAATTCTGGAAGGGCACGCTGTTCACCCTGCCGGACAACCATATCCTGCACGATTTCCACGGCGTGCCGCTGTGGGTGAAGCTCGCGCCGCTCGTTGCCATGGTGCTCGGCTTCGTCACCGCCTACCAGTTCTACATCCGCTCGCCGGAGACGCCCGTGCGTCTCGCTGCGCAGCACCGCGGACTTTATCTTTTCCTGCTCAACAAGTGGTACTTCGACGAGCTATACGACTTCCTGTTCGTCCGTCCGGCCAAGCGCCTTGGCCGTTTCCTCTGGAAGACCGGCGACGGCAAGGTGATCGACGGCATGGGGCCGGACGGCATTTCCGCCCGCGTCGTCGACGTCACCCAGCGCGTGGTGAAGCTGCAAACCGGCTATCTCTACCACTACGCATTCGCAATGCTTATCGGTGTGGCGGCTCTCGTCACCTGGATGATGCTCGGGGGCTCGTTCTAGACCATGACCGACTGGCCTATTCTTTCCACGGTCACGTTCCTGCCGCTGGTCGGCGCGTTCCTGATCCTGCTGATCCGGGATGAGGGGACGGCCGCGCGCCGCAACATCCGCAACGTCGCACTGCTGACGACGGTGTTCACCTTCGTGCTGTCGCTGTTCATCTGGGCCGGGTTCGATACCAATTATGCCGGATTCCAGATGGTCGAGAAGGCCGACTGGCTCGGCGGCGGCATTTCCTACCAGATGGGCGTCGACGGCATCTCGATGCTGTTCGTGATCCTGACGACCTTCCTGATGCCGCTTTGCATCCTGGCCTCGTGGGAAGCCGTCGAGCACCGGGTCAAGGAATACATGATCGCGTTCCTGATCCTGGAAACGCTGATGATCGGCGTGTTCTGCGCCCTCGACCTCGTGCTGTTCTACGTCTTCT
>JBLJBS010000206.1:0-13627 GCA_047637695.1 Aquamicrobium sp. | reverse complement strand
ACCACCGCCATGTCGGCAGCCTGCACGCGCCGGACGCCGAGATGGCGATCAAGAATGCCCGCGACGTCTACACCCGCCGCAACGAGGGCGTGTCGATCTGGGTGGTGCGCTCGTCCGACATTTCGGCCAGTTCGCCGTCGGAAAAAGGACCGCTGTTCGAGCCGTCCAATTCCAAGGTCTATCGCCACCCGACCTTCTTCAAAATCCCCGACGAAGTGGGGCATATGTGATGGCCGCGCTGCTCGACGCCGACGCGGAGACGGGCATCGATCGCGCCGGCCTGACCGGGTTCCTGTTGCGCATGGGCGACAACGCGCTCGTCCTCGGCCATCGCGTCTCGGAATGGTGCGGCCACTCGCCGGTGCTGGAGGAGGACATCGCGCTCGCCAACACCGCGCTCGACCTGATCGGCCAGACCCAGCTCTGGCTCGGCCTTGCCGGCGAGGTGGAAGGGCGGGGCCGCACGGCCGACAACCTCGCCTATCTGCGCGACGCCCACGAGTTCCGCAATCTGCTGCTGGTCGAGCTGCCGAACGGCGATTTCGGCCGCACGCTGATGCGCCAGTTCCTGTTCGATGCCTGGCACCTGCCGATGCTGAAGGGGCTTTGCGCGTCGCGCGACGCCCGGGTCGCGGAAATCGCCGCCAAGGCGGTCAAGGAGGTTGCCTATCACGTCGAGCGCTCGGCCGATCTGGTCATCCGGCTTGGTGACGGCACCGACGAGAGCCATGCCCGGATGCAGGGAGCGCTCGACGATCTGTGGCCCTACACCGGCGAGATGTTCGCGGAGGACGCCATTGATGAGGCGGTCGCCGCCGCCGGCATCTCGCCCGCGCCGGCAAGCCTGCATGCGCCATGGGCGGCGATGGTGGGCGAGGTTCTGGCCGAGGCGACGCTGAAGCAGCCCGAAGGGTCCTTCGCCCACAAAGGCGGCAGGAACGGCAGGCACACCGAGCATCTCGGCTATATCCTTGCCGAGATGCAGTTCCTGCAGCGCGCCTATCCGGGAAGCACCTGGTAGGGAGGGTGAGGTGGACGCCGCGATCCTGCCTTCGGTGGAAACGATCTGGCAATGGCTGGACGAGGTGCCGGACCCGGAAATCCCGGTGATCTCGGTGGTCGAGCTCGGCATCGTCCGCGACGTTTCCTATGATGGCGGCACGCTGGTGGTGGCGGTGACGCCGACCTATTCCGGCTGCCCGGCAACCTCGATGATCGACCTCGACATCGAGACGGCGTTGCGTGGCCATGGGCTGGAGAAGATCAGGCTGGAACGCCGGCTTTCCCCGGCCTGGACCACCGACTGGATCGGGCCGGAGGCGCGCGCCAAATTGCGTGCCTACGGCATCGCCCCGCCGGTCGACGGCACCGCCGCCGACGGGCGGCTTGCCCAGCGCGCCCAGCGCCTTTCCGGCGGCAATGCCGCCATTTTCTGCCCCCGGTGCGGATCGCCGGCGACGGAGAAGGTGAGCCAGTTCGGCTCCACCCCGTGCAAGGCCAGCTACCGCTGCACCGAATGCCTGGAACCGTTCGACTATTTCAAATGCATCTGATCATGCGCCGGGAGGCACCATGTCACGTTTTCATCCGCTCGAAGTCACCGATGTCCGCCGCGACACCCGCGACGCCATCGTCGTCACGCTGAAGCCGCGCGCCGAGGATCGCGAGGCGTTCCGCTTCACGCAGGGGCAGTACCTGACGCTGCGCCATCGTTTCGACGACGCCGAGCTGCGCCGCTCCTATTCGATCTGCGCCGGGCTCGACGACGAGGCGCTGCGCGTCGGCATCAAGCGCGTCGACGGCGGCGCGTTCTCCACATGGGCCAATGAAAGCCTGCGCCCCGGCGACCTGATCGAGGCGATGCCGCCGATGGGCAATTTCCATCTGCCGCTGGAGCCGGAAACCGCGAAGGAATATCTCGGTTTTGCCGGCGGCAGCGGCATCACGCCGGTGCTGTCGATCGTCAAGACCGTGCTGGCGCGCGAACCGGGATCACGCTTCACGCTGGTCTACGCCAACCGGCAGGTCTCCTCGATCATGTTCCGCGAGGAACTCGAGGATTTGAAGAACCTCTATCTCAGCCGGCTCTCCATCATCCACATCCTCGACAGCGAGGGGCAGGAGATCGACCTGTTCACCGGCCAGATCGACCGCGCCAAATGCGATGCGCTGTTTTCGCACTGGATCGACCTGAAATCGGTCGATGCCGCCTTCATCTGCGGGCCGGAGCCGATGATGCTGACGATCGCCGACGAGCTGCGGGCGCACGGCATGGAGGAGGCGCGGATCAAGTTCGAGCTGTTCGCCTCGTCGCAGCCCGGCCGCCTGCCGCAGAAAAAGCGCGCCGAGGGCGGCGCCGACAATGCCGCCGCCTGCGAGGCGACGGTGACGCTCGACGGCGTCACCCGCAGCTTCACCTTTCCCAAGCAGGGCCAGAGCCTGCTTCAGGCCGCGCTGGAGCATTCGCTCGACGCGCCCTTCGCCTGCACCGCCGGCGTCTGCTCGACCTGCCGCGCCAAGGTGCTGGAGGGCGAGGTCGAGATGCTCGTCAACCACGCGCTCGAGGATTACGAGGTCGAGCAGGGCTATGTGCTGACCTGCCAGTGCTACCCGGTCTCGGACCGCATCGCCGTCAGCTACGATCAGTAGTTGCGGGCAGTAGCGCGGACCTCAGGGAGGAGGATGCGATGAGCGAGACCATGGCGATCGAGGACTATCTGGAGCAGGGTGGTGTGCTGACCTCGCCCGGCAACGTGCCGGCGCGCTATCGCGCCGAACTGTTGCGGCTGATGGCGAGCTTCGTCGACAGCGAGCTGGCCGGCTCGGCCGGCTTCGCCGACACCATCAACGACGCGCCGGGCATCAAGGAACGCATCTCGGCCGCCCGCATCGTGCTGGAAAAGACCGACCATGCCGGCCGGGTGCTCGAGGTGATGGCGAGCTTCGGTGCCGATGCCGGGCGCTATGCCGTGCATCATCCCTGGGCGGCGCGGTTACCGCGCGAGGCCGATATCGGCGCGGCGCGGCAGGGCGGCGACAGGCGGCTCGCCGTCTTCCACTATCCGCTGCAGGGCTGGGTCGACGCGGTGACGATGAACGTCCTGATGGGGCGGGCGGTCGTCATCGAGCTGAAGGAGCTGGAGCGTGTCTCCTACCAGCCGCTGGCCGAAGTGTTCCGCGCCATCACCCCGCGCGAGGCCCGCCATGCCGGGCTCGGACTGGAGGGGCTGAAGCGCATCGTCGAGATGCCGGAGGGCAGGGTTGAGGCTCAAGCCTCCGTCGATTACTGGCTGCCGCGCGTGGCGTCGAGCTTCGGCGTCTCTGGTTCGGGGCGACACGCGATGCTGGCGAAGCTCGGCCTGCGCCACGACCCCAACGAAACCCTGCTCGCCCGCTGGCAGGCGGATATCGCGGCGGAGCTTGCCGCGCTCGGACTCACCATAAAGGAAGGATGATTGCATGAATGTCGCGGTGCCCCCCACCCGCCGGCTTGAAAGTTACATCTGCGGCGAATGGCGCAAGGGCGCGGACGAAGGGACGATCCTTCGCGACGCCTCGACCGGCGCTCCGGTCGCGCTGATCGATTCTTCCGGCATCGACTTTGCCTCGATGCTCGCCTATGGCCGCGACAAGGCCGGGCCGGCGTTGCGCAAGCTCTCCTTCCACGAGCGCGCGGCGATGCTGAAGGCGCTCGCCCAGGCGCTGATGGCGCACAAGGACGAGTTCTACGCGCTGTCGACAGCAACCGGCGCGACGCGGACCGACAGCTGGGTCGACATCGACGGCGGCTTCGGCACGCTGCTGACCTATGCCTCCAAGGGCCGGCGCGAACTGCCGAACACGCGGGTGCTGCTCGACGGCGACGTCGAGCCCTTGTCGAAGGACGCGACCTTCAGCGCCCAGCACATATTGTCGCCTTTGCAAGGCGTGGCGGTGCACATCAACGCCTTCAACTTCCCCTGCTGGGGCATGCTGGAAAAGCTGGCGCCGACGCTGCTCGCCGGCATGCCGGCCATCGTCAAGCCGGCCAGCCAGACCGCCTATCTGACCGAGCGCGTGGTGCGGCGGATGGTCGAAAGCGGCGTGCTGCCGGAAGGTGCGGTGCAGCTCGTCTGCGGCTCGCTCGGCGACCTTCTCGACCATGTCGACGGCCAGGACGTCGTCACCTTCACCGGCTCGGCCGCGACGGGGCGCATGCTGAAGGCCCATCCGGCAATCCTCGCCAATTCGGTGCGTTTCACCATGGAGGCCGACAGCCTCAACGCGGCGATCCTTGGCGACGATGCCGGTCCCGGCACGCCGGAATTCGACCTGTTTGTCAGGGAGGTTGCGCGTGAGATGACGGTGAAAGCCGGGCAGAAATGTACGGCCATTCGCCGCGTCATCGCCCCGCGAAGGCATACCGGCGCGCTGGTCGCGGCGCTGCGCGAACGGCTGGGCAAAGTCGCGCTCGGCAACCCGTCCGACGAGGCGGTGACGATGGGGCCGCTGGCCAGCCTGTCGCAGCGCGAGGAGGTGCGCACCCGCATTTCCGATCTGGCGCGGGAAGCCGAGATCGTCGTCGGCGACGCCGCCAATCCGCGCATGGCATCGGGCGATCCGCAGGCCGGCGCTTTCATCGAGCCGGTGCTGCTCTATTGCGACAAGCCGCAAGCGGCAAAAGCGGTTCACGATGTCGAGGCGTTCGGTCCCGTTGCCACCGTCATGCCCTATGACGACCGCGACGAGGCGGTCGCGCTTGCCCGCCGCGGCAAGGGCAGCCTCGTCTCTTCCGTCTTCACCGACGATCCCGCCTTCGTGCAGGAGGTGGTGCTGGGCCTCGCTCCGTTCCATGGCAGGGTGATGATCGGCAACCGGCGAAGCGCCAAAAGCTCGACCGGCCACGGCTCGCCGCTGCCGATGCTGGTTCATGGCGGGCCGGGGCGCGCCGGCGGCGGCGAGGAACTGGGCGGCCTGCGCGGCGTGATGCACTATATGCAGCGCACTGCCATCCAGGGCACGCCGGAACTGCTCTCGGCCGTCACCGGGCGCTGGCTTGAAGGCGCGGATGCGCGCGCGGATGGCACCCATCCGTTCCGCAAGTCGCTGGCCGAACTCAAGGTCGGCGACCAGCTCATCACCGCCTCGCGCCAGGTGACGCTCGACGACATCGAGCATTTCGCGGATTTCACCGGCGATACGTTCTATGCCCACATGGACGAGGAAGCGGCGAAGGCCAACCCGTTCTTCGACGGGCGGGTGGCGCATGGCTATCTGATCGTCTCCTTCGCAGCCGGCCTGTTCGTCGACCCCGCGCCGGGACCGGTTCTGGCCAATTACGGCATCGACAATCTGCGCTTCCTGACGCCGGTCTATCCCGGCGACGAGCTTCAGGTGCAGCTGACCTGCAAGGAGATCAATCCGAGGAGCGGGGCCGAGCATGGCGAGGTGCGCTGGGACTGCCGCGTCGCCAACCAGACCGGGGCGGTGGTGGCGCAGTACGACGTGCTGACCATGGTGGCGAAGACCGCCGGCTGAGGCTTGGAAATCGCTAAAGAAAAAGGCCCGGCGTCGCGGCTTGCGACGCCGGGCCTTGTCGTTTCAGGACCGGATCAGCGGCGGGCGAACAGCGCCCACACCGCCGGGATCAGCGAGGCGGCGAGCGCGGCCTTGATGATGTCGGCCAGCACGAACGGCACCACGCCGAACTGCCATGCCTTGTCGGCGCCGATCAGCGTCGCAAGCCAGGCGAAGCCGAATGCGAGGATCAGCGCCACGCCGACCAGCATCACCGAGAACAGCTTGAACGGGTTGCGGTCGAAGCCGCGGTCGGCCGCCCAGCCGATCAGCGCGGTGGCGAAGATCATGCCGACGAGATAGCCGCCGGTGGTGCCCATCATGTAGGCGATGCCGATGCCCTTCTCGGGTGTCGACTGGAACACCGGGAAGCCCATCGCGCCCTCGGCGAGATAGAGCAGTAAGGTGGCGAGGCCGAGACGCATGCCATAGGCCGCGGCGATGGCCAGCACGGCGAGATTGCCGAGATAGAGATCGACCGGGCCGAGCACGACCTTGGTCTTGGCCGCGATCGTCAGCAGCAGCGTTCCGGAAATGGCGAGCAGCGCCAGCATGGCATAGCGCGCGATGCCCTTCTCGGGCAGCGTGAGCGAGGCCAGCGGGCGGGCCAGAGGACGGGAGAGTGCGGCTGCGGTCATTGGCTCCTCCAGGGGGCAAGCGATGAAAGCGATGGTTTCCCCTATATGGCCTTCCATGTTATGCGGCAACTCGTTTCGCCGTCTTTCGTCAACTCGCTGCGGTACCGTCACATGGCCATCGATTTCGACACCACCTTCGCGCCCGCCTATGGCGAGGCTGTGCCGGTGGCCCCCGGCGTGGCGCGCATGACGGTCAACAATCCGAGCGCGTTCACCTTCCATGGCACCAACAGCTATATCGTCGGCCGCGACACGCTGGCGGTCATCGACCCCGGTCCGGAGAATGAAAATCACCTGCGCGCCCTGCTGAAGGCGATCGACGGCCGGCCGGTCAGCCATATCTTCGTTTCGCACACCCATGTCGATCATTCGCCGCTCGCCGCGCGGCTGGCGCGCGAAACCGGTGCGAAAGTGCTGGCCGAAGGGCCGCATCGGCCGGCGCGCGCCCTGCGCATCGGCGAGGTCAATCCGCTCGACGCAAGCGGCGACGAAACCTTCATGCCGGACGTGGCGCTGCGCGACGGCGAGGTGGTCGACGGCGATGGCTGGGCGTTGCGCACCATCTTCACCCCCGGCCACACGGCAAACCATGCCGCCTTCGCGCTCGAGGGCACCGGCATCCTGTTTTCCGCCGATCACGTCATGGCGTGGTCGACCTCGATCGTCGCGCCGCCCGATGGCGCCATGGCAGACTACATGGCCTCGCTCGACAAGCTGATCGAGCGCGACGACCGCCTCTATCTGCCGGGCCATGGTGGACCGGTCAAGGAGCCGGCGGCATTCCTGCGCGGCCTGAAGGTGCATCGCAGGATGCGCGAGCGCGCGATCCTCGAACGGTTGAAGGGGGGGGATCGCACCATTGGCGAAATGGTCGCTGCGATCTATCGCGACGTCGACCCGCGCCTGCATGGTGCGGCGGGCCTTTCCGTGTTGGCGCATCTGGAGGATCTGGTCGCGCGAGGCGTCGTCGCTGCCGAGGGCGAGCCGTCAATCGACGGGATTTACGCTCCCGTCTGAGGGCGGGATGTCGATGATCTCCAGCGACTGGCGCTCCAGTTCGGCGGCGAGGTCGGCCATGAACGAGGTGATGCGGCGGGCATTCGAGCCGAGGTCGTGCGGACCGTAGGGCGAGGCCACGCGCATGTCGACGAAGGTGGTTTCGTCCTCGCCGGTCAGGCGCAGCGCCGCATCCGCGGGAAAGCGCATCAGGAAACTCGGCGCTGCCATTTCGATCGAGATTTCCGGCCGGCCCGACACCGAGGACGGCATATCGCCGCGCACCCGCCAGCCGCGCGCCGTGACCACGGGCGCCAGCGCGGCGAGGACGCGTTCGGGCGAGGCATCGAGCCGCCGGCCGGCGACGTCAGGATAGAAGCGCATCTGTAGTTCCGCCTCTTCCTGGTTGATCGGGGTGATCGCATTCATCTGCGGCGTGCGCAGCCGCGGCGCGATCACGAAACGCGGCGGCTCGTCGAGATCGGTCGAAATATCGGTCAGGGCCGGCAGCGTCACATAGAGCCAGCCGGCCACGGCGAACGGGAACAGCACCACGACCGACAGGAGCGTTGCCGCAAACGACGCCCGACCGCCCTTGTCGCCGCGCCGCCACAATTGCGTGAAGCCGCCGATGGCGAGCGCGATGCCCACCAGCGCGAGAACGGCAACGACGACGAGCGTCCACAGGAAGCCAAGCGTCTCGACCAGCCCGTAGCGATGGCCGATCCCGACAGTGACGAGAAGCACGAGGGCAAAGGCCGAGAGGCGTCGCGCCCACAAGGCCATTCTGGAAACCCGCCGCTGCGGAAATGCCGCCATCGATATTGCCCTGCGAGAGTTGCCGACGCTGCATGCGATATGAAGCGTCCGGCTTCAAACCTCAAGCGTCGGGCAGGCGATAATCCCGGAACCTCTCTCGGAGTGTTGTTTTCTGGATTTTTCCTGTTGCGGTGTGGGGGATATCGTCGACGAAGACGACGTCGTCGGGCATCCACCATTTTGCGACCTTGCCGGCGAAGAAGTCGAGGATCTCCTCCTTGGTGACCTGCGCCTCGGGCTTGCGCACGATCACCAGCAGCGGTCGCTCGTCCCATTTCGGATGGGCGATGCCGATCGCCGCCGCCTCCGCCACCGCCGGATGGCCGATGGCGAGGTTCTCGAGATCGATCGTCGAGATCCACTCGCCGCCCGACTTGATGACATCCTTGGCCCGGTCGGTGATCTGCATGTAGCCGTGCCGGTCGATATGGGCGACGTCGCCGGTGTCGAACCACCCCTCATCGTCGAACTGCTCGGCGCCGGCGCCGCCATAATAGGCCCGCGCCACCGCCGGCCCCCGCACCTTCAGCCGCCCGAAGGTCCTGCCGTCCCACGGATGCTCGACATCGTTGTCGTCGGTGATCTTCATCTCGACCCCGAACGGCGCGAAGCCCTGCTTCTGCGCGATGTCGAGACGGGCGTCCCCGCTCAGGCCCGCATATTCCGGCTTCATCGTGCACAGGCTGCCCAGCGGGCTCATCTCCGTCATCCCCCAGGCATGGATCACCTCGACGCCGTAGTTCTTCTCGAACTTCTCCGTCATCGCCCGCGGACAGGCCGAGCCGCCGATCACCACACGCTTCAGATGCGGCAGCGCCTTGCCGGTCTGCTCAAGATATTGCAGCAGCATCAGCCACACCGTCGGCACCGCCGCCGTGAAGCTCACCTCCTCCGTGTCGAGCAACTCCCAGATCGCCTCGCCGTCCATCCGCGGACCCGGCATCACCAGCTTCGCCCCGACCATCGGCGCGCTCTGCGCCAGACCCCAGGCATTGGCGTGGAACATCGGCACCACCGGCATCACCACGTCCCGCGCCGAGATCCCCATCGCATTCGGCGTCGAGGCGATCATCGCATGCAGCACGTTCGAGCGGTGCGAATACACCACCCCCTTGGGGTCGCCCGTCGTGCCCGACGTGTAGCACATGCCGCTGGCGGCGTTCTCGTCGAGGTCCTTCCACGCGAAGTCACCATCCGCCTCCTTCAGCCACTCCTCATAGGGCACGGCGTTGGCAAGGCTGGTCGCCGGCATGTGCGCCGCATCGGTGAACACGATCACCTGCTTCACCGTCGCAACCTGCGGCAGGATCTTCTCCGCAAGCGGCAGGAAGGTCAGGTCGACGAACAGCGCCCGGTCCTCGGCATGGTTCATGATCCAGGCGATCTGCTCGGGAAACAGCCGCGGATTGAGCGTGTGATAGACCGCGCCGATCCCGTTGATGCCGTACCACGCCTCGAGATGGTTGGCCGTGTTCCATGCCAGCGTCGCGATGCGATCGCCCTGCGCATAGCCGCCGCGCGCCAGAAGCTGCGCCACCTTCAGCGCCCGCGTCCGCGCCGCGCCATAGCTCGTCCGCACGATCGGACCCTCGACCGAGCGCGACACGATCTCACGCCCACCATGCTGGATCGCCGCATAGTCGAGGATCTTGTGGCAAAGCAATCGCCATTCCTGCATCAGTCCATGCATAAGGGAACTTCCTGTCTGTCTGCACCAAAGCGCGCAGTTTTCGCCGGAACCGGCCGCTTGTCCAGAGGGTCGCGCATGCCGCAGGGTTGTGAGGCGCGTAACGCGCGGCCGGGCCGAACGGGTGGGGGTGCAGGGGTGGAGGAACGGGCGGTCTCGCCGGGGAGGTTTCAGTGCCCGATAGCGGAACATGCGTTCCACTGATTCAATCTCCTGCAACCGAGATGCAGCTTTCGCGTGTCTTTGTTCACTTAATGTTCTTGATTGAGGCCGCGAAAGATGATTATGTAACGAGAAGGCGCATTCGAAGGCTGCAGGGGGGCAGCGACAGGGCCGGTTGGCCGGCCGGGAAGGGGAGTCCGTGGTCGCGCGCATCACAACAGTCGCATTTCACGGCATCGACGCGGTTCCCGTCGATGTTCAGGTGATGGTCGCGCCGGGAAAGGTCGGGATGCAGATCGTCGGCCTGGCCGACAAGGCGGTGATCGAAAGCCGGGAGCGGGTGCAGGCCGCGCTTCATGCTTCCGGCCTGTCGATGCCGGCCAAGCGCGTCACGGTCAATCTCGCGCCCGCCGATCTGCCCAAGGAGGGCAGCCATTACGACCTGCCGATCGCGCTTGGTCTGATGGTGGCGCTGGGAGCCATGCCGCAGGACGCGCTTTCCGCCTATGTTGTGCTAGGCGAACTGGCTCTGGACGGCACCACCGCGCCGGTGGCAGGCGCCCTGCCAGCGGCAATCGGCGCCGGCGCGCTGGGCAAGGGGTTGATCTGTCCGTACGGCGTCGGCGCCGAGGCGGCCTGGGCCGGCCCTGGGATCGACATCCTTGCCCCGCGCAGCCTGATCGCGCTCGCCAATCATTTCCGCGGCGTGCAGGTGCTGTCGCGGCCGGAACCGGCCGTGCATGAAAGCGCTGGCGTCTTTCCCGATCTTGCCGATATCAAGGGGCAGGAAGGCGCGAAGCGGGCGCTCGAAGTCACCGCCGCCGGCGGGCACAACCTGTTGATGATCGGCCCTCCCGGGGCCGGCAAGTCGATGCTGGCGCAGCGGCTGCCCTCTATCCTGCCGCGGCTGGCGCCCAGGGAACTGCTCGAAGTGTCCATGGTCGCCTCGCTGGCCGGGGAGATCGCCGGCGGCAGGCTTTCCGACCGACGGCCGTTCCGTGCGCCGCATCATTCAGCCACGATGGCCTCGCTGGTCGGTGGCGGCGCGCGCGTGCGACCGGGCGAGGCCTCTCTCGCCCATTGCGGCGTACTGTTCCTCGACGAGTTGCCGGAATTCTCGCCGCAGACCCTCGATTCGCTGCGCCAGCCGCTCGAAACCGGGGAATGCGCCATCGCGCGCGCCAATGGCTGCGTGTCCTATCCCGCCCGCTTCCAACTGATTGCCGCGATGAATCCGTGCCGTTGCGGAATGGCAGGCGAACCGGGCTTCCGCTGTGCGCGCGGACCCCGTTGCGAGACCGATTATCGCGCCCGCATTTCCGGTCCGATGCTCGACCGCATCGATCTCCGCATCGACGTTCCGGCTGTCTCCGCTGCCGATCTCATCGCCCCGGCGCGGGCCGAAACGAGCGCCGTCGTTGCCCGCCGCGTCGAGCTTGCCCGGGAAATACAGGCGCAGCGCTATGAGGCACTGCGGCTGGACCGGGCGATGATCAATGCAAGGTGCCCGACGTCATTGATCGAGGAGGTCGCGCGGCCCGACGCTGCCGGAGATGCCCTGCTGCGCGACGTCAGCGAAAAATTCACCCTCTCGGCCCGGGCCTATCATCGCGTGCTCAAGGTGGCCCGGACCCTTGCCGATCTCGATGCCGTGGATACGGTCGGACGGCTCCATCTGGCCGAGGCGATTTCCTGGCGCATGTCGAGCGAGCGGCGCGCGCAGGCGGCGTGACGCAATCGGAAACCGGGATGACAAGGAAGGAGCAAGCAATATGACGATAGGGGCAGGGTGGGGAGTGAACAGCCCTCGGGCGTTACGGCCGGGAACATGCTATCTTCCCACTGCTGTCGATTGGCGGCGCACCGAGCGCAGGATGAGGTCCGGTGAAGCCGCTTGCGGTTGGGGTTGCTCTTGATCGTCCCTTGGGGGAAGGGTGGCTATATGCCCCCGGTCTTCGCAATCTGGTTCTACGCCCCATCGCGTCCCCGGTGCGCAAGCGGCAGCAGATGGCGGGCGCGGTTCGGCATGCCGTCTTTGGAATCCTTCGCAGCATGCAGTATCGAACGCTGCCGGCGATTGCAGTCCGAGACTTCGGATGAAGCGGCCGGGTGGTGCGGTTCCGGCCAGTTTTTGGGCCGCGATCGCTTTTTTTTGACCTACATACAGCCTTGACTCACAAAGGCTAAAGGCTGTTGGCGCGTTTGCCGTCTTCCCGTGCCGGCCTGGGAAACGAGGCGCCGTTCAGCCTTCTCTGAGCCGGCATCTGCCTCGCTCCGCGCTACCCGGCCCTGCCGGCTGCGGCGAAGGGAAATTACCCGCTGTGAACAAGGCATTCAGCATTCCTTCATCGCCGATTGGGCAATGGAGTGCATCGCTCATGTAAGGGAAGACCCAGATGGAGTTCGCCAACATATCAAAGCTTTCGGCCCTGGTTGCCATGGCTCTTGCATCGTGCCTGTCCGCCGCCGCCGCGTCCGGTTATCCAACCGAAACAAAGAATCTTCGGCCCGACAGCGCACGCAATCTATGTCTGGATCTTACCCGCGACGCCAAGCTTCAGCCGTGCAATGGGGCGAGCTCGCAACGGATAGTTCTTACGCAGAGAAACGACGGCAAGCGCATCATGCGGGTCGGAAAAGACTGCGTCGAAGGAAATCGTGAAGGCGAAGCCCTGTTTCTGACCACTTGCCGCCATGTCGACACGCAGACATGGACCTATAACAGCAACGGACAGATCAAGAATGGCAACGGCCTGTGCGTGGACGTCTTCATGAATGAGAAGTCGGCTGGCACCCCGGTCATAACCTACCGCTGCAATGGAACGGTCAATCAGCGTTGGGCGCGCTACACTCCCGAGAAGTCGGAGGCCGAGAAGAATAGAGCCTCCAACGTAACGCTTCATCCCGGTCATGCATCCCAGAAGTGCCTCGATGCCACTCCCGACGGTCGGCTGGTGCTGTGGACATGCCATGGCGGTGAGAACCAGAAGTTCTCATTTACCTTCGGCATTACCTCGATAATTCGGACACGCTCGGGTTGCCTTACCGTTACGCCCGACAACACCGTGGCTGTCAGCCGCTGCACCCAGTCGTCGAAACAGGCGTGGATAGTCGAGCGCAACGGCACGATCAAGAATGGTGGCAATTGCCTCGATGTCCGCATGGCTGACAAGAACGACGGTACGCCATTGCTCCGTTTCAAATGCACCGGCGCGGCAAACCAGCGTTTCGCAGCCAGATAATGGCTTGCGGCGGCCGCAAGGCCATCACCGCTTTAGACAGTGCAGACGACGACGAGACATTCGTGGAAGCCGCAATTTGCGGCTTCTGCACTATTATGGCGATTTTTTTGCATCCCAATCCGTAGGCGGTTTTGTCCCGAATGGCTGGCTATTGCCTGTATTTCCGCCACCCGGCTTTGCGAGCTTCATCCTCGCTGCAAAACCAGCGCTCACCATGCTCGAACGATATGCGAGTTCGCTGATAGTATTTCTGGCCCGGCACGTGGAAGATGCGTTCGCCGCTATCAATCGAGATGTTGCCATTTATGACGCATCCCGAGCCGGGCAGCATTGCCATTAGCGGCGCGGCGGTCAGCTCGGGCATCATGCCGTTGGACCAGCCGAACGACACGGCAGACACCGATACGAGCACAAATGGCCACACCATGAGGAACATCGATCGTCCCGGCCTATGGTGGTTCCTGTTCGCGCTTTGAACCGCCCCGGTTTTGCCGGAGGCCGTTTGGCTTAAGTTATGCGGCCATGGC
>JBLJBS010000205.1:0-12613 GCA_047637695.1 Aquamicrobium sp. | reverse complement strand
CGCCCAGCAGGAGATCAAGCTCGGCTACGCGCTGGCGACCACCTCGCATTACGGCGTCGCCGCGACCAAGTGGCAGGAAGTCGTCGAGGCCGAGACCGGTGGCCGCTTCGTTTTCCGCCACTTCCCGTCGTCCGGCCTCGGCGGCGAGCGTGAGGTGATCGAAGGGCTGCAAATCGGCACCGTCGAGGCGACCATCGTCTCGTCCGGCACGCTGTCGAACTTCGTGCCGGAAACCGGGGTGTTCGACATCCCGTTCCTGTTCCGCGACCTGACGCATGCACGCACCGTGCTCGACGGTCCGATCGGCCAGGACATCCTCGCCAAGTTCGAGTCGGCCGGCCTCGTCGCGCTCGCCTGGGGTGAGCAGGGCTTCCGCCACATCACCAACAACCGCAATTCCATCGCCGGCCCGGCCGACGTCGCCGGCCTGAAGCTGCGCACGATGGAAAACCCGATCCACATCACCGCCTTCCAGACGCTGGGCGCGGCCCCGACGCCGATGGCCTGGCCGGAAGTTCTCGGCGCGCTGGAGCAGGGCACCATCGACGGGCAGGAAAACCCGCTCTCGGTCATCACCTCGGCCAAGCTGTCGGAAGTGCAGAAGTACCTGACCGTTTCCGGCCACGTCTATTCCCCGGCGATGCTTCTGGTTTCGCAAGATCTGTGGAACAGCCTGTCGGACGAGGACAAGGGCGTGTTCACCAAGGCTGCCGCCGAGGCGGTCGTCGCCATGCGCGGCTTTGTCGACAATGCGGAAAGCTCCGGCGTCGAGCAGCTCAAGGCCGCCGGCATGGATGTCGGCCAGCTTTCGACCGAGCAGAAGGCCACCTTCCAGGAGGCGCTCGCTCCTGCCTATGAGCAGTACTACAAGACCTACAGCAAGGATCTGATCGACCAGATCATCGCCACCGAATAAGTCGCGAAAGCAACGGCGATCGGCTGAAAGCAGGCCGGCGGGGGCAGCCCTGCCGGCTTCATTCCCTGAAATGGCAGGAAGAGGCTTGCAACCATGAGCAAAGTCGAAGACGCCTTCATCGCGCTGAACAAATGGGCGCTCATTCTCCTGCTCGGGGCGATGTCATGCATCGTTTTCGCCAATGTGGCGCTGCGCTACACCACCAACCTGTCCATTACCTGGGCCGAGGAGGTTGCGCGCTACATGATGGTCTGGATGACCTTTCTCGGCGCTGGCCTGACATTACGCTATGGCGGTCATGTCGCCATCAGCAATCTGATGGATGCCTTGTCGCCGAAGGCGCAGCGCGTGCTGCGCGCGGTCATCGTAGTCTGCCTGTTTATCTTCTTCGCAGTGATGATCTGGGTTGGCTACAACTATGCCATGCGCATGCGCTTCCAGCTGACGCCGGCGACGCGCATTCCGTTCAGCTACGTCTATGCCGCAATTCCGGTCGGATTCTTCCTGATGGCCGTGCATCTGATGCTGATCGTGCGCGGCTATGTGTCGGAGAACCGCTTCAAGGAAGCTGCCGACGTGCCGGGTGATATCGCTGGAAGCCTTAGCGCCTAAGGCGCTTCACAAATCGCATCGAGGGGGCGCGCGCGTGGCCTGGATATTGTTCATCACTTTCGCGGTGCTGCTGGTGGCGGGTTTTCCGGTCGCCTTCACCATGGCGATCGCCGCCTTCGTCGCGGTCGCGCTCGGCAGCAACTATCCCTATCTCGTCGTGGTCAAGGAGATGTTCTCCGGCCTCGACTCGTTTCCGCTGATGGCGGTGCCGTTCTTCATCCTCGCCGCCGAGCTGATGACCGGTGGGGCGATGACCCATGTGCTCTTGCGCTTCGCCTCGCAATTCGTCGGCCATCTGCGCGGCGGGCTGGGCTATGCCAACGTCATCTCGGCTGCGTTGTTTTCCGGCATTTCCGGCTCGGCCCTGGCCGACGCCGCCGGGCCCGGAGCGATGATGATCCGGATGATGGAGAAGTCAGGTTACGACAAGTCCTATGCCGGCGCGCTGACGGCGTCCGCTGCGGTGATGGGGCCGATCATCCCACCGTCGATCATCATGATCGTCTATGCACTCCAGGTCGAGGATGTTTCGGTCGGGGCGCTGTTCATTGCCGGCATGGTGCCGGGCATCATCATCGCCATCGCGCTGTGCGTCGCCAATTTCTACGTGTCGCGGAAGCGCGGCTATCGCGGCGGCGATCCCAAACCCTCCGGTCGGGAGATGGTCAGGACAACGATCCATGCCCTGCCGGCGTTGCTGCTGATCGTCATCATCATCGGCGGCATTCGCGCCGGCGTGTTCACGCCGACCGAAGCCTCGGTGGTGGCGATCTTCTATGCGCTCGTCTGCGGCATGTTCCTCTATCGTTCATTGAAATTGCGCGACATCCCGACCATTATCTTCCGCGCGGCGCTGATCTCGATCGCGGTCCTGCTCATCCTTGCCGCGGCGCGCGCCTTCGCCTGGGTGCTGATCATCGAAAGCGTGCCGCAGCAGCTGGCAGAGACCATCGTTTCATGGAACCTCAGCCCGATTGTCTTCCTGCTCGCGGTCAACTTGCTCTTGATCGTCTTCGGCCTGTTCATGGATCCGCTGCCCGGTGTCATGGTGTTGGTGCCGATCCTGGCGCCGATCGCCCATTCGCTCGGCATCGACCCGATCCATTTCGCGATGGTGGTTATCCTGAACCTGACGATCGGACTGATCACGCCGCCGGTGGGGGCACTGTTGTTCGTGGTTTCATCGGCGGTGAAGCTGAAGGTCGGCGAGATCATCCGCGAGATGCCGCCCTTCTTTCTGGCCCACATCATTGTGCTTCTGCTCATCACCTTCATTCCATCGCTTTCGACTTGGCTGCCGCGCGTCTCGGGCTTCTGATCAGCGAAAGGCGTTCAAACGAAAGCAAAGCCCGGCGCGCAGGCATGCGTGCCGGGCTTTCCAGTCGAGGGGCGATGTTCAGGCGGCGGCGCCGTGGGCCGAGGCGTCTGCGGCATAGCGACGGCCGAAGCGGTTGGAGAGGAAGTCGCCAAAGCCGATATCCTCCTGCCGGACGAAGCCGCTTTGCGGCAGTTTCCCGTTCGCCAGCATGTCGAGGACGGCGCAGATGCCGGCTGCAGTGGTGATCTGGATGGCGCTGCGCGGCCGGCCGGCAACAAAGCCGCTGTAGATCTTATGGGCGTAGGTCTCCTGCATCAGCCGGCCGCCCTTGATGCCGCTGACCGTCACGAAGACGATGACGACGTCCTGCGCGGTGGCGGGCAGCGCCTGTTCGAGAATGTCCTTCAGCAGATCGCGGCGGTTGCGCAGGTTGAGGTCGTTCAGCAGCGTCTTCATGATCGCGGCATGGCCGGGATAACGAATGGTACGGTAGTTGAGCGTCCGCACCCTGCCGGCCAGCGTCTCGCACAACGTGCCAAGACCGCCCGAGGTGTTGAACGCCTCGTAGGTGACGCCGTCGAGCGAGAATTCCTCGCGTTCCTCCATGGCCGGAACCTCCGTCAGGTGGCCGTCGACGATGGCCTCGCACGGCTCGATATATTCGTTGATGATGCCGTCGGTGCTCCACGTCAGATTGTAGTTGAGCGAGTTCGACGGGTATTGCGGCAGCGCGCCGACCCGCAGCCGCACCGTGTCCAGACGTTCGAACCGGCTGGCGAGATCATGCGCGACGATGGAGATGAAGCCCGGCGCCAGCCCGCATTGCGGGATGAAGGCGGTGCCGGCCTCGCGTGCAAGTTCCCTGACCCGCCTTGTCGAGGCGACATCCTCGGTCAGGTCGAGATAGTGGACGCCGGCGCCCGCCGCCGCTTCGGCGATCGCGGCGGTCAGGTGGAAAGGGGGCGGCGCTGAGAACGGCGAACTTGCCGGCGAGAAGCGCGCGCAGCGCCTTCGCGTCCGAAATGTCGAGCGCCTGGCTGGTGACGGCGGGATGCCGGTCCACCGCTTCGAGCTGGGCGGGATCACGGTCGGCGACGACAATCCGGTAGTCGCCGCTTTCGGCCAGCATCGAGGCGATGGTCGATCCGATCTTGCCGGCGCCGACGATGACGAGTTCCTGCTTCGCTTGCTGCATGGGTTCCCCCCTTCGATGTGACGAGAAAGACAGGAAGCCATGCCGGGCTTTTCGTTTCAAACCGGCAAACTTGTGATAATCAATGTCTGAACATGCAATATGCCATTGGATTTCGTCATTATGAAAGAAAACATCAGGGATGAGCTGCTGCTGTCGCTGCTGGCGGAGAATGCGCGCGCTCCGGTCTCGGAGCTTGCGCGCCGGCTCGGCCTGTCGCGGACGACTGTTCAGGCGCGGATCGAGCGGCTGGAGCGCAGCGGCGCCATCGCCGGCTATACCGTTCGTCTGAGCACGGCGACTGAGCGGGCGCTTGTTCGTGCCTGCGTGATGATCACCGTCAAACCCAAGCACGCCGCGCCGACGATCGCCGAGCTGAAGGAGATTCGTGAAGTGCGGGCGCTGCATTCGATCAGTGGCGAGGTCGATCTGATGGCGATGGTCGCCGCTGGCTCCGTCGCCGCGCTCGACGATGTCGTCGACCGCATCGGCGCGCTTGACGGGGTGGAACGGACGCAGACCTCGGTGATCATGGCGACCAAGTTCGACAGGTAGCGGGCCTCCATTGCGTTTTGCCGGTGCCCGGTGGCAAAGTCGGTGAAACGGAGACCCAGCCATGCTATCCAGGACCAAGCCCGCCTTTTTGCGACCGAAGCCGTGGACGGAGGTGGCAACACACCTCGTCGACGTCGCGACGGGCAGGAAACCGGCCGATCTCGTCGTGCGCAACGGCCGCTGGGTCAACGTCCATTCCGGCGAGGTGATACCCGCCATCGACATCGCCATTGCCGCCGGGCGCTTCGCCTATTGCGGGCCGGACGCGCGCCACGCCATCGGCGAGGGCACCAAGGTGGTGGATGCCGGCGGACGCTATCTGGTTCCGGGCCTCTGCGACGCGCACATGCATGTCGAGAGCGGCATGGTGACGGTGACGGAGTTCTGCCGTGCGGTCATCCCCCACGGCACGACCTCGATGTTCGTCGACCCGCACGAGATCGCCAATGTGCTCGGGCTCGACGGCGTGCGGCTGATGCATGACGAGGCACTGGCGATGCCGGTCAACGTCCATGTTCAGGTGCCGTCCTGCGTGCCGTCCGCCGCCGGGCTGGAAAACGCCGGCGCCCAGCTGACCGCAGCCGATGTCGCCGAGGCGATGAACTGGGAGAACATCATCGGCCTCGGCGAGGTGATGAACTTTCCCGGCGTCGCCGCCAACGATCCGCTGATGGTGGCGGAGATCGCGGCCACGGTGAAGGCCGGCAAGACGGTGGGCGGTCATTACGCCTCGCGCGACCTTGGTCTGCCGTTCCACGGCTATGTCGCCGGCGGCCCCGAGGACGATCACGAGGGAACGGCGATGGAAGACGCCATCGCCCGTGTCCGTCAGGGCATGAAGGCGATGCTGAGGCTGGGTTCGGCATGGTACGACGTCGCCAGCCAGATCAGGGCGGTGACCGAGAAGGGCATCGACCCGCGCAACTTCATCCTGTGCACCGACGACAGCCATTCCGGCACGCTGGTCCGCGACGGTCATATGGACCGGGTGGTGCGCCACGCCATCGCGCAGGGGCTGAAACCGGTGACGGCGATCCAGATGGCGACGTTGAACACGGCCCAGCACTTCCGGCTGGAGCGCGAGATCGGCTCGATCGCGCCGGGCAGGCTCGCCGATTTCCTGATCGTCTCCGACCTTGCCGCACTCGCCATCGATGAAGTGTTCGGGCGCGGCGTGCGGCTGGCGAAGGCGGGACGGCTCGAAGTCGACATTCCGCCTTACGACTATCCGGCCAGCACCAGGAAAACGGTCAAGCTCGGTAGGAAGCTCGGCGCGCGCGACTTTGACATTATCGCGCCCGAGGGCGCCAACGAGGCGAGGGTGCGTGTGATCGGCGTGATCGAGAATCAGGCGCCGACGCGGGCGCTCGAGGCCGATCTTGCCGTCACCGACGGCCTGGTCGAGATGGACCGCGCGAACGACGTCTGCCAGATCGCGCTGGTCGAGCGCCATCGCGGCACCGGCGGCGTCACCAACGGCTTCGTCTCGGGCTTCGGCTATGTGGCGGATTGCGCGCTCGCCTCGACGGTGGCGCACGACGCCCACCACATGATCGTCGTCGGCACCGACAAGCGCGACATGGCGCTGGCCGCCAACCGGCTGGGCGAGGTCGGCGGCGGCGTGGTGCTGTTCTCGGAAGGCCGGGAAATCGCGCTGGTGGAAATGCCGATCGCCGGGCTGATGTCCGATGAGCGCGCTGAAATCGTGGCGGAAAAGGCGGCGCGGCTGACCGACGCGATGCGCGACATGGGCTGCACGCTCAACAACGCCTATATGCAGCACTCGCTGCTGGCGCTGGTGGTCATCCCCGAACTGCGCATCTCCGACGTCGGCCTTGTCGATGTCACGCGCTTCGAGACGGTCGATCTGTTCCTGCGGGACGTAGCGACCGACTGAGACGTCAGCGATTGCCTCCGACCGCGACGTTGATGACCTCGAACGGGGTGGTGATGATGATCTCCGCGGCGGAACCCAGAGTCTGGCCAAGGCCTTGCGCCAGATTGTCAATGCGTTGCGTGATCTGGTCGCCGTTGCCGTCGAGCATTTGATCCTCGTTCAGCCTGCTGCCGAGAAGTTGCACCATCAGCGGGTTGTCGGCAAACTTGGCGTGGTTGAGCGTGTCTCCTGACGAGACGCCCGATATGTCGACGACGGTGACGCCGAGGCTGGCGAGGGCGCTGTCATCGCCATAGTCGCCGACGCGGGGGCGGTTGCCGGCGATGATCGACGAGGCGAGCAGCGCCCTGTCGTCGCGCGAGACGATGACGGTGATCGGCAGATTCATCTTGCCGATGCGGCGAAGCTGGCTCTTGAAGACGTCGACATCGATGTCGGGCGAGGCAAGAATGATGTCGCCGAGACTGTTGCGGATGCCATGGTCGCCGGAAAGGGCCATCTGGCGCAACGTTTCCATCGTCAGCCAGTTGCCCATCGAGTGGGCGACGATGTCGATGCGGGTGGCGCCGGCCTTTCGCAGCAAATGCAAGGTCTGTTCCAGCCCGTCTCGGGCGACGGTGGCCGAATTGTTGTCGTAGATATAGTCGACGGTACGCCCGGTCGAGGCCCAGGAAAACAGCACCGGCGTGCCTTTGTAGCCCGAATCGTGGACGATCTGGCCGGCGCGATAGGCCGACCCGTCGAACGGCGTGCGATAGCCATGGACGAAGACCAGCGCCCTGCCATTGGTCCGCGTCAGATTTTCTTGCAGCGCGCGCTCGATGCCTTCCTGCTTTGGATAGAGCGCCACTTCGCCGGCGGCGAAATGGAGAGCGGGATCGCGCCTCGCGCCCGATCGCGGACGCTCGAGATTGCCGGGCTGGTGAACCTTGGGGATGGTGACGTCGACCCGGGCGAAGTTCACATCGACGCTGCGCTCGCCGCTGAACACTTCCTTGCGGTCTTCGGCCTTCGCGCGGGTGGTGGCAACGAAAAGACGGTGGGTGGCCAGGATCGACTGCGGTTCGGCCGCCACGGCATCGAGAAGACGCGATGCCTCGCCCCCGGCGCAGCCGGAGAGCGCAACGAGCGTGGCGATCATGAAAGCCCGGGTCGCATAGAGTTTTCGGCTCAACGCTGAACTCCTCTGCCGAATACTATTCCCCGAATATCCGCTATAGGGCGGCGGGCGCCTTGGCAAGCCGTCATCGCCGCCAGAACACCGGCGTGAAAATCACGAGTACGGCAAGGATTTCCAGCCGCCCAAGCAGCATGGCGATGGAAAGCAGCCATTTGGCGGTGTCGGGCACGGCCGAGAAGTTGCCGGCCGGGCCGATCATCTCGCCGAGGCCGGGACCGACATTGGTCAGGCAGGTGAGTGCGCCGGAGAGTGCCGACAGCAGGTCGATGCCGGTGGCCGTCAGCAGCAGCGTCAGGATCAGCCATATGCTGACGAAGGCGGAGATGAACAGCACCACGGCGCGCTGCATGGCGTCGTCGACGGGCCGGTCGCCATAGTGGACCGTCACCACGGCGTTGGGATAGACGAAACGCTTCAGGCCGTTGGCGAGCAGCTTGTACAGGATCAGGAAACGATAGGCCTTGACCCCGCCGGAGGTCGAGCCGGAGCAGCCGCCAAGAACGGTCGCCAGCAGCGCGCAGCCGGCGACGAACGGCCCCCATTCGGTATAGTCGCCGGTCGCGAAGCCGGTGGTGGTGATCAACGAGACGAAGTTGAACGCCGAATAGGTCAGCGCCGAATGAAACGGCATGTCGCCGGTCAGCCGGAGATAGAGCGCGACTGCGACCACGAAAGCCGCGACATAGCAGGCGAAGACGCGGATCTGCGGGTCGCGCAGCGCATCGAGGCGGCCGGAGATCGCCAGCAGCATGACGATCGAGAATGGCAGCGCGCCGAGAAACATGAAGACCGTGGCGATCCACAGGATGGCGAAATTGTCGGCATAGGCGCCCATCGACGCGTCATGGGTCGAAAAACCCGCGGTCGAGATGGTGGTGAGCGCGTGGTTCAGCGCGTTGAAGCCGGTCATGCCGGCGGCGGCATAGAGCACGGCGCACAGCACGGTGGCGGCGGAATAGATGCCGATCAGGGTGGTGATGTGGGTCGAGAGCCGTTCGAACGGCCGGTCGGTGATGTCGGAGGTCTCGATTCGGAAATAGGACACGCCGCCGACATTGAGGAACGGCAGCACGAACAGGCTGAGCGCGATGACGCCCAGCCCGCCCATCCATTGCAGGATCGACCTCCACAGCAGGATTCCCGGCGGTAGCCCGTCAAGTCCGTTGATGATGGTTGCCCCGGTGGTGGTGATGCCGGAAACCGCCTCGAAGATGGCTTCGGGCAGTGTCAGGTCGAGCGACGAGGCGGCGAAGAACGGCACCGCGCCGACCGTGCTGGTGGTCAGCCAAAGCAGGTTGACGACGAGGAAGCCGAACCGGGACGAAATCGGCGGCGGCCGTCCTTGCGTTGCAAGCGCAACCGCCAGCGCCAGCCCGCCGGTGAAGAAGGCCCCGAACGCGAACACCTTCCAGTCGTCATTGCCGTAATAGAGGTCCACGGCCGCGGGGGCGAGCATGGCGAAGGAAAGATAGATCGCAAGGACCGAGGCGATGTGGACGGCTGCGCGGACGGCCGAATATTGCACGAGAAGGAATCCCTGACCTGATCCGCCGCGACAGTGGCGTCACCGGCGCGTTTGTGCAATAGCCGACGCAAAATCAGCGGAGACGACAAGATGGCTGTATTCCCTCGCGAGGTCGCACGCGCGGCTGTGGCGCTGAGGTCGCTTTTCCCCGAAACCCCGCTTCAGGAAAACGATTACCTGTCGCGCAAGACCGGGGCGCGGGTCTTTCTCAAGCGCGAGGATCTGTCGCCGGTCCGCTCCTACAAGATCAGGGGCGCGTTCAATTTCTTCCGCAAGGCGCTGGCCTCGGGAGAGGGCGCGGAGGTTTTCGTCTGCGCTTCCGCCGGAAACCACGCCCAGGGCTTCGCCTATGTCTGCCGCCATCTCGGCCGCAAGGGCGTGGTGTTCATGCCGGTAACGACGCCGCAGCAGAAGATCGACAAGACGCGGATGTTCGGGGCCGAAGCCATCGAAATCCGCCTCGTCGGCGATTTCTTCGACGATTGCTACCGCGCCGCGCTGGACTTTGCGCAGGCGAGCGGCGGGCTGATGGTGCCGCCTTTCGACCACAAGGACATCATCGAAGGCCAGGCGACGATCGCGCATGAAATCCTGGCGCAGCTGCCGGAGGGCGTGGTTCCCGAACTGATGATCCTGCCCGTCGGCGGCGGCGGGCTGTCGGCCGGCGTCACGCGCTATCTGACGGAAACCGGCGCCAGGACGCGCTTCGTGTTCGCCGAGCCGTCCGGGGCGCCGAGCCTTCGCAGCAGCCTGGAGGCCGGGCGGCGCGTCAAGCTGGAGAAGGTCGACAATTTCGTCGACGGCGCCGCCGTCGCCGAGATCGGCAAGGAAAATTTCCGGCTGCTGAAGCATTTCGATGCCGCACAGGTGCGGCTCGTCCCGGAAAATCGGCTCTGCGCCACGATGATCGAGATCCTGAATGTCGAGGGCATCGTTCTCGAGCCGGCGGGGGCGCTGGCCATCGACGCGCTCAAGGATTTCCCGCGCAAGGAACTGAAGGGGAAGGTCGTTGTCCTCGTCATTTCCGGCGGCAATTTCGACTTCGAGCGCCTGCCGGACGTCAAGGAACGGGCGCTGCGTTTCGAGGGCTTCAAGAAATACTTCATCTTCCGCTTTCCGCAGCGGCCGGGCGCTCTGCGCGATTTCCTGTCGCTGCTCGGACCGGAGGACGACATCGCCCGCTTCGAATATCTCAAGAAGTCGGCGCGCAATTTCGGTTCGGTGCTGATCGGCATCGAAACGAAGGATGCAAGGAACTTCGACGTGCTGCGCAAGCGCTTCGAGGAGGCGGGATGGGCCTATCAGGACATCACCGACAACGAGACGCTGGCCGGTTTCATCATCTGAACGCGCGGGCTATGCTTGGCCCATGAGCCAGGGCATCGCCTATATCGTGCTGTTCCGCGGCGTTGGCGGCAAGACGCAGCTTCCCGTCGCGCGCCTACGCGAGGCGTTGACGTTGGGCGGATTCGCCAATGTCGCCACCTATATCAACAGCGGCAATGCGCTATTGAAGAGCATGCTGCCGCGCGAGGAGGTGATAGCCCGCGTCGGCGAAATCTGCGCCCGCGAATTCGCCTTCGACAAGGACATCCATGTCGCGACGCGCGCCGAATGGCGGGCGCTGATCGCAGCCAACCCGTTCCCGCAGGCGGTGGCGGCGCCGAACTTCCTTCATGCCGCTGTGCTGGCGCAAGAGCCCGATCCGGCGCGGGTCGAAGCGTTGCGCGCGGTGGCCGTTGGCGGCGAGGCGATCGCGATCGCCGGCAAGGTCGCATATCTTTATACGCCGCATGGCTTCGGCACCTCGAAGCTGGCCGCGAAATTCGACAAGGGCATCGGCGTCGCCAACACCGCGCGCAACTGGAACACCGTTCTCAGGCTGGCCGAACTGGCCGCGATCGCCGACGATTGACGATTGTTTCTTGCTGCGATGCACAAATTGAGGTTGCTTTCCCGGGGCTTCTGTACCATATGGCGCTGATGAGGCGCATGGGCCGGCATGTCTGGCCTTCCCCGAAGGGACTGGTTGCGTCCGCTTCCCCTTAACGATCCTGAAAGATCGATACGCGGGATGAGACCTGCGCGGAAAGCGCGGGCGCGACAGCGCAGCCGGGCGGAACGTCAGCGTTCCTCCGCCTTGTCGTCGAACATGAGTTTTATTTGCGACGGGTTGCGCCCCGCCGCGCAAACGATGCGGGCGCGTTATCGCGCGGCCCCGCAGGAAAGATATGATTTTGACCACTGATACCACCATTCCCGTTGCCGAAGACCTGAACGGTTTCACCGCGCTCGGCCTGTCCGGCGTGATGCTGAAGGCAACGCAGAATGCCGGCTTCACCGATCCGAAGCCGATCCAGGTACAGGCGATCCCGCCCCAGCTTGCCGGCCGCGACATTCTCGGCATCGCCCAGACCGGCTCCGGCAAGACGGCGGCGTTCAGCCTGCCGATCCTGGCGGCGATCGTCGGCCTTGGCACCAAGCGCAAGCCGCGCACGACGCGGGCGCTGATACTTGCCCCGACGCGCGAGCTTGCCGTCCAGATCGAGGAAACGATCCGCGTCCTTGCCAAGGGGCTGCATATCTCGACCGCGCTGGTGCTCGGCGGCGTGTCGCGCGGCTCGCAGGTCCGGCGCATCGCGCCCGGCATCGACATCCTGATCGCCACGCCCGGCCGCCTGACCGATCTCGTCCGCGAGGGTGATCTCGTGCTAGGCGATACGCGCTGGCTGGTGCTGGACGAAGCCGACCGCATGCTCGACATGGGCTTCATCAACGACGTCCGGCGCATCGCCCGCGCCGTCCATCCCGAACGGCGCACGGCGCTGTTCTCGGCGACCATGCCGTCCGAGATCGAGAAGCTCGCCGGCGAACTGCTCAAGGAGCCGGTGCGCGTCGAGGTTGCGCCGCAGGGCACCACCGCCGGCGAAATCAGCCAGAGCCTCGTCATGGCGCGGCTGAAGCAGAAACGGAAAGTGCTGTCCGACATGCTCGCCGATCCGGCGATGTCGTCGGTCATCGTCTTCGCCCGCACCAAGCATGGCGCCGATCGCGTGGCCCGCGATCTCGAGCGTGACGGCTTCGACGCCGCCGTGATCCACGGCAACAAGTCGCAGAATGCACGCCAGAAGGCGCTGAACGGCTTTCGTGAGGGCAAGGTGCGCATTCTCGTCGCCACCGATATCGCGGCGCGCGGCATCGACGTGCCGGGCATCAGCCACGTCGTCAATTTCGACCTGCCCGACGAAGCGGAGAGCTACGTCCATCGCATCGGCCGCACCGGCCGCAACGGCGCCGACGGCATCGCCATCACCCTTTGCGCGCCGGACGAGTCGGCGAAGCTGCGCCAGGTCGAGCGCATTATCCGGATGAAGCTGCCGGTGACGGCGAGCTTCCTCGACCAGCCGGACCCGGTGGC
>JBLJBS010000204.1:0-18259 GCA_047637695.1 Aquamicrobium sp. | reverse complement strand
TCGTTGATGGCAGCCGCGATGGCGGCCACGCCCCCGATCCCCAGAAGCACTCCGACGACGACCTTCGGTGACACCGACGACGCCACCGCGTCCGCAGCACCGTCCAGCCGGGCAAGGCACAGATGGGTTTCGTTCCCTCTGATCTCCACCGTCTCGTTGGCTTCGATCCTGACCTCGCACCTGTCGCCCAGGACGACGATCGCCGATGACTGCGGTCCGGCGACGACCTTGCCCGGAACGTGCATCGTCGCGTTCGATTGCACGGGAAGAAGGCCGTTCGACTGCGTCGCGCTGACGCGTCCCTGGGCAAAGCGGACCTCGGCCCTGTCTCCGCGCGAAGCGACGCACTCACAGGCCGACCAGTCGCGAGCCTGATTCTGGGCCGCGGCCTGGAACGGGGTCAGCGCTGCACCGGCGAGCGAAAGGCCAAGAAGGGCCGACAGACTGGCACCGCGAAAGCCTTGTATAAGCTGCATCTAAATTTCCTAACTCAGATTCAGGAATCCATACTCTTCGGCACAACTACACGATAAGCTTCAACAAAACAACAAGAACTGATCAAGCCGTTCGGATGCGGCAAAGTGGCAATTGGCGCCTCATCGACGAGGCGTTCGTGGAAACACATCCTCCTGCAACGGTGGTCCGTCGGGAGCTTTCTCCAGCAGACGTGACAGATCCCCCCGCTTCGCGCTGCCTGCCCGGGCCTTCAGGAAATCCTCGGCCGTCTGCACCGCGCCGATCTTCTGGGCGACAGCCGTCACGATCCACTGGTTGAGCGACACTCCATCCTCCTGCGCCAGCCGTGCGGCTGTCTCCTTGAGCGACTGCGGGAGGTGCAGCGGATACTTGTAGCGTTGAGCCTGCGTCATCTCTTCAGCCTCCTGACTATCTCTGCGGGGATTGCGATCCCGATATCGAGTTCGCGCGCCGGATGGAAATCCCTCGCATTGTGCGTCACGATCGCTTCCGCCTGTCCGTTCAATGCCGCCTCCAGCACCATTTCGTCGGCAGCATCGGCAAGCATCGGCCGTGTGCGAAACGAGATATCGACGCCCTCGGCGATTGCCGCGATCGCGCTCATGACAGTTGCAACATCCTTCAGCGTGTGCCCTGTCACCGCTCGTATCTCCTGCCGGCTCAGGACCGCTTCATATTCCAGAAACAGCGCAGTCGAACAAAGCGGTGTCACCCGTCCCTGATCGGCAAACCGCAGGAGCAGGTTGCTTGCTCCATTCCGGCTGCGAAAGGCGGCGACGATCACATTCGTGTCCAGTACCAGTCTCATCGAAGCATATTGGAGACATCCTATTTGATGTCAATATAACGTCGAAGGGCAGGGCTGTGTTGCGTCGGCCGCTAGCGGGTTCGGCGATTGATGCGCAAGATCGCTTGTCGCCGATCTACCAGGCCGCCAAGACCAGCGAGCCGTATTCGCCCCCAAGCCTCGGAGCTCATAAATGTCGACCCTCGTTTCGTATTGTCCGATGATGGCCAGCTTCTCAGGGGCGGACCAAAAACGCGCAGGCTGACGATGGGCGTCAAGAATGCCCGCGCCCGGGCTTCAATGAAGCGATCAAACGCGGGTTTTTCCCGGAATTTTGCTGTCCGACAACGATGCGCAGGAGTTCGCTGCGCTTCCGTGCTGTGCGATACAGGACGGGAGAGAGTTGGGTGCCAGGTTGGTTCCCTCCGCCATAACATCAATAATATCAATTACTTAACGGAAGAATTGGCGTTCACCCGCCAACATTCCCGCCTAAACGGAATGCGCTTGGTCGCGACAAATCGTGAAGGAATCAGGCACCAACATTTGACCGCACGCGGACGCGTGGCATATGCAGTCGCGTTGACATCAACGTCAGTCCCCTATGCTGAGCCAGCCGGTGTTTGGGCACAGCTAGGCGCAATTGTAGCGTGGCAGCGATTGCCTGAACATCGGTCACGCCGCCCGCTGCTCGGCGTCGGCGGCCACGGCTTCGGCGCGGAAGGTCGGGTCATCTTTCTGCCGGTCCCGAACCAGCCTGCAGCCGCAGCCGTAATGAACATTTTCAATTCGGAAGCCCGTCCCGCGCAGTCGCTTGCGCAAATGGCATAGCGCGACCTTGAAGGCGAGATATGTATCAGCCGGCCCATCGTCATCAGGATCGAACATCGCGCGCATGATCTGATCGTGGTGCACCGGCTGTCCTTTCCCGCGCCACACAGCAGTCAGAATGCGACTTTGAAGCCGGGTTGCGCCGATGGCAAACGCAAGCGCTTCCGGCCGCAGGTCAGCAGAGCGACGGCAGCATGGGCTGCCAAGTGGACTACTTTTGCGCCGCCCAATGGCCGACTTTTACTCCGCCGTTGACATACCGCGGCGAAATGTCGGATAGGGCGCTATCCAGCATGTGGTGCGCGGGCCTGCAATTCGTTATTCGGAAAGGCAGCGTTCAGTCGACGCGAACAGCCTGAAGGTTCCATGGCCAGCCTCCGATACGACCTCGTCGATCTTCGCCTCTTCATCAGCATTGCCGAAGCCGGCAATCTGACAAGGGGGGCCGAGCACGCCCATCTTTCCGTCGGGGCGGCATCAATGCGCGTCAAGGGCCTTGAAGAAGCGCTCGGCGCATCACTGTTCATCCGCAGTTCGCTTGGCGTGCGACTGACGCCGGCGGGCGACGCGCTGCTCGTGCACGCGCGCCGGGTATTCCGCGACCTTGAGCGGCTGCACGGCGACATGCAGGTCTTCTCGCAGGGCCTCAAGGGCAGGGTGCGCATCTTCGCCAACACCACCGCGATCACCGAAATACTGCCAGCCTCGCTTGGATCGTTTCTCGCCGCGCATCCTCAGGTCGATATCGAACTTGAGGAACGGCTAAGCCCGGAGATTGCGCGTGCGGTCGCTGACGGTACCGTGGATATCGGTATCCTGGCCGGCAACGTCCGGACAGACGGACTCGAGGTCATCCCCTACCAGCAGGACCGGCTCGTGATGGCGGTGCCGGCCGACCATCCCCTTGCGGCGCGGGAAGAGATCGATTTCTCGGAAGCGGTAGGCCAGAGCTTCGTTTCGTTGCAGCGGGGCAGCGCGATCCACGGCTTCATGGAAAATGTCGTCGCCGAACTGGGGGTGAGCCTCGACACACGGATCCAGGTCTCCGGCTTCGATACGATGTGCCGCTTGGTCGAGGCGGGCGTCGGCGTCGGCATCCTTCCCGCTTCGGTCGCTCAGCGTATGAAGCGCAGCCACCAGATCCACGTTGTCGAACTGTCCAACGAATGGGCGGTTCGCGAACTGAAGATCTGCGTGAGGCGGTTGGACGACCTGCCGAGCTTTGGCCGGGAGCTGATCACGCACCTCGTGGGGACCGCTGATACCGACGGTCACGCGGGCACGCCCGTGTTTCGCAAAACCATAAGTCACCTTCAGCAATGGCGAACGCGGCCGCTTTGACTCCGACCTGGTAAATGGATACCCAACCGGCGTGTCCTTGGGCGGGCGCGCCGGAGACTGCGGCATGCATGTGTCCAAGACCTGGGGCGGCGCTGTGAACAGATGAGCCGCTGACCAATTTGCGAAAAGCGTGGGGATCGCCCGTTGCCGCACCGGCGCGTGTCTCTCGCTTCGGCTGGATGGTGCCACACGGTCGCCGCCGGTGATGTCCGTGCGGGATACTCTAAGACGGCTAAGATAGGACGAGTTATGACCCACACGGCCAATGCCCTGCGCTCCGACATAGCTTGGAGCACCCATGACCGCATCGAGGTGCGAGGCCTCAGCTTGCCAGAGCAAATCCTTGGCCACTTCAATCTTGGCGATTTCGCCTATTTTCAGTTGACCGGTCTCGTTCCGACGCCGCAGCAGTCGGCAGTCTTCAACGCCGTCGTGATCACCCTTGTCGAGCATGGCCTGACACCGTCCGCGCTGGTTGCGCGGCTGACCTATACCGGCGCGCCCGAGGCTCTCCAGGCGGCGGTGGCCGCGGGACTCTGTGGCCTCGGCAGCGTATTCGTCGGCAGCACGGAAGGATCAGCGAGGATGCTTTCGGAAGCGCTTCCTTTTGACGCTTCCGACCTCGACCTCGACGCGCTTGCGGCACGGATCGTGGAACAGCACCGCCATGAGAAGCGGATCGTGCCCGGCCTCGGCCATCCCCTTCACAAGCCGGTCGATCCAAGGACGCCGCGGCTATTCGCGATCGCGGAGGCGAACGGCATGTCGGGTCGCTACATCGAGCTGATGCGAAAGATCGGCGCGGAGGCCGAGCGACGCACCGGCAAATCGCTGCCGGTGAACGCCACGGGCGCAATCGGCGCGATCTGCTGCGAACTCCGCTTTCCCTGGAAGATCGTGCGTGGTTTCGGCGTCATGGCCCGCGCGATCGGCCTCGTCGGGCATATTCTGGAGGAGTCGGAACGGCCGATGGCACAAGAAATCTGGCACCGTGTGGAGAATGAGGCAACCGCCCACATCAGGCCCGCAGGGAGCTGAGGCGGGTGGACAATGTCTGACGGGCTGCGTGAATCCCGCGCATTCGACATGCGCTGAGGGCGTGTCGCATGCCAAGTGCCGTCACGCGGGACTGCATTGTCTCGCCCGTGTTCAGGCCGGCCGTGCCAACCGGCCCATGGCGGGCTTGAACGAGGTAAGGTTGTACTCGGCGACGCCCGCGAGGACAAAAGGATCGAGGTCGACAACCGCCCTCGCCGCAGCCTCATCGTCCGCTTCCAGCACCACCACGCCGCCGTCACGCGTCGACTTGCGGCCAGCCGCGAGCAGCCTTCCCGTGGCGTCCTGGGCCTTCAGCCATTCGGCATGACGTTCGAACTCCGCGCTGTTGGCCGGGCGGAGGTAGACGCTGGTGAAGACAAAGAGCATCGATTGTCCTTTCCTTTTGGCAAGTCTAACCGGCCTGTGGTCGGTCAACGAAGGCCGAAGCCGAGATCGAGCAAGGCCTGCCTCAGCACATGGCGGCCCGTGAGGCTCCGCGCATCCTTAAGTCGTGTGGCCACCTGCTCGGACCAAGCGGCCGGCGTCATCCCCTGGTCCGCACGGAATGCGCTCATCCGCTCATCATAGGCCGCGATCTCCTGTTCCCGGCTTCCATGATCATAGCGGTTGCGATGGAGAACCACGCCTTGGGGCAGGCGCGGCTTGATGTCGGTGGTGACGGCGGAATCAGGATATCCGACGCACATGCCGAAGACCGCGACGCATTTGGGCGGCAGGTAAAGAATGCGGGCGACGCGTGCCGCATCGTTGCGAAGAGCGCCGACGAACAGCACGCCCATGCCGAGTGATTCAGCGGCGACAGCGCAGTTCTGGGCGGCCAGGCTGGCGTCGATCGCTGCGATAAGAAAGCTTTCGAGATATTCAAGACCGTCCATCGGAAGATCCATCTTGCCGCCGATGCGAGAGGCTCGCGACAGGTCCGCCAGGAACACGAGGAATAGCGGGGCGGTCATGACATGCTTTTGGCCGCCGGCGACGTCCGCGAGTGCGGCCCGCATCTCCGGTGCGTCCACGGCAATCACGCTCCATGCCTGGAGATTGGAGGATGTTGAAGCCGACTGCGCGGCGGCGACCAGCAGCTGCAGCGTCCCGTCGGGCATGGGCGTCCGCCGGAAATTGCGGACTGAGCGGTGGGAAAGCATCGTGTCGAGCACCGCGTTGGATTCGCGGGGCGCGTGTCCTGCTTCCCGATCGCCGAACCGTTTCGCGAAGGTGGCAATGGTAGAGGGATTCACCGAGGGTTACCGATGCGTGTTGACGTCGAGAGCCGAGCGCAAGAACTCGGCAAACGTATTGAAAGCGAGCGCGGTGACGAGGATCGCGAGACCCGGCACATACATCTGTGCAGGCGCGATATCCATGTAGTTGTAGGCACGGGCCAGCATCGAGCCCCAACTTGGCGTCGGCGGGATGACGCCGAGCCCCAGGAAGCTGAGGCTCGCTTCGGCCAGCAAGGCGGTCGAGAACAAGAGAGCGATTTGCACGATAAGGAATTGAGCCGTGTTCGGAAGGATATGCCGGGCCATGATAGCCATCGGCGTCGCGCCGAAAACGACGGCCGCCTGCACATACAGCTCACTGCGGACGATCAGCGTCTGCGCGCGCGCAAGACGGGCAAGTATCGGCGCGTAGACAATACCGATCGCGATCATCGAATTGGTAAGGCCGGGCCCGAGCGCGCCAGTTACGCCGATGGCAAGCACGATTCCAGGAAATGACAGGAGCGCGTCCATGACACGGCTGATCACCGCATCGACCCGGCCGCCGAGATAGCCCGACAGCAGGCCGATCGGAATTCCGAGCACCGAGGCGACAGCGATCGCAACGAGCCCGGCTGACAGGGTAGACCGCGCGCCGTGGATCATACGGCTGTAGACGTCGCGTCCGAGGTCGTCCGTGCCCAGCAGGTTGATCTCGGACGGCGGCCCGAGCGTGTTGGCGAGGTTTTGCGCGATCGGAGACAGCGGCGCGATCACCGGTGCCAGCAGCGCGGTCATCACGAGCAGGACGAGGTAGCCGGTGGCCAGGATGACGCCTGCGTTTCTCGCGATCCGGCGCAGCGTGAGGAAGACGGTGGAGACCATTGTCTATGCCCTGATCGAAAGGCGCGGATCGACGATGGCGCACAGGATGTCGACGACGCAGTTGACCACGATCACCGCCACAACCATCGCGATGATGACACCCTGCACGACCGGGAAGTCCTTGTTCAGCACGCCGTTGATCACGAGCGTGCCCATGCCCGGAACGGCAAACACGGTCTCCACGACCACGCTCGCGCCAAGCAGGTGGTTGAAGGTGAGACCGACGATGGTCAGCATCTTCACCGCCACGTTGCGCATGCCGTGCTTCCATACAATGAGGGAAACGGGCAGCCCCTTGGCGTAGAGGGTGCGCACATATTGCGAGGAAAGAACCTCGATGAGTGCGGCGCGCATCTGCCGCGCGACGATGGCGATGCCCGTTGCCGCGAGCGCGATGGAGGGCAATGCGAGTTGCTGGAGGAGTCTCAGCGGGTCGCTGAACGAAGCGCTCAGCCCCGTCGCCGGGAACCAGCGCAAAGACAGGGCGAAGGTCGACACGAGCACCATCGCTAGCCAGAAGTTCGGCGTTGCCACGCCCAGGGACGAGACCGTCTTGGTGATGCCGTCGACCGGGCTGTCGCGATAGTACGCCGCAAGCAGACCCAGAGGCGCGCCGATCAGCACCGAAAGCAAGGTCGCCGCGAAGGCGACCGTCAGGCTGTTCGGGAAATGCTGCGCGAGCAGCACCGTGACGTCCTGGTTCGACTGCAGGGAGCGGGCGAGGTCGCCCGTGACGGCCCCCTTCAGCCAGTGCCAGTACTGCACGACGATCGGCTGGTCGAAGCCGTAGAGGAGCCTGATTTCCTGGAGCCTCTCGTCCGTCGCCTGATCGCCCGCCAGCGCCACCGCAGGGTCGCCGGGTACCAGTTGAAGCAAAAGGAAGATGACGAAGCTGGCCAGGAGCAGGACGACAAGCATCTGCAGCAGCCGCGACCCGATCATGCCCCACACGCCGCCGCTCATGACGTCCTCACACCTTCGGGCGCGCGCGACAGAGCCGTCAACTCGGCGAGTTCCTCGGCGAAATGGCATGCCACGCGGCGCCCCGGCTGCAGTTCGCGGGCAGCCGGTTCCTCGGTCGCACACCGTTCTCGGGTGAACGGGCAGCGCGTTCGGAAGCGGCATCCGGACGGAGGGTTGAGCGGGCTGGGTATCTCCCCCGCAAGCACGATGCGCTTCCTGCTGCCGTCGCCGTCGAGGTCCGGCTCGGATTCGGTCAGCGCCTTCGTATAGGGATGAAGCGGTCTGGCGCAGACCGCGTCCGCGGGCCCGCTTTCGACGATCTGGCCGAGATACATGACGGCAATGCGGTGGCTGAGATGGCGTGCCACGCTGATGTTGTGGGTGATGAACAGGTAGGAGATGCCGAATTCTTCCTGGATGTCCATGAGAAGATTGAGGATGCCTGCCTGGATGGAGACGTCGAGCGCCGCGATGGCCTCGTCGCAGACGAGCAGCTTCGGCCGCAAGGTCAGCGCCCGCGCAATGTTGACGCGCTGTTTTTGCCCGCCGGAAAGCTGGTGGGGTAGCCGTTGGGCATAGACTTCCGGCAGTCCCACCCTCAGCAAGCTGTCGAGTGCGATGCGCTGCTGCTCCGCCCTGGACAGAACGCCCTGGATCTGAAGCGGCTCCCGCACGCTGCGAAGAACGGCGCGTCGCGGGTTGAGCGCTGAGGCGGGATCCTGGAAGATCATCTGATAGTCGACGCGATGGCGGCGATGCGCTGCGGCGCCAAGCGTGAATGGGTTTATGGTTCCGTGCAGAATGCTTCCGCTCGTGGGCGGCTGCAGCCCGACCATCACGCGGCCGAGCGTGGACTTGCCGGAGCCGGATTCGCCGATGATGCCCAGCGTCTCATTCTCACGTACGTCGATCGAAACCCTGTCGAGCGCCAAAATCGTGTCACGACGCCCTCCCGCCACGGGGAAACGCACGGTCAGATCCTGTGTGGTAACCAGCGCGTTCAATGGACCCGGCTCCGTTCGGACTGTTGGAAAAGAGTGTGCCGGATGCAGCGGACTTCGCGGCCGGCGCCGACCGGAAACAGCTCCTGCTCGGCCTCGCAGGGAGCGAGCGCATACTCGCAGCGCGCGCGGAAACGGCAGCCCATCGAGAAATTATCCGGCGTCGGAACGTGGCCTGGAATGGTGGAAAGGCGACTGCGCGGTTTGTTGAGCCCTGGCAGCGATGCGCGCAGTCCGCGCGTGTAGGGGTGCCGCGGATCGCGCAGCACTGCAGCCGCTTCGCCCTGCTCCACCACCTGCCCGGCATACATCGTCAGCATGCGCTCGCAGGTTTCAGACAGCAGGCCGAGATCGTGCGTGATCATGAGCAGTGCCGTGCCGCTGGTACGGCTGAGCTCCGTGATGAGCTCCATGATCTGCGCCTGGATGGTCACGTCGAGCGCGGTCGTCGGCTCGTCTGCGATCAGCAGCTTCGGCTTGCAGGCCAGCGCCATGGCGATCATCGCGCGTTGGCGCATCCCGCCGGACAGCTGGTGCACATAGGAGCCGTAGCGCCGCGCAGGCTCGGCTATGCCGACGCGATCGAGCTCCTCGATGGCCCGTGCCTTGGCCACTGCCCGGGATACGACGAAGTGGCTGCGGATCGTCTCGGCGATCTGCTCTCCGATGGTGAACACCGGATCCAGCGCCGTCATCGGTTCCTGGAAGATGATCGAAATCTCCCGCCCCCTGATCCGCGACAGCTGCCTGTCGCGCAGGGGCAGGAGATCGCGCCCGTCGAGCAGCACCTGGCCGCGCACGCGGGCGCGGTGGCGCGGCAGCAGCCCCATGATGGCCAGTGCCGTGAGGCTCTTGCCGCAGCCGCTTTCGCCCGCCATCCCGACCCGCTCGCCGGGGGCGATGGCGAGATTGACGTCGCTGACGACGGGAACGAACCGTTCGCCGATCTGCAACGCTACGTTGAGGTCTCGGACGTCAAGAATGGGATCGATCGTCGACATTGTCCCTCCACCGGCTGCGGGCCGCTGGCCCGCAGCCTCGCCGCTGTCAGGTCTTCAGCCACACCTTGTCAAAGCGATGCTTGGCCTGGAGGTTCGATTCATACTCCTGCACCCGCTCATGGTACGCGCTGAGATCGCGCTCGAAGATGAGCGGAACTGTCAGGGCCTGGTCGGAAATGATGCGTGCAGCGCCGTCGAGCGCTGCCAGCCGCTCGGCACGATCGTAGACCGTGCGAGTGCGCTGCAGCGCCTCGTCGACCGCGGGGGTGGCCATCCTCGACGCGTTGAAGAAGCCGCCGGTGCCGAAGAGATAGAAGAAACCGAGGCACGGGTCGGGCCGGTTGGACCAACGCGAGATAAAGCCGTTGCCGATGTTCGCACTGAAGAATTTCGACGCCGCGTCGGCGATGCTGCCCGGCAGGAGCCGGACGTTGATACCCACCTGGCGAAGCTGTTCCAGCAACACCTCGGCCTTCTGCTGCGACAGCTGATCCGACCAGCAGTGCAGTTCGACGTCGATCTCCTTGTGGCCCGCATCGGCCATCAGCCACCGCGCCCTGTCAGGATCGTAGGGGTAGGTGTCCACCACATCCTTCGCATGGGCCCAGTGCAGCTTCGGCAAAAGGCTCCACGCGACTTCGCCGGATCCGCCGGTGGCGATCTGCGAATAGGACGTTCGGTCGATCGCGTGATTGAGCGCCTGACGGACACGGACGTCGTCGAAGGGCGGCTTGCCGAAGTGGAGGTAGATCAGCGACAGCTGGATCGTCGGAGCATCCACCACTCTCAATTCCGGGCGTTGTTCGATCGAACGCAGCTGCTGCATGGGAATGCGCAGGACGATGTCGCCTTCGTCGGCGATCAGGGATCGGACGCCGGTGGTGAGGTCGGGCACGATTCGGTAGACAAGGCCGTCGAGGTGAGGAAGGCCCTCCTGCCAGTAATCGTCGTGACGGACCAGCGTAATCGAGCTGTTGTCGATCCACTCCACGAACTTATACTGGCCGCAGCCGACCGGGTTCCGGTCGAAATTGTCGCCGGCCGCCTGCGCGGCCGATGGCGAGACCATCATGCCCGCGCGATCGGTCAGGCTCAGCACCAGAGAGGCGTCCGGCGCGTTCATGTGGATGGTCACCTCATGGTCCCCGCTCACTTCCACCCGTTCGATCGCCGCGACGTCGGGCTTGATGTTGGACCGCGGATGGCTGACCGTCCGCTCCAGGTTGAACTTGACCGCCTCGGCGTCGAGTACGGTTCCATCATGGAAACGCACGCCCGACCGGAGCTTGAGCACGAGCGTCTGCGGGCTTGTGAATTCCCAAGCTTCAGCAAGCATCGGCCTGGCCTCAAGGGTCTGAGGATCGAAGTCGAACAGCCGGTCATAGAGCGCGTAATTGATCTGATAGTCAGCGCCGGAAATACCGGTGTGAGGGTCCAGGCTGCTTGCGTTCTGGTAGTGGATGATGCGCAGGGTACCGCCCCGCCGTGGCGCATCCTGCGCAAATATGTTCGTCGTCGACGCGCCGAGAGCGAGGAACGCCGCGGCTCCGCCCTTCAGCATGCTACGCCTGCTGACAATCGTATCGATATCCATGACTTCCTCCCTTTTGATCTTCAACCCAGCACGGGCCGCAACGGCACTCTCAGTCCTCTACCGCATGCGTCTCGGCGGCCAAGGCGAGCACGCAGTCGACAACCGTGGCGCCCTTTCCTCTCGCCCCCACGATCATCGGATTGATTTCGATCTCGCCTACATGCGGACGCAGCCGCGCAAAGGCGTCGGCCACTGCGTCGATCGCGGCCACGAGCGCATCGACGTCGCATTTCGGTGCACCGCGATAGCCGTCGAGAAGCGGAAAGAGTGCGAGCTCGCCGAGCGCATCGCGAATGCCGCTCCGGTCCACCGGCAGCACGCGGTGGACGACGTCCATGAGCAGCTCGGCCGCTGTCCCGCCGGATGCCAGCGTGAGGCACGGGCCCAGCGACGGATGTTCCGTAACTGAAACGAGTATCTCGACTCCCGCCGCCACCTGTTTCTGAACGAGCACCGCCGGCTCGGCTTCGCCGCAGCCGCCCAGGATCGCGGCCAGTTCGGCGAATGCTGCGCGCGCGGCATTCTCCGAGCCGATGCCGAGACGAACGCCCCCGGCTTCGGTCTTGTGGAGGATCGCCGACGACAGGATTTTCATCACCACCGGGAAGCCGAGCGCCGTCGCGGCCGCTGCCGCTTCGTCGGCAGTGCGGGCTACGTGCTCGGCCGCGGTCGGAACCCCATGCCCGGCCAGCAGCATCTTGGCCTCGTATTCGTCTAGCGAGAGGCGCCCCTCGCGACGCGCGGCGGCTATGCATGCCGGCACGGGCGCCGGGTCGTGCGGAGCCGCCGGCAGCCCTTCCCACGGCGCCATCCCGCGGCGGTGGTGCCAGTGGGCGAAGGCCGAAAGCGCCTTGCCGCCCTTGGTCGTGTCCCGAAAAATGGCGACCCCGGCTTTCTCTAGCTCTCCGGCTGTCCGGCATTCGCCGGCGAACATTATGCAGAGAAGCTTGTCGGTAGATTTCGCCGCCTCGATCAGCGCGGGCGTCCACCGCTCGATAAGGGGACCAGTGGAGAAGAAGGTGATGAAGTCTATGCCGCTGGAGGCAAACATGGCCTTCAGGATCTTGACGACGTCGCCTTCCGATATGCTCGGGGAGAGGTCTATCGGGTGTGTGGCGCTGCCCCACGAGGGCACCAGCGCCCGGATCTCGTCCTGCAGCGCTTCCGACAGACGGGGGACCGTCAGGCCGTGTGCCGTGAACGTGTCGGTGAATATGGCATTCAGCGCGCCCGAGGCGGTCACGATGCCGGCATTCAGACCCGATTTCCGCTGCTTGAACTGGAAAAGGTATCCGAGTTCGGCCAGCATGTCGACATCTTCGGCCTCCACGATGTTGAGCTGCCTGAAGGCGGCCTTGAAGTGCGCACGGCCGGTCGTCATGCGCGCAGTATGCGACAGCGCAGCCGCTGCACCCGCCTCGGTATGCCCGACCATGTAGACCGAAAGCGGCTTGCCAGCGTCCCGCAACTTCGCGGCCACGCGCAAGAAGTCGCCACCTTCGCGCACACCCTCCAGATAGGCGACGATTGTCCCGCAGTTCGGGTCGTCGGCTAGGTGGTCGAGATAGTCCTCGAAGGAAACCACAGCCTCGTTGCCGCTGGCGATGGCGTAGCTGAAGCCGACGCCGCGCAGCCGTCCGGCCTCGTAGGCGATCGAGCATGGGCCGCCGCCCTGGGAAAGGATGGCGACCGTGCGTGGGAAGCTCGTCTCGGCCGGCTGGATGTAGAGTGGATTGAACGTGGCGTAACGCCTGTCGACGAAATTGACGATGCCGAACGTGTTCGGACCGGCGATGCTCATGTCGGACGCCGCGGCGATCTGGGCCACCTGCGCCTGCAGCGCCTTGCCCTGCTCGGTCCCGAGATCGGAAAAACCGGCGGCAAACACGATTGCTGCCGGCACACCTTTGGCGGCGCAAGCATGCAGCGTATCCGGAACCCGCTCGGCCGATACCGCCAGCAGCGCGACATCGGGTACGAAGGGCAGGTCTCCGATGGTTGGATAGCAGGGGAAACCGAAAATGGTCTCGTATTTCGGGTTCACGCCGGCGACTTGAGCGTCGTCGCGGAAGGCCTCGAGCACCATCATGGTGCGGCCGCCGATGCGGATGCTGGAATCCGAAGCGCCGACCACCACAATGGATTTCGGCCTCAGAAGGCTGTCAAGCGGCATGACGGTCACGTGCCCAGGACGCTCTTGGTCGCCGCGATGCGGGTGCTCAGGCCGCCCGCGATTTTCGCCCTCGCCTCCTCGGAGACATGCGACAATTGATGGGTGTCAAAATGCGCATTGAGCGCAACCCGCATGCCCTGCGCCTCCTGCGTCCGATTGAGGGTGCGCTTCATCAGCTTCATCGCGAACGGCTCCGCCATGGCAATGCGCTCGGCCAGGGCCAGCGTCTCTGCCTCCAACCGGTCGTCGGCGAAGACGCGGTTGACCATCCCGGCGGCATGCGCGTCATGCGCCGACATCCTCTCGCCTGTGAAAATGAACTCCTTCGTGCGGCGCATGCTCATGATCCAGGGATGAATCAGGACTTCCATTCCGGAGACCGCAAAGGAATGGGCCGTCGGGTCTGCGAAGAACGCAGTGTCGCTGGCGACGACCAGGTCGCACATGTTGGCGACCATGAAGCCGCCCGCCACGCAAGCGCCGCGCACCTCAGCGATGGTCGGCTTGTCGAAGTCGAGGATGTTGAGGCAATAACGATAGAAGCGGTGCTCCTCGTAGGCATAGCGTTTCTCGACGGTGTTGTTGCCGCGCAGGCGCTGCGCCTCCTTGAGGTCGTGCCCGGCGGAGAAATGCGCTCCCTTCCCGCCGAGGATGACAACGCGAACCTCATCGTCGTTGCGGGCTCGGATGAAGGCGGCATCCATCTCGTCGAGCAGCGCATACCCTTGGGCATTCCTGTTTTCTGGCCGGTTGTGGGAAATCCGGACAACTGCGCCAATCTGCTCGTAAGCAATGCACTCAAACTCAATCGAATCCATAACGTGGACTAACCTCCTCCGTATCTTGACCTTATCCTTGTTTGGTGGCTTACCTTCTGTCAAGGATCTTTTTCCAAAGTTCATATAGTGGACGAAGCGGATAATGAGCAAGGGTACACAAAGTCTGGCACGCGGCATTGAGCTGCTTCGCCTCGTCGTGGAAAACGATCCGGTCGGGTTAACCTTCGGCGACCTGCGCGACAGGAGCGGCCTGGCGCATGCCACCGCTCACCGCATTCTCAAGCGATTGGTCGAGGAACGGCTGGTGAAGCAGGACCCGGTCACGCGGCGTTATCTCGTGGGGCCGTTTGCCCACCAGATCGCCATAGGCGGCGGCATTCCGAGCCGCGTCGCGCAGAGATGCCGCCCGACGCTGGATCGGCTGCGGGTGGCCACAGGCGATACGGTCTACCTGATCGCGAGATCGGGGCTCTATGGACTCTGCGTGGAGCGGCTGGACGGCGCCTACCAGCTGCTCTCCTTCCGGCGCCGGATAGGGGAGTCCTGGCCGCTGGGTCTGGGCGGCGCGGGGCTCGCCATCCTCGCGGGCATGGAGCATGAAAAGGCGATGGAAATCGTGCGCCAGAACAGCCGGGCGTTCCCCAACGATCCTCGCCTTGAAGAGACCGTGATGGGGCGGCGTATCAGCGAGGCACGCCAGAGGGGCCGGGCCTTTTCGGTGGACTACGGCTTGCAGGGTTCGGCCGGCGTCGGCATCGCGCTGCCCCGTCAGGGGAAGATGCCGCTGTTCTCCGCGCTGATCGCCGGGCAGACGGAGCGCATGCCGCCAGACCGGATGGAGTTCCTACACGAGGAACTGGTCGCCGCCTCCGAAGAGCTCGAGGCCTGTCTCGAAGACTGCGGCTACATCGACATCTATGAACTCGAGGGGACAAAATGAACGACCGCATGATCAGGGTGGAGAGACGAGAGGAAGACGGGGCTGTCGCCGAGATTTGGCTCGACAAACCGCCGCTCAACCTGCTTACACCGGACGACTACAGGCATCTCTCCGATACCATTCGAGCGGTTCAGGCCGACAGCAAGACGCGCTGCATGCTGCTGACGGGAGCAGGCGAGCGCGCCTTCTCGGGGGGTTCCGACGTTCGCGACTACGGCGACAGGACCGCGGAGGCCAGCCTCGAAGTCGCGCGCGTGATTCGCGACGCGCTGGATTCCCTCCGGGCTTGCGCAATTCCGGTCGTCGCTGCAGTCAACGGGCCTGCCGTCGGCGGCGGGTTCATGATGGTGGCCGCCTGCGACATCATCGTCTCGGTTGATGATGCGAAGTTCAGCCTGCCGGAGATCAATTTCGGCATCATGGGGGGCCCGAGCTACGCGATGTCCATGCTTCCGGACAAGATCGTGCGCTACATGGCGCTGACCGGGCTCCCCGTTGCCGCCGCTGAAATGCAGGCATGCGGGGCTGTCAACGCCATAGCGCCGCGCCACGAATATCTGGAACGGGCGCGATCGATCGCCCGAACGATCGCTGACAAGAGTCCGACGGGAGCGAGGTTCATGAAGGACGCGATGGTTATCGCCGCCAAGCTTGAAGCGCACGATGCCTTTCGTGTCGAGCAACTGTTCACCGCAACGGCAGTACATCTTGCCGATACAAAAGAGGCGCTCGCCGCACGCCGCGAGAAGCGCAAGGCAAACTTCTCGTGAGCGCCGCTGAGGGGACAAGCGCCGGACCGCAGCGCCGGAACGGCACTCTGCGTATGCTGGTGGAAGATGCCGCCGCGCACTGGCCGGACCGGACCCACCTCCTTGTCGACGGCGCCAGCTATACCTTCGCCGACACGGCGCGGCGCGTAGCGGCCGCGCGCGCGAGTCTTCTTCGCGCCGGCATCGCCAGCGGCGACGTGGTGGCGCTGCTTGCGGAGACGAGCGCCGACGGGGTCGCGGCTTGGCTCGGCATCGTGACGGCAGGCGCCATTGTGATCGGCCTCAATCCGGCGCTGTCCCCTGTGGAGCTTGACGGTCTTCTGCGGCAGTCGGGTGCCCGTCTGCTTCTGCATGACGAGGAAACGGCCGGGATCGCGAAAACGCTCACCGCCCAGGTCGGAATGCTCGCCCTTTCGGTCGGTTCACTCCAGACCGGACCGGACGATGCGCTCTGCCCCCTGCCGGCAGCCGACGACATCTGCGTCCTCGTCAATACGTCGGGCACGACTTCGGCACCAAAGCTGGTCATGCACGCCCATGAGAGTTGCATCCTGGCGGCCGAAGGCTTCGTGGCGTGGATGGGCCTGACAGGCGAAGACCGCATGTTCACTTGCCTGCCGCTTTTCCACATAAACGCCAGCATCTATTCGCTGCTTGGCTCGCTGGCCGGTGGAGTCGGGCTGGCGATGGTTCCGCGATTCTCGGCATCGCGCTTCTGGCAACAGGTGCGGGAAACCGGTGCTACCCAGTTCAACGGCATCGGCGCCATGATCGAGATTCTCATGGCGCAGGCGCCCAGCGCGGCAGAGCGCGACCATTTGGTCAAGCTCTGCTACAGCGTGCCGGCCCAGCCGGAATCGCGCCACCGTGAAATCGAGCAGCGCTTCGGCTTTCGCCTGATCAGCGGATACGCGCTATCGGAGTCGCCCTACGGAACCGTCTGGCGTCTGGACGACCCGCCGCGATACGGCTCGGCTGGCCGCCTGAGGCAGCACCCCGTGCTCGGCGTCATCAACGAAGCGCGTCTCGTGGACGAGGTGGGCCGGGAGGTGGCTGTCGGCGAGCCCGGCGAACTGCTGCTGCGCAGTCCGGCAGTCACGCGCGGTTACTATAACAACCCGGAGGCCACCGCACAGGCGCTGCGCGATGGCTGGCTCTACACGGGAGATCTGCTGCGGCGCGACGAGGATGGCTACTTCTACTTCGTGTCGCGCAAGAAGGATGTCATCCGGCGCCGAGGCGAGATATTGGCTGCGGCCGAGGTGGAGGATGTCCTGCTCGATCATCCGAGCATCGCCGAGGCGGCCGTGGTCGGCGTGCCGTCCAAGTTGAGTGACGAGGAGATCAAGGCTTTTGTGGTGCTGCGTCCGGCGGCAGCGGCGAGCGCGGCGGACATTGCCGCTTGGTGCCGGCAGCGCCTGGCACGCTTCAAGCTGCCGCGCTACATCGAATTCGTCGATTCGCTGCCGCGGACGCCCACGATGCGCATTCAGAAGCAGTTGCTCTCTCGCGAGCGCACATCCCGCGAGCACGATCTCGACACTGCCTCCGACGGCCGCACTCGAGCGCGATCCCAGCGATAAGCGATCCCAAATCCGCGTCGCTTATGCTCTCGGTCGACAGGCTTGGTATCGCTCCGACGGCTCGGCGACCGAAACCGGCCAATCCTGATCGCGACGCGAGGTGTTGCTCGACGATGGCACCGAGGCGGTCTCCCGACCGACATGCTCATGACCACACCCCACGCTCGCGTCAATACGATTTACAATCGCTTCAACGGCCGGAGTTCGCAAGGCATCTGGCTTGGCATGTCAGGGCTATCGCATTTGGCCGATGATGGTTCTTGCGAAGTGGTCGGATCATCCTGCTCGCTTTCGCTTTCGGCTGATTGCGAGTTTGGGTCTTGCGGTTCGCAGCACGTTGAGGGTGAGACGGCGCAGGATGGCGAGGTTTTGGGGGCCGTTGTCGGCGCGGTTGCGGGCTGCGTCCTCGTCGAAGACGACGTCGAGCACCCAATGCAGACTGTTCTCGATAACCCAGTGGGAGCGGACGGCGCGGGCGAAGCGCTCGGGCGTGAGTGGGGCGGAAGAGAGGTAGTATCGTGTAGTGGGAGTACTGCCGTCCCGGCTTGCCTCGAGGCCCGGCATCGTGGGAGCGCCCGGCTCCCCGCGGTCGCCGAACAGCCAGTCGACGTCGTGGCTGACGCGATGGCGGCGTATCTCGATGCGACCGTGGTTGGCGTCGGTGGTCTCGAAGCTTTCGAGCGGCTCTGGCGGATCGGCGAAGAAGGCGGCGACTGCCTTCAGCATCGCCGGCCGGTTGGCCCTGAGCGCGAACAGGTAGTCGCCGCCCCGGTCCAGCCAGTTGCGCGGTCTCGGCCTGGGCATGGAACGCATCGCCGGTGACTGATCGGCCCCCACGGACGGGTCCAATTTGATTGTTAGTGCAATGATGGTCGT
>JBLJBS010000203.1:0-43493 GCA_047637695.1 Aquamicrobium sp. | reverse complement strand
AGGGATCGACGTAATAATGGCCCTGTCCCGGACCGTCGATGCCGTAGGCCCAGTGAAGGCCGGTGTTGAACCATTGCGGGCTGTTGGGCGCGACGCGCTGCGTCGCCAGCATGTAGGCGAGTTCGTCACGGAAGGCGGACGCATCTTCTTCCGCCTTGAAGTAGCCACCCTTCCAGCCCCAATAGGCCCAGGTGCCAGCCAGCCGGTCGAATACCTGCCGCGCATCGGTTTCCGAGACATAGCGCTCGTCTTCCGGCAGCTCGGCAAGTGCCTCCTCGTCGGCGACGGAGCGCCACAGGAACGACGGGACGTCGTTCTCCTCGACCTTCTTCAGTCGGGCGGGCACGCCGGCCTTGCGGAAATATTTCTGCGCCAGAATGTCGGCGGCGACCTGAGAAAATTGCACTGGCACGTCGATGTCGGCAAGCCGGAAGACCACGGAGCCGTCCGGGTTCTTGATCTCACTGGTCGCCTTGCGGAACTCGATCTCCGCGTAGGCCCCCTGGCCTTCCTTCGTGAAACGACGTTCGATGCGCATCTCTTTAGTCCCTGATCTCTAGATATAGTGCCGGCCGATGCGGGGCCAAAGACCCCGAGCCGTCCCGGCCCGCCTGTCCGCCGCCATCCCCGCGGCGAACGTCAATTCCATTCGAAACACGATCCAGCCGGCCGGCTTCGGGCAGCCTCACCGCACCATGATGCGGCTTTCTCATCCCCGCACCTGCCATCTGCGCCGGAAGGCTCCGAAAGCATGGCGCGTCATGCGCCCCTGCCGAATCCCACACTATATAGTCGGCATCCTGATTTAAAACACTAAATATAGTGTTAACAGGAAATTTACGCCAACGCTGCGGTTTGATAATCGCGCAAAAATCGCCGACGCCGGCCAGTACGGGAACGACCGACGCGCGACACGACACGAAACAAATCCGGGAAAACGGCCGGAATGGGAACGCTCCGGCCACGTCCGTCAAACGAACGCATGGCCCATAAAAAGCGACTCGGCTTCGCTCGTCAAGAACTCGTTTGCCGGAGACGAACGGCGTCAATATCTTGTGTGAAGGAATGTGGATAGCGGGGAGAAATCTATCCGGCTATCCCCATCATCAGGCAAGCACCTGAAGCAAAAGGAAAATGCCGGCCGCGATCAGCGCCGAGACGGGAACCGTCGTCACCCATGCGGTTGCGATGGTCATGACATGGGCGCGGCGAACGAGCCTCCGGCGCGCGATCTCTTCGCCCGAGACGCGTGTCTGGACGCGCGCCACATCGCCGGTCGCCGCCCCGTTTTCCGCGGAGGCGGCGACACTGCCGCCAGCCGGCTTCCGTTCCCCGCCCGGGCGATCTTTCCGAGCCCTGCGCTCCAGATAGGCGCGTCGGCGCGACGAATTCGCCGTATACCATTCGCGGAAGAAGCCGACCCCGAACACGGCACCGACCGCGATATGGGTCGACGAAACCGGCAGGCCGAACCATGAAGCGACGATGACGGTGATGGCCGCCGACAGCGCCACGCAGAAGGCCCGCATCGGATTGAGCTTGGTGATCTGCCCGCCCACCATGCGGATCAGCTTTGGACCGAACAAGACAAGCCCGAGCGAGATGCCGAAGGCCCCGATCACCATCACCCACAACGGAATGCTGACCGTCGCAGACTGCGGGTCTCCCGAGGCGGCGTGGACGATGGCGGCAAGCGGGCCGACCGCGTTGGAGACGTCGTTGGCGCCGTGGGCGAAAGACAGGAGCGCCGCAGAGAACACCAGCGGCAAACGGAACAGCTTGCGCAGCGACTGGTTCCGGTTCTCGAGCTCCGCAGCTTGCCTCTCAATGCCGATCTTGGCCAGGCCCCAGACGAGAATGAACGAACCAACGCCGAGAATGGTGATCTGGATGCTGGAGATTTCAATCAGGCGCTTCAGGCCCTTGGTAGCAAGGTAAGCGCTGAACGCCCCTGCCATCACCGCAATCAGAATCGGAACCCACAGCCTCGCCGCCGCGATCTTATCGTCGCGATAGATGATGTTGGCCTTGATGAAAGCGAGGAAGGCCATGGCGACAATGCCGCCAAGGACCGGCGAGATCACCCAGCTCGCACCGATCCCGGCAATGGTCGCCCAGTCGATGGCGGCAAAACCCGCCGCCGCGATTCCCGCGCCGGCAACGCCGCCGACCACCGCATGCGTGGTCGATACCGGCGCACCGATCCATGTCGCGAGATTGATCCACAAGGCCGACGATATAAGAGCAGCCATCATCAGGCGGATGAAGACGCCCCTGTCCGCCACGGCAGCCGGATCGACGATGCCGGTGGAGATCGTCGTCACCACGTCCGCCCCGGCGATCAGCGCTCCGGCACTTTCAAACACCGCCGCGATGGCCAGTGCGCCGCCCATCGTCAGCGCCTTGGCCCCAACCGCCGGCCCGACATTATTGGCGACGTCGTTGGCGCCAATGTTGAGCGCCATATAGCCGCCGATGGCGGCGGCGGCGATTATGATGACGGCGCCAGGCTCGCCCATCACGAAAAGGGCCGCGACGATGCCCGAAAGCGCAAGGAACACCAGCCCGAGGCCGGGCGCCACCAGCCCCCGCGCCAGGAAGCTCGCCGCTTCCTCGACGTGAACCAGCTTCTCAAGGTCCTTGTCGAGCGTGGTCTTCCGCGCCTGGGCGGTGATTTCGTTCATGAGACATTTCCCGGGGCGCGAAGTGGTGAAAGCATGGCCGGCACGCCTTCTACGCTCTAGGCAAGCCGGCGAACTATCTCAAGCCGGCCGGTCGGCGATTTTCGTTAGGCGGCAAATTTTCTTGGGTCGGCACCGAAAATCGCGATCAGATCGCGCAGTTCCGCCTCATCCACCAGCCGCGCCGCCTCTTCGGGCGCGAACCAGTGCCGCTGCCGCTGCTTTCGTTCTGGCCATTTGTCGGCAATGCTTTCGACGAGCAAGGGAAAGACCCGAACCTCGCAACGGCGATGAATGCCCGAAGACAACACCTTGCCATAATAGAAACGGCCGATCTCCTCGGGCTTGACCGGGCCGGCGACGCCGGCCTCCTCGGCCGCCTCGCGCGCCGCCGCCTCGTGCAGCGGCTCGCTTCTTTCCGGCCAACCTTTAGGCAGCACCCAGCGGCCGGTGCCGCGGCTCGTCACCAGCATCACCTCATGGCCGCCATCGCGGCCCAGGCGCCATGGCAAGGCTGCCACCTGAACATAAGGCGGCACCCCGCCGAGAAAACAGCGGATTCGTTCCCTGAGCAGACCTAGCCTGCTTCGCCGGATCATTGACGGCCTTTCATCCCGAGTGAATGGAATTCGACCGCGATGTTACGCGCAATTATGTGAAAATAAAGGAAGAAACTCGAAAATTTCCATCAACCCACCGGCAATGCGCCGCCGGCAACGCCCGATCGCAAGCCTCGCGCAAGCTTCGCCGGCTTCAGGATCGGTGATCCTCCGATATCGGCTTCTGATACGCAAAACCCATATCCCACGGAAAATAGATCCACGTATCCTGCGAGACCTCGGTGACGAAGGTGTCGATCATCGTCCGCCCCTTGGGCTTGGCATAGACCGCCGCGAAATGCGCCTTCGGCATCATCGCGCGGACGATGGCTGCGGTCTTGCCGGTGTCGGTCAGATCGTCGACGATCAGCACGCCCGCGCCGTCGTTTTCGAGCAGAGCCGGGGTCACTTCCTTCAGCACCCTCAACTCGCCCTGCTCGGTATAGTCGTGATAGGAAGCGACGCAGACCGTCTCGATCAGTCGCACGCCCAGTTCGCGGGCGATCACGGCGGCAGGAACCAGACCGCCGCGGGTGATGCAGACGACGGCGCGCCATTCGGCGTTGATGCCCGCCAGCCGCCAGGCGAGTGCGCGCGCGTCGCGGTGGAACTGGTCCCAGGAAACGGGAAAAGCCTTTTCAGGAAGGGACATCGGCGACACTCCGTCTGGCGTGGAATGCACCCGGGATTAGCCGGAACCGATGGCACTTGGCAAGTGTCGGCACAAGCGCGCAGATCATAGCATGCCGGCCCGAGAGGACGCTCGCGCGCTTTCGGTCCGTCGCGACTCGCAATAAAGTGCGTTCAGGCGCAGCCCGCGCCTCCCCCCTCCGATCGGGAAAGCACTTTCCATGCAGGGCTGACGACTTCGCGACCGACTGTTCGCGCGCTTCGCATAAGGAGGGATTGCGGAAACGGCTCGCATCAGGAGGCATCCCGAATGAAACCGTCCACTCCGATCTATCGCCTGAAACAACGCGCTCGGCATCTCGCCCGCACCCATGATGTTCCGCTCCACGCCGCGCTCGACCGTGTCGCGCGGGAGGAAGGCTTTTCCAGCTGGAGCCTGCTGGCCTTCAACAAATCGAAAACGCCGCGCGACGACGCTTCCGCCAGCGAAATCTTCCGCAACCTCGCTGCCGGAGATCTTCTCCTCATCGGCGCGCGGCCCGGCCATGGCAAGACGCTGATGGGACTGAAGCTTGCGGTGGAGGCAATGAAAGCAGGCCACCGCAGCACGTTCTTTTCGCTGGAATATACGGCCGGCGACGTGGGCGGGCGCTTTCGCGCCATCGGAGCCGAACCGGAATCGTTCGGTGGCTTGTTCGCCTTCGACGATTGCGACGACATCTGCGCGGGCCATATCGCGGCAAGGCTTGCCGCGGCGCCTGCCGGAACGCTGGCAGTGATCGATTATCTCCAGCTTCTCGACCAGCGGCGCGACAAACCGGCGCTCGATACGCAGATTTCGGCACTCCGGGATTTTGCACGCCAGCGCGGCGTGATCCTCGTCTTCATCAGCCAGATCGATCGCAGCTACGACCCGGCCGCAAAACCACTGCCGGGCATCGAGGACGTGCGGCAGCCGAACCGGGTCGATCTCGCGGCCTTCACCAAGGCCTGCTTCCTGCATGGCGGCAAAATGGCATTCCAGCCCCTGAACTGAAACCTGCCCCTGAATTGACGCCGGCAACACCAGCCTGAGGCGCGCTGCGCCTCAGGCTGTCGCCTGCCTGCATCAGCGCGACATCAACGTCGCGACGGGCATCGACTGCAACAGGGTGCGCGTCGCCCCGCCGAAGAAGAATTCCTTCAACCGCGACTGGCTGTAGGCGCCCATGACCAGAAGATCGGCCCGCGTGTCGGCAACGCGGTTCTCGATCGCCTCGCCGGCGCCGATCCCGGCAGAAAAGCCCGACGCGAAGGTCACCTTCGCCCCGTGGCGCGCAAGAGCGGCGGCAATGTCGGCGCCGGCCACGGCCGCGTCCTGCTCGGCATTGTCGGATGCGTCGAGCGACAGCACCTCGGTTTCCTCGGCGCCGCGGATGAAGGGCAGCGCATCGAAAGCAGCCCGCGCCGCCTGCTGCGAGCCGTTCCATGCCACCAGCACCTTGCGGAACGCGCAATCGATCGAAACGGCATAGGGAACGAACAGCACCGGGCGTCCGCTCTCGAACAGCAGCGCCTCGACATCGGCGATAAGACCGCCGTCGGCATCGGGATCGGCCTGCTGAACCACGATCAGGTCGCTGGCGCGCGCCACGGCAAGCGCGTTGGTGGCGCTATCGCCCGAGACGTTCCTCATCTCGCGCCAGCCATGCGACACGCCCTCGCGAGCGCAGCGCGCCTCGAAGAGCGCACGAATCTCGGCATTGCGCTGCTCGCTGGCTTCTTCGCTGGCGGCGATGAACTCGGTATCGGGAAAGCCCATCGGCGTCACATAGGGCAAGGCAATCGCCTCGGCATGAAATCCGATCAGATGCGCGCCGAAACGCGCAGCAAGCGGAATGGCGCAATCGAGCACCCGTTCGGCGTCGGCCTTGCTTTGCAAGACGGCGAGGATCGTCCTGTATGTCATTTCCGGTTCTCCCAGGGCAGCGGCTTTCCGCATCGTCGCCATCATATCGTGCCCGTTGCGTCAGGTCTCCACTTTGACTTCGGTCAATTTTTCGAATTGCCGCCGGAAGCCGCCCCATCATCGATCGAGCGGGCACAGCCCCGGACAAATCTCGCCGGTTGCGCGCGATGCGTTGAGAAAGCCGCCCCGCTCTGCTAGAGCCGCAGCATTCTCCCCAGGCAGTTGGCCCAATCAGTCAGGACAAGCCCATGATCCCGCGTTACTCGCGTCCCGAAATGGTTTCCATCTGGTCGGCCGAGACCCGGTTCAGGATCTGGTTCGAGATCGAGGCGCACGCCTGCGACGCGCTCGCCGAGATCGGGGTCATCCCGGCCGAGGCTGCCCGCACCATCTGGGAAAAAGGCGGCGCGGCCGAGTTCGACGTCGAGCGCATCGACGAGATCGAGCGCGAGACCAGGCACGACGTCATCGCGTTCCTGACCCATCTCGCCGAATTCGTCGGTCCCGATGCCCGCTTCATCCACCAGGGCATGACCTCGTCGGACCTGCTCGACACCTGCCTCGCCGTCCAGCTCTCGCGTGCCAGCGACATCCTGCTCGCCGACATCGACGCGCTGCTCGCCGCGCTCAGGAAGCGCGCCTACGAGCACAAGGACACCGTCACCATCGGCCGCAGCCACGGCATCCATGCCGAGCCGACCACCTTCGGCGTCAAGCTGGCGCTGGCCTATGCCGAGTTCTCGCGCTGCCGCGAGCGCCTCGTCCGCGCCCGGGCCGAGATCGCCACCTGCGCCATCTCCGGCGCGGTCGGCACCTTCGCCAACATCGACCCGCGCGTCGAGGACTACGTCGCCGAAAAGCTCGGCCTGACGCCGGAGCCGGTCTCGACGCAGGTGATCCCGCGCGACCGGCACGCCATGTTCTTCGCCACGCTCGCCGTCATCGCCTCGTCGATCGAACGGCTGGCGATCGAGATCCGCCATCTCCAGCGCACCGAGGTGCTGGAGGCAGAGGAATATTTCTCGCCCGGCCAGAAGGGCTCTTCGGCGATGCCGCACAAGCGCAACCCGGTGCTGACGGAAAACCTCACCGGGCTCGCCCGGATGGTGCGCAGCTATGCGCTGCCGGCGATGGAAAATGTGGCGCTTTGGCACGAGCGCGACATCTCGCACTCCTCCGTCGAGCGGATGATCGGCCCCGACGCCACCGTCACCCTCGACTTCGCGCTGGCGCGGATGACCGGCGTGATCGAGAAGCTCGTCGTCTATCCCGACAACATGGAAGCCAACCTCAACAAGTTCCGCGGCCTCGTCCATTCCCAGCGCGTGCTGCTGGCGCTGACGCAGGCCGGCGTCTCGCGCGAGGATGCCTATCGCCTCGTCCAGCGAAATGCCATGAAAACTTGGGAAAGAGGCGCTGACTTCCTTGAGGAACTCCTTGCCGACAAGGACGTGCGCGCCGCTTTGTCCGAAGACGAGATCAGGGAAAAGTTCGATCTCGGCTATCATACCAAGCATGTCGACACGATTTTCGCGCGCGTGTTCGGCTAACGGCCCCCTGCCCATACCAGCCGCGCCTCAGCCGGCCGGAGCTGGAGCATTTTGCGGTCAGACGGAATTGTCTGACGTCGCACAAATGCGGCTCAAGAAACAAAGCGAGAGCGACGGAACTGCATTCGTCAGAATGCCCGTTGCTCCAGCGAATCGACCAGCGCCTGCACCTCGGCGCGCGCGGCTTCCAGCGCTTGCGGAGAGCGGGCGCGCACCACGAGTTCGGTCCAGAACGAGCCGTCGAGATATTTCGGATACGAGCCGATGATCGTGTCGGGGTGCGCCTTCTGGATCTCGCCGAGCGGGCCGCCGATGACGCCCTCGCCATAGGGGCAATGTATTGTGGCCGAGACCAGCTTCTGGCCGGCCTTCAGCGTCGGCACTACATTGTCGAGCATGGCCTGGAAGATCGCCGGCACCCCGGCCATGACATGGACATTGCCGATGCGGAAGCCCGGCGCCACCGAGACGGGATTGTCGATGGCGGTTGCGCCGCGCGGCATCCGCGCCATGCGCTTGCGCGCCTCGTTGAACTCCAGCCCCCTGCCGGCATAATGGGTTGCCAGAAGTTCATAGGAGGCCGGATCGTATTCGCACGGCATGCCGAAGGCGACCGCCATCGAATCGGCGGTGATGTCATCATGGGTCGGTCCGATGCCCCCCGTCGTGAAGACGTAGGCATAACGTGCGCGCAGAGCATTCACCGCCGCGACGATGTCATCCTCTTCGTCGGCGACGATCCGCACTTCCTTGAGGTCGATGCCGATGGCGGTCATCACGTCGGCGAGGTGGCCGATATTGCGGTCCTTGGTGCGGCCCGACAATATCTCGTCGCCGATGACGATCATTGCGGCGGTCATGATTTCGGCCATTGCGGCATCCTTTTCCATATTCCCGGGCGCGGCTTCAAGGCAGCCAATAGCGCCGCGCATGCGCCGCCGCAATGACCTCGCGCCGGATGCCGCCGCCGGATTGCCATCGCCGCGACGATAGTTATGGTGTTCAGCCGTCCTCGGGGGAATTTCGACAGTCATGCTCGCCACGCTCACCGTCATCGTCGCAGCGGCTTTTGCCGCGGTTCTCCTGGTGGCGACCTATTTCTATCAGGCGACGCGCCGCATCAGCCGCGACGCCGAGCATGCCGTGCCACCGCGCGGACGTTTCATTACCGTCGGTGACTGCGAAATTCATTATGTCGAACGCGGCGAAGGCCGTCCGATCGTGATGATCCACGGCCTCGGCGGCACGCTGCATCATATGCGCCGGCCGCTGATGGAGGACTTCGGGGACGGCTACAGGCTGATCGCGCTTGACCGGCCGGGTTCCGGCTATTCGACCCGGCCCGGCAGGGACGATGGCAGGTTGAGCGAGCAGGCGCGGCAGATCGCCGGTTTCATCGACGCGCTCGGGCTCGAAAGGCCGCTTCTGGTCGGGCACTCGCTCGGCGGCGCGGTCGCGCTGGCGACGGCGCTTCATTATCCGGACAAGGTGGCGGGCCTTGCCCTGATCTCGCCGCTGACCCGGCATGAGGACAAGGTCGCGCCGGAGTTCCGCGGACTGGAAATCCACTCCCCGCTGCTGCGCCGTATCGTTTCGGAGACCGTGGCCGTTCCGACCGCGCTCAGGACGGCGGAGCAGACGCTGAATTTCGTGTTCGGGCCGCAGCAGCCTCCGTCCGACTATGCCGTCGCCGGCGGTGCGATGGCTGGCCTTCGCCCCGGTCATTTCTACGCGACATCTACCGATCTTGTCGCGCTCGGGCGAGAAATGCCCGGCATCGAAGCGCGCTACGGGGAAATCCGGGTTCCGTGCGGCATCCTCTTCGGCAGCGCCGACAGGGTACTGAACCACAAGCGCCACGGCATCGGCATGGAAGGCGCGATAACCGGTCTCGATCTGGAAATCATGGAAGGCATCGGCCACATGCCGCAATATGCCGACACGCCGCGCACGGTCGCCTTCATCCGCCGCATCGCCGAACGCGCCTTCGCGAATTCGCCGCAGGCGTGAGCGCCGCCGGCCCGATATGCCGGTCGTCTTTGCTATGCGGATTTGAACCTGCGGGATTCGCAAGGCCAAGTGGCCGTCGCCGGCTTTCCGGCACCGCTCCGGAGCGGAGCGGCCGCAGGCTGCGGCAGCGTGAGGAAGAAATAAATGGTGCCCCCGGCAGGATTCGAACCCGCGACCCCCTGATTACAAATCAGGTGCTCTACCAACTGAGCTACAAGGGCAACCGAACGACAGGCGTCTTGCGCAAGCCGTTAGCATAATTCACCCGGCAGTAAAACGGAATGTGTGGGCGCGGAAGCCCGGCGGCTACCCACGATCGACCGCACGTGCTAAAGCATGTCGCCCGAAAGTGGGAACCGGTTTCGGGACAACGACATTCGTAAAAACAAGAACTTAAAGCGTATGGAGCGAATCTGAATGACCGCGACACGCTTTAGTCGACAGAAACGCTGAAGCGGCAACTGACGGCGGACGATGAGCACCGAAAACCTGGCTTTCACCTTCATATCCGCTGACAGCGCCGATGCGCGCGAAGCTGCGGCGCATCTGGCCGCGCTCTACGGGCAGTCGCCCCTCGACAAGTCCGACGTGGTGGTGGCGCTGGGCGGCGACGGCTTCATGCTCCAGGCCATCCATGAAAACATGGATTCCGGCCGCTCGATCTACGGCATGAACCGCGGCACTGTCGGCTTCCTGATGAACGAATATTCCGAGGTCGACCTGCGCGAACGCATCGCCGCCGCCAGTTCCGAGACCATCCGCCCTCTGGTGATGGAGGCGCAGACCGCGAGCGGCGAGATCGTTTCCGCCCGCGCCATCAACGAGGTGTCGCTGTTTCGCCAGTCGGCGCAGGCGGCGAAGGTGCGCATCTCCATCGACGGCAAGGTCAGGCTCGACGAGTTGATCTGCGACGGCGTCATGGTGGCGACTCCGGCGGGCTCCACCGCCTACAACCTTTCGGCACACGGGCCGATCCTGCCACTCGATGCGCCGCTGCTGGCCTTGACCCCGGTCAGCCCGTTCCGCCCGCGCAGGTGGCGCAGCGCCCTGATCCCCAATCGTTCGATCGTGCGCTTCGACATCGTCGAGAGCGGCAAGCGCCCCGTCAACGCCGTCGCCGATCATGCCGAGGTCAAGTCTGTGGTCTCGGTCAGCGTGCGCGAGTCGCGCAATTCGACGGTAACCCTGCTGTTCGACGCCAGCCATTCATGGAACGAACGCATTCTCGCCGAGCAGTTCCGCTATTGATTTTCGCGCCGATCTTTACGTTATGATGCGTAAATGGACGCCAAAGCGGCGTTTTCACTGCGATCCCGTTGACATTGCTGCATCCGCGTCTTAACGGCGGCGTGAGGTATCCTTGCCCGAGGCTGGAACCTGGACGCAAAGCGTAGCGCCATCGCAAATCGCGAAACAGCAAAGACATCCATAACGTGTCATCACCCGAGCAGACTGAAATCGAGACCGTCACCGCGGTCGAAACCCCGACCACCACATTCGCGGAGCTTGGGCTGTCGCCGAAGGTGCTGTCTGCGGTCACCGATGCCGGCTACACCGTGCCCACGCCCATCCAGGCCGGGGCCATCCCGCACGCCCTCGCCGGCAAGGACATTCTCGGCATCGCCCAGACCGGCACCGGCAAGACCGCCGCCTTCGTGCTGCCGATGATAACCCGGCTGGAAAAAGGCCGCGCCCGGGCGCGCATGCCGCGCACGCTGATCCTCGAGCCGACGCGCGAACTCGCCGCGCAGGTCGAGGAAAACTTCGTCAAGTACGGCAAGAACCATCGCCTGACGGTGGCGCTGCTGATCGGCGGCGTCTCGTTCGACGAGCAGGAAAAGAAACTCGAGCGCGGCGCCGATGTGCTGATCGCCACGCCCGGCCGCCTGCTCGACCATTTCGAACGCGGCAAGCTGCTGCTGACCGGCGTCGACATCCTCGTCATCGACGAGGCCGACCGCATGCTCGACATGGGGTTCATCCCCGATATCGAGCGTATCGCCAAGCTGATCCCGTTCACCCGGCAGACGCTGTTCTTCTCGGCGACGATGCCGCCCGAGATCACCAAGCTGACCGAGCAGTTCCTTCAGGCGCCAGTGCGCATCGAGGTGTCGAAGGCGGCTTCCACCGGCGCCAACATCGAGCAATATCTCGTCAAGTCCGGCTCCAAGAGCTGGGACAAGCGCGACGTTCTGCGCAAGCTGATCACGGCTGAAGAAGGCGAGCTGAAGAACGCCATCATCTTCTGCAACCGCAAGGTGGAGGTGTCCGAGCTCTATCGCTCGCTTGTCCGGCATGAGTTCGATGCCGGCGCGCTGCACGGCGACATGGACCAGCGCGCCCGCATGGCGATGCTGGCCGCCTTCAGGGACGGCAAGCTCAAGCTGCTGGTCGCTTCCGACGTCGCCGCCCGTGGCCTCGACATTCCCGATGTCAGCCATGTTTTCAATTTCGACATCCCGATCCATGCCGAGGACTACGTCCACCGCATCGGCCGTACCGGCCGCGCCGGACGTTCGGGCAAGTCGTTCACCATCGTCACCCGTTCCGACACCAAATATCTCGATGCCATCGAGACGCTCATCGGCAAGAAGATCGATTGGCTGGACGGCGACCTCTCGACGGTGGTTCAGGACGATTCCGAAGACGAGGCCCCGCGCCGCGGTCGCGGCAGGGGACGTCAGGGCGGGCGCGAGGGTGGACGGGAGCGCGGCCGTGCCTCCGACGACAGGAAACCGCGCAGCGACCGGCGCACGCCCAGAGATGAAGCCGAGGCGGAAGTCTCCGACGTGGCGGCGCTCGACGCGACCGAGGCCGACGACAAGCCGGCGCGCCGTGAAGCCATCAAGGCAGCGAATGCCGGCAGGGCCGGACAGCCGCGCGACGAACCGCAGCGCGAGCGTGGCGCCGGCCGCAACAACGACCGCAGTCGCGATCGCAACGGACGCAACGGACGTCACGAGGATGACGGCCCGGCGCCGGTTGGCTTCGGCGACGACATTCCGGCATTCATGAAGATCGTCATCAAGGCTTGATCTTCAGGATCGGCCGATCGGCGGCAGTGAAAGAAGCAGAATGCAAAAAGGCGACCCCGGGGGGTCGCCTTTTTTAATGTCATGAACCCTCGCCGGGGCCGGGCTTCACCGGGTCCGGGCTTGCCGCCCGGCACCGGCAATCAATCGTCGCGATAGACCTTCTCGCGACGCTCGTGCCGCTCCTGCGCCTCTATCGACAGCGTGGCGATCGGTCGGGCGTCGAGACGCTTGATCGCGATAGGTTCTCCCGTCTCCTCGCAGTAACCGTAAGTGCCCTCGTCGATGCGCTGGAGGGCGGCATCGATCTTGGAGATCAGCTTGCGTTGACGATCGCGCGCCCGCAACTCGATGGCGCGGTCGGTCTCCGACGAGGCGCGGTCGGCAAGATCGGGAAGGTTGGCGTTCTCCTGCTGAAGTATTTCGAGCGTTTCGCGCGCTTCACGCAGGATTTCATTCTTCCAGGAGACGAGTTTCGAGCGGAAATAGGTTTTCTGCCGCTCGTTCATGAAGGGTTCGTCTTCACTGGGAACGTAATCGGTTTCGACACTTGCGGACATTCGACTCAAATCCCAAGGCAGATTTCCGGGCGCTCTATATATTCGCGGCATTGTGCAGGCACAAGCATCAAGACAAAACGACTCACGGTTTTGTTAAATCGGTTCGCAGGCCGGCGCGGTTGCGGTTGCGCAGGGGTATTCGCCCCGCTAAACCGTAGCCATCCTGCCGCCCGCAGCGGCTTTCCGGGAGAGGATGGAAACCATATGACGCGGCTCTATCTCCTGAGACATGCCAGGGCACGCTGGGCCGAGCCCGGCTCACGCGATTATGACCGCGAGCTGGACGAATCCGGCCGGGAGGATGCGGCCCGCCTGGGCGGCATCATGCAGGACGCCGGTTACATACCCGACACGGTCCTGTGTTCCGGCGCGCGAAGGGCGCGCGAGACATGGACGGGCCTGTCGAAAAACCTTCCCATCGCCGATGTCCGTTTCATGGACGGGCTCTATTCCTCCGATGCCGGCGGCTATCTCGATCTGGTGCGGGGCGCCGGCGCCGAGCGCTCCCTGCTCGTCGTCGGCCACAATCCGATGATGGAGGATCTCGCCACCGCACTGTCGCGTGCCGGCGACGAAAAGGCGCTTGCCGCCGTTGCCTCGGGCTTCCCCACCTGCGGGCTGGCGGTGTTGCGCTTTTCGACGCCGCTGCCGACGATCCGACAGGAAGACGGCTATCTCGAAGCCTTTCTCGTTCCGCGCGATCTTTGACGCCGGGACGGACCTGCTCTTTCCAAACCTGCAGGCCGATGCCTATATCCACGACAGGATGAGCATGAGACCGTTTCCTTGGCAGGCTTGACCACTTTCGGCGACGAAGCCCGCATCGCGTTCGACACGCTCGCCGGACGTGCGGCCGGGCTCGTCTCGACGCCGTCGCTCAGGCTCGGCGTCACCGGCCTGTCGCGCGCCGGCAAGACCGTGTTCATCACCTCTCTCGTCCACAACCTCGTCCATGGCGGCCGCCTGCCGCTGTTCGAAGCGATGAAGAACGGCCGTATCGCCCGCGCCCACCTCGAGCACCAGCCCGACGATGCCGTGCCGCGTTTCCAGTACGAGGACCACGTCGCCGCCCTCGTCGACAGCCGCGTCTGGCCGGATTCGACCCGTGCGATCTCCGAACTGCGGCTGATCATCGAATATGAATCCGCTTCCGCCTGGGGCCGGATGTTCTCGCGCGGCAGGCTTGCCCTCGACATTGTCGACTATCCCGGTGAATGGCTGGTCGACCTGCCGCTGCTGTCCAGGGACTTTGCCACCTTTTCGCGCGAGGCTGCGGAGCTGGCGCGGCTTCCGGTCCGGGCCGACCTTGCCGCCGGATGGCTTGCCCTTGCCGATGCGACCGATCCGGAGGCCCCGGCCGACGAGATGACCGCGCGGCGGCTGGCGGAAAGCTTCGCCGCCTATCTCAAGGCCTGCAAGCAAGACGGCCGTGCCCTCTCGACCTTGCCGCCGGGGCGTTTCCTGATGCCGGGCGATCTCGACGGCTCTCCGGCGCTGACGTTTTCGCCGCTGACCGTCGCGGGGGATGGAAAGGCACGGCCCGGCTCGCTGCGCGCGATGATGGAGCGCCGCTACGAGGCCTACAAGACGCATGTCGTGAAGCCGTTCTTCCGCGAGCACGTCGCCCGGCTCGATCGCCAGATCGTGCTGATCGACGCGATGCAGGCGCTGAATGCCGGACCTGAAGCCGTCGCCGATCTCGAGCGCGCATTGACCGAAATCCTTGCATGTTTCCGCGCCGGCCGCAGTTTCTTCCTCACCGAACTGGTGTCGCGCCGCATCGACCGCATTCTTGTCGCCGCCACGAAAGCCGACCATATCCATCACGAAAGCCATGATCGTCTGCAGGCGATCGTGCGCCGGCTGACGGAGCGGGCGGTGGAACGCGCCCGCTTCTCCGGCGCCGAGGTCGAGGCACTGGCCATGGCCGCCGTTCGCGCCACCCGCGAAGGCACGGTGAAACAGGGTCGCGAAACGCTTCCCGTCATCATCGGCACGCCACTGAAGGGCGAGACGATCGGCGGAGAAACCTTCGATGGCGAAACCGAAACCGCAATATTTCCCGGCGATTTGCCGGAGAATCCTCAATCTGTTCTGAAGGACGCGCAAACCGCCATCCGTTTTGTGCGGTTCCGGCCGCCGCGACTGGAACGCACGGCCGAGGGCATCACGCTTTCCCTGCCGCACATCCGGCTCGACCGGGCGCTGCAATTCCTGATCGGGGATCATCTGGCATGAAGGAACCGCGCCAGCCGGCCGCTTTCCGCATCGAACCCGAACGAGCCGCCGTACCGGTGTCCCCCGCGCAGTCCGCTGCGCGTGAGGACAAGCGCCCAGCGCCACGCCAGCCGCGCGCCGCGAAGCCCGAGGACGCCACCGTCGTTCCGGCGGAAATCGACGTGTTCGACGAAGTAGACACGGCACTGGCCGAGCCGTCGGCGATCGCACCGCGCAAACGCTCGGTCATCGGTCAGATCTTCGTCGCGGCCGCAGGCATCCTCGTCTCGCTGGCGCTCGGCCTGTGGGTCGACGGGCTGATCCGCGACCTGTTCTCGCGCTCCGACTGGCTGGGCTGGCTGGCGGCCGGCGTGGCATCGGTGGCGGCGCTCGCACTCGTCGTGATCATCGCCCGCGAGCTTGTCGGTCTTGCCCGGCTCGCCTCCGTCGAAAGACTGCGCGAGGCCGGCCGCGCCGCTGTCGCCGGGAACGATTCGCGGGCCGCTCGCAAGGTGACGGACGAACTTGTCTCTCTGGTCTCGCGCCGGCCCGAGACAGCCGCCGGCCGGCGCGCATTGAAAGAGATGCACGGCGACGTCATCGATGGCGCTGATCTGATGCGCCTGGCCGAGAGCGAGCTTCTCGGGCCGCTCGACGCCCGCGCGCAGGCGCTGATCCTCGACGCCGCCAAGCGCGTCTCGGTGGTCACCGCGGTCAGCCCGCGCGCGCTCGTCGACCTCGCCTATGTCCTCTACGAGGCGTCGCGGCTGATCCGGCGGCTGGCCGATCTCTACGGCGCACGGCCGGGAACGCTGGGCTTCATCCGCCTGTTTCGCGACGTGCTGGCGCATCTTGCAGTCACCGGCGTCGTCGCCGCCGGCGACGAATTCGTTCATCAGATCGTCGGCCAGGGGCTGGCGGCGCGGCTTTCCGCCAAGCTGGGCGAAGGCGTCGTCAACGGAATGATGACGGCGCGAATCGGGGTGGCGGCGATGGAAACCGTGCGCCCCCTGCCCTTCGTCGCGCTGAAACGCCCGGGCCTGAGCGATTTCCTGTCGGCGCTGACGGCATTTGCGCGCGGAAAGAGCGGAGAAACAAGGGGCTGAGAAGATCGTGCTTGCGTCGTGCGCGCGGCTGGATCATGGTTTGCGGGACGGTCGAATAGACGAAGCATTAACCAAAATCGGTCAATCTTTGCCCATGTCCCCCGTGTCCCTAGTCAGGTGTCCCATGATCGCACGCGCTTTCCTGTCCGCAGCCTTGCCGATTGGCGTTGCGATCACCACTTGGGCTGCAATGTCGGGCGCGGCTGTCGCGTCGGAGAAGGACAAGCGCTTTTTCAGCAATATCGAGGGCGAGTGGTCCGGCCCCGGCGAGATCGTCGCCGGCAAGTACAAGGGCACCCGCTTCACCTGCAATTTCAAGGGCGCGACGCCGGACGGCAAGGTCGGCATGTCGCTGGACGGCGGTTGCCGCGTCGGCCTGTTCACCCAGAAGATGTCGGCCAAGGTGGAGCACAGCGGCCGCAAGGGCTATCGCGGCAGCTTCATGGATGGCTCGAAGGGCGAAGGCCTCGACGTGATCGGCGGCACCGTCAACGGCCGCAAGGTGACGCTGACGCTCAACCGCAACCAGCTGAACGGCGCGATGCTCGCCAACCTGCCCGACGACGACACCATGCATGTCACGGTCTCGGTCAAGGTCGCCTCGCAGATGGTGCCGGTCATCGGCATGAATCTGAAGCGCATCGATGCGCGCACCGTCGGCGCGATCAGCCGGGACTGAACGCGATCAGCCGCGCCACCAATCCGGCCGGCCCGCAAGGCGGACGATCCCGGAACAGTCGATCGACGGCAGCCATGCGGCTGCCGTTCTGCTTTCCACCCTCGCCTGCGGCGCGATTTCCGCCAGCGGAACCATGACGAAGGCCCGGCTCGTCATGCGCGGATGCGGCACCACGAGGCCCTCCTCGTCGATATGCAGGTCCTCATAGAGAAGGATGTCGATGTCGATGATCCTCGGCCCCCAGCGTTTCTCCCGCACCCGTTTCAGCGCCGTCTCGACGTCGAGGCAGCGCGCGAGCAGTTGCCGCGCCGAAAGCCGCGTATCGACAGCCGCGACCGCATTGAGAAAATCGGGCTGCTCGATCACGCCCCATGGCGGCGTGCGGTAGAGCGACGATACCGCATCGACCGAGATGTCCGGGTCGGCATCGAGCGCCCGCAAGGCCGCAGCCATCGCCGCCGCCGGATCGCCCAGATTGCCGCCGAGGCCGAGATAGGCGCGCGCGGCGGCTTTCGCCGCCATTATCCCGTCATGTCCTGCTGTGACCACGATACCGTGACCTCGACATGATCGAGCACGCCGGGAACTGGCGCGTGCGGCTTGCGCACCGTGATCGTAGCGCGGGAGATGCGCGGGAATTTCGCGCACAGGGCGCGGGCGACGTCGAAAGCCAGTGCCTCGATCAGGAAACGGCGTTGGCCGGTGATGATCTTTTCGATCTCGACAAAAGCCGCGCCGTAATCCACGGTCGAGCCCATGACGTCGTCCTCCAGCCCTTCGTCCGGATCGACGTCCAGTTCCGCATCGACATAGAAACGCTGGCCAAGCCGTTCCTCCTCGTCGAACAGGCCATGCCGGGCGAAGAAGGCGCAGTTTTTCATACGGATCGTGTATCTCATCGGTCGTCCCTTCGCGCGGTCAGCCCGCGTGAGATCATAGCATCGGCGACGGCGAGCGCGTCGACGTTCATCGCGACATCGTGGACGCGAAACACCGCGGCCCCCTGAAGCCGCAGGATCACGCTCGTCGCCGCGGTGCCGGCATCGCGTCCGGCGGGGATTTCGCGGCCCGTAACCGCGCCGACGAAGCGCTTGCGCGAGGTGCCGACCAGCAACGGCCGTCCGAATGCGCGAAGCTCGCCGAACCGCGCCATCAGCTCGAGGTTTTCCTCGGCCGTCTCTTTGGCGAAGCCGAAGCCGGGATCGAGCAGGATGGCGTCGTCGACGATGCCGGCCTCACGCGCGATCGCCAGAGAGGCTGACAGGAATGCCTTCTGGTCCTCGATCGGATCGGGCAGCTTTTCGCGTTCACGCCCGGTGTGCATGATGACGAGGCCGGCGCCGGTTTCGGCAACCACTCGCGCGAGCGCGGGATCGCGCCGAAGCCCCCAGACATCGTTGACGATGTGGGCGCCGGCCGCGATGGCCAGCCTTGCGGTGCACGCCCGGTAGGTGTCGACCGATATCAGAGCCCTATTTTCCGCGGCGAGCGCCTCGATCACCGGCAGGATGCGCCGCTGCTCCTCGGCCGGGTCGACGGCCGCAGCGCCAGGGCGGGTCGATTCACCGCCAACGTCGATGATCGCGGCGCCCTCCGCCGCCATCCGTCGCGCTTCGGCCAGTGCGGCTTCGAGCCCTCCATGGCGTCCGCCGTCGGAAAAGCTGTCCGGCGTGACATTGAGAACGCCCATGACCAGAGCACGGGGGCCGAGTTCGAGGAACCGGCCGTGGGCGAGCGGCCATATTGTCGGGTCGAAGCTGGGCAATGCCTGCCGTCCTTGGCGAAACGAGCCGGCGTTGTGGGCCGGATGGACGGCGAAATCAACGCCGAACTTTCAGCCTCGGGAGAATGACCATATTGTCGGGTCGCGACGATTTTGATTGCTTGAGCACCCCGAACGGATGACATTGCCGCCGAGTGTATGGGAATGCCGATGAACAGGCCGATATTCGCCCTTGCCGCAATCGCCATCCTGGCGGCGTGCCTGCCGGCGCAAGCTGCCAGCGTCGTCAAGACCTACAGCTATTTCACCATCGGTGGCACGACGGTCAGCGAGATCGAAAAGGAACTGAAGCGCCGCGGCCCGCACGTGAAGTCCACCGGGCTGCGCCATCCCGGCGCGACGCGGATGGAATTCACCAGCCGGGTCGGCTATCGCGAAAGCGGCGGGCGTTGCGGCGTCGTCGATGCGGCCGTCACCGTCAAGGCCAATATGATCCTGCCGCGCTGGAACCGGCGCAAGGCGGCTGAATCCGACACGCGCCTGATCTGGGATACGCTTTCCGCCGACATAAAGCGCCACGAGGAAAGCCATGTCGTCATCGCCAAGAACCATGCCCGCGAACTTGAAGAGGCATTGAAGACCGTGCAGCGACAGCGCGATTGCACGCAGGCGCAGGAGAAGGTCAAGGAAGTGACGGCGCGGGTCCTCGCCAGGCACGACAGTGAACAGGATCGCTTCGACCGGATCGAGGGCAAGAACTTCGAAAGCCGGCTGATGCGGCTGCTGCAATACCGCATCGAGCGGATCGAGTCCGGCGAACTCGCCTACCCCTGATCCTTTTTAGCCTTGCCGCTCGGGAACGCGGACGACCAGACCGTCCAGATCGTCGCGCACGACGATCTGGCACGACAGGCGCGAATTCATCTGCGGCTCCCATGCGAAGTCGAGCATGTCTTCTTCCATCGCCGCCGGCGGCCCGACCAGATCGGTCCACGCCTCATCGACATAGACGTGGCAGGTGGCGCAAGCGCAGGCCCCGCCGCATTCCGCCTCTATGCCCGGCACCGAATTGCGGATGGCGTTCTCCATCACCGTCGAGCCGTTCTGCGCCTCGACGTCATAATGGGTGCCGTCGAAGGCGATATAGGTGATCTTCGTCATGAGATTGCCGTGGGAACTTCGAAAACGGACCTACCGCGACAGATACAGGCTCGCCCCCGCGAGTCAACATCGGGCGTGGCGAGGCGGCCGCGAGGATCAGCGGCTGATGGCGGCGATGAAATCGCGCAGCTGGTCGATCAGGCCGGTCAGGCGCGCAATCTGGGTCCGGTTGCCGGGATCTTCCTCGATCAGCGTCGCGCAATCGGCAAGAGCGAAAGCGCCGACGCCGCGCGCCGATCCTTTCAGCGCGTGGGCAAGCCGCGCCCTTTCCCGGTCGTCGGCGGCTGCGATCGTATCGCGGATCGTGCCGATCTGACGCGCGAACATCGCCAGCACTTCCTGCTCGAGCGCCCGATCGCCCAACGTCTGGCGTGAGAGATGGTCGAGATCGAGCGGGCGCGTTCCCGCAGGACGCGCAACTTCGCCGCCGGGCCGCGAAAAGGCCATCGTCGCATGATTGTCTTTGGCTGCCGCACTGGCGCGCACGGTCGTCGTCTTGTGTCTCATCGGGAAATTTTCGCGCGACAGGGTGGAAAAGCGGTTAACGCAGGCAATTTTCCCGCAACGAGGGGAAGTGCGGATTTACCGGTGAAAATGCCATCAGTTTCCTGCCGTTAACCCTATGTTTAAAGTTTTACACATGAGGCGAAAACGCGGTTTCCTTTGACCGACCGTCCCATTACGATACGCGATGGCCCGCAGAAGGCCGTGAATACGTGGGTACGAGGTGTCTGACGACAGCCCGCGATGTGAGTACAGGGTGAGCGGCATGGCGCGTAAAGCAACGACGACGGGCAATCTCGACAGCGAGGTTGCCAAGGAACTCGAAGAAGCCCTCGACATCGATCTGTTCACTGCGGATGCGACGGACGATCTCGATGTGGCAGGTGCGATCGCCGATTTCGAGGCGCAGATTTCAAAGGCGGCCGAGGATCTGGCCCGCGATTCGCAGGTCGCGACGGCCAAGCCGGGCAAGCAGGAAGCAAAGTCCCCTGCTCCCGCTGCCGCCGCGCAGCAGTCGCCCGCCGGGCAGAAGTCTCCGGCCAGGCCCGCTTCCCAGCCCGCCCGCAAGGCGCAGACGCGCAGCAAGGAAGCGTCTGCCGCCAGCGATCTGCGTCCGCTCGATCCCCCGGCGGCGGCGCCGACCGGCTTTGCCCATGCCAATGACGATCGCCAGCGCGACTATCGCGCGCTCCAGCAGCAGATGCGCCGGGCAAGCCCCCGCACCATCTACTGGCTGGTCAGCCTGGTGTCGCTGGCATGGATCGCCGGTGGCGTGGTGCTCGGCGGCATGCTGCTTCAGCCGCCGCTGTGGAGCATCCGCTCGGTTGCCGACCTTACGGCCGCGCCGCATCTGATCGGCCTGATCGTCGCCATTGTCGTCCCCGTCATCCTGTTCTGGGGCTTTGCGGTGATGGTGCGCCGGGCGCAGGAAATGCGCCTCGCCGCGCAGTCGATGGCGGAAGTCGCCATGCGGCTCGCGGAGCCGGAGCATCTGGCGACCGACCGGGTGATGATGGTCGGACAGGCCGTGCGCCGCGAAGTTCAGGCCATGGGCGAAGGCATCGAGCGCACGCTGGCGCGTGCGGTCGAACTGGAAACGCTGGTCCACACCGAAGTCAACGAGCTCGAACGCGCTTACAGCGACAACGAAAGCCGCATCCGAGGCCTGATCGACGGGCTCGGCAGCGAGCGCGACGCGGTCGTCACCCATGCCGAACGCGTGCGCGCCTCGATCTCGGGAGCCCACGAGACGCTCAAGGACGAGCTGGATCAGGCCAGTGACGTCATCCGCCACAACATTCTCGGCGTCTCTTCGCGCCTGAGCTCGACCATTTCAGAATCCGGCGCCCTGCTCGTCGATCGCATCAATGAAAGCGGCATGTCGCTTTACGATGCCGTCGACCAGCGTCTCGACACCATCACCGAGCGCATCAGCACTTCCGGCGAAGGCTTTGCCGAACTGCTTGATACCCGCATCGCCCGCCTGACGCAGAGCTCGGACGAGGCCACGCGCACGCTTTCGCAGATGCTCGACGAGCGCACCACCGGCATGGTCTCGCTCCTGAGCGGGGCGACCTCGTCGCTGAATTCGGAGCTGAACGACCGGCTGGCCGGCATCGAGGCGACGCTGCGCGATCGCGGCCAGGCGCTCATCAACGAGTTCCAGACCCGCGCCGAGGCGCTGGACACCGGCACCCAGAAGCTCAATGCCGCGCTCGAGGCGCGCGCGCGCCAGATCAACGAAACGCTGGTCGAGCGCTCGCGCGAGATCGCCCAGACCTTCACCGAGGGCAAGCAGGGGCTTTCCAGCCTCGTCGACGAGAGCAAGGCCCGCTTCGGCTCGGAACTGGCCGAGCTGGTGATGTCGACCTCGACCATGCTCGAAGCCCGTGCTGGCGACTTCGCCGCGCGGCTGGCGAGCGGCCGCGACCTGATCGCGGAAGCGCTGAAGGCCGACCTCGACCTCGTCGCCGACGAGCGCAAGCAGTTCGACGTCACCATGACCAGCCATGTCGAGCGCATCACCAAGGGCCGCGAACTGATGACGCGGGCGCTGAACGAGGATCTCGCCAAGCTGGCCGATGCCCGCACCAGCATCGATTCCGCCGTAACCGGCCATGTCGAGAAGTTCGCCGAGGGGCGCCGCGAGATCGCTTCCATGCTCGATGCCGATATCGAGCGCATCCGGCAGGCGCGCGACACGCTCGACAGCACCGTTTCGCAGCAGATCGAAGCGCTGGCCCAGCGCCAGAACGACCTGACGACGGCGATCTCCGTCGATGTCGCCAAGGTCGAGGATGCCTTCGACCGCCAGACCAACGCGATCGGCGAGCGCACGCTCGAATTGCGCGCGGCGCTGAGCCAGGGCGTCGACGCCGTCAAGGGCGCGCTCGGCGAGGAAGTCGCTCGGGTCGAGGAAGCCGTCGCCGGCCAGGCCGGCCTTGTCGAGGAGCGCGCCCGCGCCCTCCAGGCCTCGCTGTCCGCGAGCTCCGAACAGCTCGGCGGCCTGATCGATCGCGACATCGCCCGCATCGACGAGGCGCTGGCCCGCCAGCAGGGCGTCATCGAGGCGCGCACCCAAACCATCGAGAGCACGCTTCATGCCGGCGCGGACACGATCCGCAACGCGCTCGGCGAGGACATCGGCAAGATCGAGGACGCCTTCGCGCGCCATGCCGGGATGATCGACGAGCGCACCAAGGCGCTCGAAGCCTCGCTGCACACGGGAGCCGAAGGCGTGCGCTCGGCCATCGCCGACGACATGGCCGTGCTCGACGCCAGCTTTGCCCGCCAGACCGAAGGCTTCCGCGAGCAGGTCAAGACGCTGGCCGGCACGCTCCACTCCGGAGCGAACGCGGTCCGCAACCTCGTCGAGAAGGACATCGTCCGGATCGAGGAAGTCTTCCAGAAGCAGGACGGCGCGATCGAGCAGCGTGTCGGCATGCTGGCCGATGCGCTGCGCACCGGCGCCGACGAGGTCCGCAATGCGCTCGGCGAAGACCTTTCCCGGATCGAGAACGCCTTCACCGGCCATTCGGACGCCATTGCAGCCCACACGCAGACACTGGAAGCCACGCTGGCCTCCGGCGTCGAAGGAGTGCGCGGCGCGCTGGATCAGGACCTGTCGCGGCTGGAAGGTGCTTTCAACGCGCATTCGCAAGCTGTCACCGCCCATGCCGAAACCCTGGGTGCGACGCTTCATTCGAGCATCGACGGCGTGCGCAACGCACTTACGGCCGATCTCGGCCGGATCGAGGGCACGTTTTCACAGCAGGGCGACATCATCGCCGGCCATGTCCAGACGCTCGAGAACACCCTCGTCTCGCGCGCCGACGAGGTCCGCAGCGCGCTTGCGGCTGAAATCGGCCGGATCGAAGATACATTCGGGCAGCAAGGCGGCATCATCGCCGGCCACGTCCAGATGCTGGAGAACACCCTCGTCTCGCGCGCCGGCGAGGTCCGCAATGCGCTCCAGGCCGATCTCGGCCGGATCGAGGGTTCCTTCACGCAGCAGGGCGACATCATCGCCTCGCACATCCAGACGCTGGAGAACACCCTCGTCTCGCGCGCCGACGAGGTCCGTAATGCCCTCGGCAGGGATGTCGCCAGCATCGAGAACGCCTTCACCCGACAGACCGACGTCATCGAGGAGCGGACCCGCACCATGGAGACGGCGCTCGGCATCGGTGTCGAGCGGGTTCGCGGCGCACTGGAAAACAGCGCCGTCGCCCTCGCCGGCTCGCTGCGCGAGAAGGTGCTGGAAGTGACGACGACGCTCGGCGAGGAAGCCGGCAAGGTGGCGGACGAGGCCGATGCCCGCCTGATTGCCCGGACGCAGGAAGTCGCCCGCACGCTCGGCGAACGCGCTGACGCCATGGTCGAGCTCCTTGGCGCGCGGGCTGGCGAAGCCGCGGAAACGCTTGGTTCGCGCATGTCCGAAGTCGAGCAGACACTCACCGCGCGCTCCGCTGCGATGGACGAGACGCTCGGCGCCCGGCTCGGCGCCTACGAACAGGTGTTCGATGCCGCCGGCCGCCGGATTGCCGAAAGCACGCTTGCCGCCGGCGAGCAGCTGCGCAACCATGCCGACAACGCGGCGGGACTGTTTGCCGCGCGCGCAGCCGACATTGCCGCCACCATCGACGCCGCCGATCAGCGCATGGCCGGTCGCGCCAGCGAGTTCGCCCAGGCATTCGCCAGCGCCGACGACCGCATCGCCGCTCGCACGCAGGCGACCGCGGCACGGCTCGACGATCAGGCCAATGCCATCGCCGCGCGCATCGACAGCACCATCACCGATGCCGAGCAGCGCCTCGGGATCGGCGCCGTCGAACTCGGCCAGAAGCTCTCCGAGCATGTCGAGGCGGCTGAGGCCGGGCTCGCCGCCCGCGCCGACGCGCTGGCAGGCACTTTCGAGGTCATCAACGACAAGCTTTCGCAGCATGTCGAGGCGGCAGAAGCCGGCCTTGCGGCGCGCACCGACGCGCTTGCGGGCACCTTCGAGGCGATCAACGAGCGGATCGGCCAGTCGACCACGCAGGTCGCGTCGGCGATCGGCGACCGTACGCGCGAACTGAACGCGCTGCTTGCCGCGCGTTCGAACGAGCTTTCCCGCATTCTCGACGAAAACGCGGCACCGCTGGTGCAGCGTCTCGCCGAAAGCGGCGGCGAGCTCCAGCGCAGCCTCGAAGTCGCAACCGAGCAGGCGACGGAGCGGCTGCGTCAGCAGAACGCGGCGCTGGTCAATGCACTCGCCAACCGCACAGCCGAAACGCTGACGGCCGTCGACGCGGTGTCCAACAACCTGTCGGACAACGTCAATTCCCTGCTCGATCGCCTCAGCGTGTCGAACAACAGGCTCGGCCAGCTCGTTGACATGGCCGCCGGCAATCTCTCGGACCTCGACGACAAGATCGTCAGCACCGCCGAGCGCTTTGCCGCCAACACCGAGAAGGCGGCACATTCCTTCGCCTCCTCGGCCCGCCTGATCGACGCCAATGCCGGCCGCCTGACCGACCTGTCCTCGACCACTCTCAAGGACATCGCCGGAATCGCGACGCGCTTCGACGAGCATGCACGCGTCCTGCAGTCGGCCAACGATCTTCTCGGTTCAGCCCAGAACGATCTCGCCGCGACGCTCGACGGACGCCAGCAGGCGCTCGAGAGCCTGGCGACGGGATTGATCACCAAGTCGCGCGACATCGAGCAGGTGATGCGCTCGTTCGAGGATCTGGTCAGCCGCGCCCTGGAAAAGGCCGAAGGCCGCACGCGGACCTCGACGGAGCAGATCCGTGCCGCCATCGCCGAGGCGGTGGAAGCGGCCACCACGCGCTTTGCCGACGCGACGGAGGAAATCCGCCGCACCGCCGGTTCCATCCGCGGCGAGCTCGAGCAGACCCGCGCCGAGGTCAAGAAGGGCGTCATGGAGCTGCCGGAGGAAACCAAGCAGTCGACCACCGCCATGCGCCGCGCAGTCAGCGAGCAGATCAACGCGCTGAAGGAACTGGCCGACATCGTCGCCAAGTCCGGTCGCGCCTTCGATGCTTCGGAGCGCAAGCCGGCTCGCGGCCCCGCACCTTCCGCGCCGGCGCAGACGCTCGCGCCGCCGCCGCCGCAACAGCCCTTCACTCCGCCGCAAGCGCCGGCAACGCCCGTGGCCGCGTCGCCGTTCTCCGACACGCCGCTGCGCGGCAGCCACGCCGCAATGGCGGTGCAGGAGCGCGAGCGGCCGGCGCCGCAGGCGGCTGTGCAGAAGCCTCAGCCCGCCCCCCAGCAGGCCGGCGGCTGGGTCAAGGATCTGCTGCGCGGCGCCGAACGCGAGGAAGCTCAGCCTGAGCCGGCTCGCCAGCCGGCAACGCCGGAGCGCTCGCCGCTCCATGTCGTGGAATCGCTCAACTCGCTGTCGGTAGACATCGCGCGCGCCATCGACCACGAAGCATCGATCGAGCTGTGGAACCGGTATCGCCGCGGCGAACGCAACGTCTTCACGCGCCGGCTCTACACGCTGAAGGGCCAGCAGACCTTCGAGGAAATCCGCCGCAAATATGGCTCCGACTCCGAGTTCCGCGCCGCGGTCGACCGCTATTGCCGCGACTTCGAGAAGCTGCTTCAGGATGTCGGCCGCAACGACCGCGACAACATCATGACCCAGACCTACCTGACTTCCGACACCGGCAAGGTCTACACCATGCTGGCCCATGCCAGCGGCCGGCTGAAGTAATCGCAGCCGCAAGCGGAAAACAAAAAACGGCGGGCCTCACGGCCCGCCTTTTTCGTCTCATCATAGGGAAAAATCAGATCGCCCCGAAATCGTTCCAGCGTTTAACCGAAACGCCGAAACGATCTATTCCTTTGTTTTCACGCAATTCCGGACGGAAAACCGCGGCGCACTTTTCCTAAAGCGTGTCGTGATCTTTCAGGTTCGGTCCGTACGCTTCTAGAGCAACGGTCATTCTGACGAATGCAGTTCCGTCGCTCTTGCTTTGTTTCTTAAGCCGCATTTATGCGACGTCAGACGTAACCGTCTGACTGCAAAATGCTCTAGCTCCTGTTTTTACTCATGTCGTTGTTCCGAAACCGGTCCCTACTTTCGGGCGACACGGTTTAGAATTGCTGGAGCACCCAGGGCACGATTTCACGGACGGCTTGCGAAAAGGCCCGGTCCAGAGCCGCGATATAGGCGTCGTTGCCCGCGCCGCCGGCCAGCGGCGCAGCGGCGGAGAAGCCGCGCGCGGCGCGGACCACGCCGTTGCGGTCGTTGAGCAGTTTGACATAGAGCGTGACCTGCGCGCGCGGCGCGCCGTCGAGCCGCACCTCGAAGGCGCGGATCTCGGTGACGACCTGATAGTCGATGGCCAGCCCTTCGCCCGGCTTGCCGACGCCGCCGAGCCGGCCCGTTGCCTGCAACGCCTCGACCAGCCGCGCCTGCACCACGCGCGGCAACCTGTCGGCCCATTGCGCGCCCTTGAGGAATTCGACGGAACCGGCGGAGGGGCGCACCACGACATTCTCGCCGTCGAGCGCCTTGAGCGCACCGGGCTCCGCGACCAGAACCTGCACACGGCCCTTCCTCGGGCCAGCCGGCTCGGTTGAAACCGCGCTAAGATCATAGGTGTCGAGCGGGGCCGGGCCGCCGCCCGGCAGCGCCGCACAGCCATGAAGCGCGGTTGCAGCAAGCGTCAAAGCCGCCAATGCGAGGCCGGAGGCAAGCGCCCGGCTTTTGCTCTTCTCTTTGGTCAGGCTCATGTCTTCACGCATGTCGTGTCCCGAAGGCGGCTGCCATTTCGCGGCGGCATGCGCTGGCGCGGGGCCTTCCCGAACGCTGCCCAACCCGTCCCGACGATGCGCCGCACCTCGCATGCGGCGATAAAACTCCATTTGTTGTGGCGGCGCGGCGGAACGATGTCAACGCCGCGACCTTCCGTCATGTTCCCTGACGCCGCCGGCGCCACCGCTGAGGATGCGCTGCGGGTTGCGCTCAAGATCGGTGATCGCCTGCTCGATGCGGGTGATGGAGCGTCGCGAGTCGCGAACGAGCGACTCGACGTCACGCAGCCCCTGTCCGGAGAAACGCGCCAGCCCGTCGGTGATGGTTCCCATCCGGGCGTTCAACGTGTCGGCGACCTCGCGGAACGCCTTCAGCGTTTCCGACGCCTCCGCCATCAGCCCGCCGGCATCGTCGGAGCCGAGCAGGTCGTTGACCTTGACGAGAATGCCGTCGACCTTTTCCGATGCCTGCGCCAGCCGCGAGGAAAGCTGTTTTGCATCGGTTATGATGGCATCGATGTCGTCGGCACGGTTGCCGACCTTCTCGGCCACCTTGCCGATGTCGTTGACGGCAGCGTTGACCGTGGTGCTCGCCTGCTCGAAATTGGTCAGTGCGGTGCGGACAGCCGCCGGATCGACGCTTTCGATGACGCTATCGACCCGTGCGAGGGTGCCGTTGGCGGATTCGGTGAATCTGGAGATCGAGGCGACGCCTTCCTCGACGTTTTTCATGATCGTATCGAGATTGCCCGTCGCTTCGTTCAGCCGGGTGGTGAACTGTTCGATATTGGCCACCGTTGCCTTGACCTGCTCGCGATCGACCGAGCCGATCAGTTCCTCGGCGGCGGAAAGCGTCGAATCCAGCCGGCCTGAAACAGCCGTTAACGACTGCGACAGCGTGCCGACGCTGGCAAGGAAATCGTCGATCGAACCGGCATTGTCGCCGAGCGCTGCCGAGAACTTCTCGACATTCTTCAGCGTTTCGGTCAGGGGCCCGCGTGCATCCGTCGCGAACCCTTCCAGTTCCAGCAGCACCGCGTCGGCCCGCACGAACAGGCTTTGCGCGCTTTCCAGCAGGTTGGCGACGGCCGACGGATTGGCCGTCAGTTCGGCGATCGTGTCTTCGGCCTCGGCGAGATCGAGCAGGTTCGGCTCGGCCGGATTGCCGCCGCGCATCTCGATATTCGCCTGGCCGGTCAGGCCGGCGAGGCCGACATCGGCCTGGGTCGAGCGCGTCACCGGCGTCAGCCGGTCGACCTGCGCATCGGCAATGGCCACCGCCGGGTTCGAGACGTCGATATAGACGCGGGTGACGTCGCCGACCTTGACGCCGTTGAACAGCACGACCGAGCCGCGGACGAGGCCGGAAGCCGAGCCGTGAATGCGAAACCGCAGCGTCGAGACCTCGCCCCGGTCGCCGAGGCCGGCCGTCCAGTAGACGAAGCCGAAGGCGGCAAGCACCGTGACCAGGGTGAAGATGCCGACAAGGACATAGTTGGCGCGCGTTTCCATCGCCCTATCCTAACCTCGCGTTCCTGCGGCCGAAAGATCGATCCGGCGCGCGCGCTTGCCGCGGAAATAGGACTTCACCCAGGGCTCCTCCACTCGCATCATGTCCTCGATGGTGCCCTCGACCAGCACCTTCTTGTTGCCGAGAACCGCGATGCGGTCGCAGACCGAAAACAGGCTGTCGAGATCGTGCGTCACCATATAGACGGTCAAACCCATCGTGTCGCGCAGCTTGGCCACCAGCTCGTCGAAATCGGCCGCACCGATAGGGTCGAGGCCAGACGTCGGCTCGTCGAGGAAGACAATGTCGGGGTCCAGCGCCAGCGCGCGCGCCAGTCCGGCGCGCTTGATCATGCCGCCCGAAAGCTGCCACGGCAGCTTGTCGGCCGCGTCCGGCGGCAGGCCGACGAGTTCGAGCTTGAGCATGGCAAGCTCGTCCATCAGTGCCGGCGGCAGATCGAGATATTCGCGCATCGGCACCTGGATGTTCTCCTTGACCGTCAGGGCGGAGAACAACGCGCCGTGCTGGAACAGGACGCCGAGCCGCATGTCGATCAGCATCCGGTCGTCGTCGCTTGCCTGTTCCACGTCGTGGCCGAAAATGCGGATCGTGCCGCCGCGCTTGGGCGTCAGGCCGAGAACCGTGCGCAGAAGCACCGACTTGCCGGTGCCGGAAGCGCCGACGAAGCCGAGGATTTCGCCACGGTAGACATCGAGCGAAAGATGATCGAGCACGACCTTGTCGCCAAACGCGACTGTGACGTCACGCACCGAAAGCACGACGTCCCTGTCGGCGGCTTCCCTGTCAAAGGCATCCCTGCCTGTTCCTTCAGGAGCGGAAGCCGGGCGGCAGAAAGCCGGTTCGGTCATATGGGTTTCGACTGCCATTCCCCGCCCTAAAAATCGATCGCCACATAGAACATGGCAAAAAGCCCGTCGAGCACGATGACGACGAAGATGGACTTCACCACCGAAGCGGTGACGTGGCGGCCGAGGGATTCGGCGCTGCCGCCCACCTTCATCCCCTCCACCGAGGCAACGATGCCGATGACGATAGCCATGAAGGGGGCCTTGATAAGGCCGGCGAAGATCGTCGACAGATCAATGCCGGCCTGGAGGCGATCGATGAAGGTCTCGGGCGCGATCCCGGAATAGGACCAGCTGACCAGCAGGCCACCGCCGAGCGACGACGCATTGGCGATGACGGTCAGGCAGGGAACCGCGATGACGAGGGCGACCAAGCGCGGGAAAACCAGCACGCCGACCGGGTTCAGCCCGATCACTTTCAGCGCGTCGATTTCCTCGCGCATCTTCATCGAGCCGATCTCGGCGGTGATTGCGCTTCCCGAGCGGCCGGCGACCATGATGGCGGTCAGGAGCACGCCCAGTTCGCGCAGCGACAGGATGCCGACGAGATCGACGATGAAGATTTCCGCGCCGAACCAGCGCAACTGATAGGCGCCCTGCTGGGCAACGATCGCGCCGACGATGCCGGAGATCAGCATCACCACCGGAATGGCGCCAATGCCCATGCGGTCGATCTGGTGGAAGATGGCGGCCGGATTGACGGCATGGCCCCGCCCCAGCTTCATCTGCGCACCGCGGATGGCGGCGCCGAGAATATCCATGCCGGAAAGAAAATCATTCCAGCCGCCGACGGTGGCGCGGCCCAGCGCCTCGAGCCAGCGCAGGACGAAGAAGGCCGGCTTCTCCTTTTCCTCGACCGTCTGATCGAGCGCCGGACGCACCGCCGGCAACAAAATCTGCGCCGCGGGCGAGGCTCCCTCGATGGCGACATTCGTGCCGGCCGACTGCAACGCCGCCGCAAGCCGCTCGATCAGCCAGGCGCCCGCCGTGTCCATGCGGGTAACAGTCGAGATGTCGACCACGGTGTCGCCATGGTCGCGCGCCGCTTCCAGCGCCCGCATTTCGCCATCGACGCGGTCGACCGAGCGCGTGTTCCAGACACCGGAGAGGACGATGAACTTGCGCCCACCCTCCCGGCGCACGGCAATGGCGGGCGCGCCGTCGCGGCCCGCCTGTCCGCCGGCTTCACTTGCTTCCGTGCGCTCTTTGTTCAACATCTCACGACTAATAACGACTCGGATCGCGGCTGTCGAACAGGCGGTTCGACAAACCCCGGCAGCAATGGAAGCAATCATGGGCCGCAACGTCTCTATCGACGAGGAGCGCTTTCCGCTCGCCTCCGCTTTCACCATCTCGCGTGGCTCGAAAACCGAGGCCGCAGTCCTTGTCTGCACCATCCATGACGGCGCAAACGCCGGCCGCGGCGAATGCGTTCCCTATGCGCGATATGGCGAGACGCTTGCCAGCGTCCGCGACGAGATCGAGGCGGCGCGGCCTGCCATCCTGCGCGGGGTGAGCCGCGACGAACTCGTCGCCATGATGAAGCCGGGCGCGGCACGCAACGCGATCGATTGCGCGCTGTGGGATATCGAGGCGAAGAGCGGCGCCGGGCGGGTTGCCGACCGCATCGGCAACGGCTCCCCCCGGCCGCTCGAGACCGCTTACACGATTTCGCTCGGCGAGCCGGAGGCGATGGCGGCGCAAGCGCGAACGCACGCCGCGCGGCCATTGCTGAAGGTCAAGGTCGGAACGGCTGACGACGAGCCACGGATCATGGCCGTCGCCGCCGCCGCTCCGAGAAGCCGCATCATCCTGGACGCCAACGAAGGATGGACCCCAGGCAATATTGCCCGTCACCTCGACGTCGCGGCGCGATGTGGCGCCGTCCTCGTCGAGCAGCCGCTTCCCGCCGGACAGGATCAGGCATTGCGGGAAATCGTCCGCGGCGTCCCCGTCTGCGCTGACGAAAGCGTCCACACCGACCGTGACCTGGACCAGTTGGTCGGGCTCTATGACGCGATCAACATCAAGCTCGACAAGGCGGGTGGATTGACCGCGGCGCTTTCGCTGCGCCGGCGGGCACGGGAACTCGGCTTCGGCGTCATGGTCGGCTGCATGGTGAGTTCCTCGCTGGCGATGGCTCCGGCAGTTCTCCTGGCGCAGGACGCCGATTTCGTCGATCTGGACGGTCCCCTGCTGATGGCCCGCGACCGCTCCCCGGCGCTTGTATATGACGGTGCGCTGGTCTATCCCCCGCTATCCGACCTGTGGGGATGATCGCCCCCCGTTCCTTCGCGCCCCGCCGGGAAGCAATCCGGTTGCTCGGAATAATCAGGCATTAGGCATTCATCCTGCACATTCGGGCTGGATCGGCGTTGATGCCGAAAGGGAGAACGACGTTGAAGCTGCTTCGGTTCGGTGTCGCCGGCCATGAAAGGCCCGGCCTTCTCGATGCGGACGGAACAATCCGCGACGTGTCCTCGCTCGTCGAGGATTACACCCCGGAAACCTTGACGCCGGCGCTGTTCGACCGGCTTTCGCACGCTGATATTTCTTCCCTGCCGCCCGCGCCAGCCGGCGCGCGCCTCGGCCCCCCTTTGAAACGGGTCGGACATTTTATCGCCATCGGTCTCAATTTCGCCGAACATGCGGCTGAAACCGGCGCGGCAATTCCGTCGGAGCCGGTGGTCTTCTCAAAGGCCCCGAGTTGCATTTGCGGACCGGACGACGACATCATGCTGCCGCGCGGCTCGATCAGGCTCGACTGGGAAGTGGAGCTTGCGGTGGTGATAGGGAAGCGGTGCGACTATGTCGAGGAGGCTGACGCCCTTGCCCATGTCGCGGGTTATACACTGTGCAACGATGTTTCCGAGCGGGACTATCAGAAGGAGCGCGGCGGACAGTGGATCAAGGGCAAGAGCGCACCGACATTCGGCCCGCTCGGCCCCTTTATCGCGACACCCGACGAGGTGCCGGACCCACAGGCGCTCGCGATGTTTCTCGACGTCAACGGTGAGCGGCGGCAGACCGGGGATACGTCAACGATGATCTTTCCGGTCGCCTTCCTGATTTCCTACCTGTCGCGCTTCATGGTTCTGCAGCCGGGCGACGTCATCGCCACCGGCACGCCACCCGGCGTCGGGCTCGGCATGACGCCGCCGCAATTTCTCCGTGAAGGCGATCTGGTTCGCCTTGGCATCAAGGGCCTCGGCGAACAAAAGCACATCGTCAAAAGCAGGTGATTAATTCGCGTGATTTTTCTATATCCAAGTAATATTACCTGTCAAAATCCGATCCAGCCAGAATTTCTGTCAGCCGGAGATCGTTCTTACTGTGAAGAATAGCCTGGAAAAATTTAATCTGGAATATCGGAATATAAATCGATATTTCACGATGGCTACTTTTTTTGCGCCCCCCATCGCTGGGTCGCTGGTGAGCTTTCTCTACAATGGCGGCGCCTTGTGGGCGTTTCTCGAAATCCTGCGGGGTCGCAAGTCGCTTTCGACCGAGCCGCGCTTCCGCGCCACCGTCATGGCGATCTATGCCTACTGCCTGGCGTTGATCATTGCCGCCGCGATCAATCCCTATCGCTGGGAAAGCGCGGTCGGCCTGCTGGGCCTGGTTTCGCTGCTGCTGTTTCCGTTCGCCTATTCGACGTGGAGGATCGCAAGGAAGCACGAAATCGTCGAGGCCTGCCTGACGGCGAGCGCCTTAGCCAGCATCGGCGGGCTCGTCGTGGCGATGATACAGGCGCACCATCTGTTGCAGGAAAGGGCCTCGGGCGGTGCGGGCAATGCGCTGGTTTTTGCCAGCGTCATCGCGCTGGCCGGCAGCGTATCGCTGATCGGCGTCTTTCACTATCGCGACTGGCGACGCCTGCTGATGTTCGGCGCCTTTCTCTCCAGCGCTCTGGCGGTGGTCTATTCCGGATCGCGCGCGCCGCTGATGATCTGCTTCGCCAACACCATCATCGTCGCCACCATCTATGGGCGCGGCAAACGTCACATCGTCGTCGCCCTCGCCGCAGCGCTGCTGCTGGCCGCCGTCGTGCTCCTGTTCGTGGAGAGCGGGCTCACCGGCTATAAGAGCCGACTTGAACTCGTACCTGACGAATTGAGAGACGCACTGAAGGATGGAGATTTCACCACCTCCATCGGCCAGCGCCTGGCCCTGCTCCAGGCCGGCCTCGGCATATGGCTGGACAAGCCGATCCTCGGCCATGGCGCCGGCAGCATTCGCACGCTCATACAGCAGACCACCACCGAGAATTACGGAATTTCACTCGGTTACAGCCATTTTCACAACGTCTTTATCAACACGCTGGTCGAAGGCGGGATTCTCGCCCTTTTCGGCCTGATCATGATGATCGTCATTCCGGTCCATACGGCATTCAGCGTGCTGCGCCATTCCGCTGCGGAAGCGCCCCGCTTCGGCGCGACATTGCTGCTGGTGTTCTTCTCGATGTTCGTCATCACCGGAACCTCGAACATCGTCCTCCACCACGACATCATGGACGCCGTGTTCATGTGCTTCCTGACCGTGGGGCTTTTCCTCGCGGTGGAGAAGGACGATCTCGTCTCCGGAGGATAGGACCGAACGCGTCGTGAGGCGCGCTCGAAGCTGCCGCCTTCACGCCTGAAATGCCGCGAGATATGGCGGTGGGTGGACCGAAAGCTTTTTCCACTTTCGTGCCACATGCGCTAGAAGCAGGAAAGACAGACGCGGAGGCAGGGGATCATGAGCGCAAACGGCACGCAGACGGCTTCGGACCTTGAGGAAGGCGCGCTTTTCTACCATCGTTATCCCGCGCCGGGTAAGCTCGAGATCCGCGCCACCAAGCCGCTCGGAAACCAGCGCGATCTTGCGCTGGCCTATTCGCCCGGCGTTGCCGCGCCCTGTCTCGCCATCCATGAAGACCCGGCAACCGCCGCCTACTACACCGCCCGCGCCAATCTTGTGGCCGTCATTTCCAATGGCACCGCCGTGCTCGGCCTTGGCAATATCGGCGCTCTGGCCTCGAAGCCGGTGATGGAAGGCAAGGCGGTCCTGTTCAAGAAGTTCGCCGGGATCGACGTGTTCGACATCGAGGTCGAGGCGGCCGACATCGACCTGATGGTTTCGACAGTCGCGGCGCTGGAACCGACATTCGGCGGCATCAACCTCGAGGACATCAAGGCGCCCGAATGCTTCGAGATCGAGGAGCGGTTGAAGGCGCGGATGCGCATTCCCGTCTTTCACGACGACCAGCATGGCACCGCCATCATCGTCGCCGCCGCGGTCATCAATGGCCTGGAACTGGCCGGAAAGGCGATCGCCGACGTCAAGATCGTCACGTCCGGCGCGGGCGCGGCGGCACTCGCCTGCCTCAACCTGCTGGTCTCCCTCGGCGCGAAGCACGAAAACATCTGGATCACCGACCGCCACGGCGTCGCCTACAAGGGCCGCGTCGAGGAAATGGACCGCTGGAAAGAGCCGTACCTCAAGGAGACCAACGCTCGAACGCTTGCCGACGTCATCGGCGGTGCCGACGTTTTTCTCGGCCTGTCGGCCGGCGGCGTGCTGAAGCCGGAACTTCTGGCCGGCATGGCGGAAAATCCGCTCGTCCTGGCTCTGGCCAACCCGACGCCGGAGATCATGCCGGACGCGGCGCGTGCCGCACGGCCCGATGCGATGATCTGCACCGGCCGGTCCGATTTCCCCAATCAGGTCAACAACGTCATCTGCTTCCCCTACATTTTCCGGGGCGCGCTTGACGTCGGCGCAACCGCGATCAACGAAGAGATGAAGATCGCCGCCGTACGTGCCATCGCCTCGCTCGCGCGTGAGGAGCCGTCGGATGTCGCCGCGCGCGCCTATTCCGGCGAAACCGCGATCTTCGGGCCGGATTTCCTCATCCCCTCGCCTTTCGATCCGCGCCTGATCCTGCGCATCGCGCCGGCCGTCGCCCGCGCCGCGATGGAGAGCGGCGTGGCGACCAGGCCGATCGAGGACATGGCGGCCTATGGCGACCGCCTGAACCGCTTCGTCTTCCGCTCCGGCCTCGTGATGAAGCCGGTGTTTTCCGCCGCAAAGAATGCGACGTCGAAACGGGTGATCTATTCGGAAGGCGAGGACGAGCGCGTGCTGCGCGCGGCGCAGGTGGTGCTTGAGGAGGGCATCGCCCAGCCGATCCTGATCGGCCGGCCGCAGGTCATCGAAACCCGCCTCAAGCGCTATGGCCTGAAAATCAGCCCCGGCGTCGATTTCGAGATCGTCAACCCGGAGGACGATCCCCGCTATCGCGACTATGTCGAATTGCTGGTGCAACTGGCGGGAAGGCGCGGCGTCACGGCCGAAGCCGCGCGCACGCTGGTGCGCACCAACACCACCGTTATCGCCGCGCTCGCCATGATGCGCGACGAGGCCGACGCCATGTTGTGCGGCCTTGAAGGACGCTACGACCGTCACCTTCACAATGTCGATCTCATCATCGGCCGGCGCGACGGCGTCGAGGAACTCTCCTCGCTGTCGATGCTGATCTCGCAACGCGGGGTCGTCTTCCTGACCGACACCTATGTCACGCTCGATCCGACCGCAGCGGAAATCGCCGAGGCGACCATCCTCGCGGCGGAGCAGATCCGCCTTTTCGGCCTGACGCCGAAGGCAGCGCTGCTGTCGCACTCGAATTTCGGCTCGCACGATACGCCGAGCGCGTTGAAGATGCGCGAGGCGGCCGCGCTTCTGCGGGAAATCGCCCCCGACCTCGCGGCAGACGGAGAGATGCACGGCGATTCCGCGCTGTCGCCGCTGCTGCGCCAGCGGGTCTATCCGCATTCGACGCTGGAGGGCGAGGCAAATCTTCTGGTTTTCCCGACGCTCGACGCCGCCAACATCGCATTGACGACGATCAAGACGCTGACCGAGGCGCTTCATGTCGGACCGATCCTGCTCGGCACGGCGCGGCCAGCCCACATCCTCACGCCATCGGTGACCTCGCGCGGCGTCGTCAACATGACGGCGCTTGCCGTGGTTGAAGCCGCGGCGAAGACCGAAACAGCGTAAACAAGGCCTTAACCTCGCCGTGCTAACGCTCGGTCATGCGAGGGAAAAGCCTGTTCAGGATCGGTCGGGAAACGCGAACGGCGTTCGCGGCCAGCCTGCTGCTCGGCCTTTTCCTGTCCGGGCCGGCCTTTGCGCAGGCCGGATCGCGGATTTGCAGGCAGCTCGAAGCGCAACTTGCATCGCTCTCGCCCGGCGCCAGGGCGTCTCCCGCCACCACGAAGCGATATGACGCGGCGATCGACCGCCAGCGCGACCAGATGACGAAGGCGCGCGCGCAGGCGCGGCAGGCGGGCTGCGGTTTTTCCGTGACGGGCCGTGCCGTCGCCTTTTGCGGTGAAATCAACGCAACACTGTCACGCATGGAGAAGAACCTGGCCGGGCTGCAGCGCAAGCGGACGCAACTGGCGGGCCGCGGCGATAGCCGGCGCGAACGCGCCCGTATCACCGCCGCGCTCGACGCCAACGAATGCCGAGCCGCCCGCACGGCGCGCGTCACACCTGGCGAGGATGAAACGCGACGGCAATCGGTGCTCGAAAGGCCGGCGAGAGTTCGGCAAGGCAATCTGTCGGGGCGGTTCCGCACAATGTGCGTGCGCACCTGCGACGGCTATTATTTTCCCGTTTCATGGTCGGTCTCGCAGGCCGCGTTCGAGCGTGACGGCAATGCCTGTCAGGCAATGTGCCCGGGAACGCAGGTCGAGCTGCATTATCACCGGGTCTCCGGCGAGGATTCGGAAGACATGGTCTCGGCCACCACCGGTGTTCCCTACCGCGACATGGACAACGCCTTCCTCTATCGTCAGCCCGGCGCATCGATACCGGCCGGCTGCGGCTGCGGTGCGGTCGCACAAGGAGAAAGCGGCTTTCAGACCATCGGCGGCGACTACGCCGCCAATGCTCCGGCGATGCAGGCCACGCCCGAAGCGGAGGACGAGACGGTCACCGCAGCGATTCCGTTGCCGTCGCTGCGTCCCGATCCGGCAGAAGATCCCGAAACACTTTCGACGCGCGAAGGCGGCCTCGACGCGGAAGGGCTGAAGAAGCTGGCTGCTCCGCAGCCGGCCGCGCCGGCAAGGATTTCCGACCCGAACGCGAAGCCCGGCGAGCGCCAGATCAGGGTCGTCGGGCCAGCGTTCCTTCCCGACCAAGAAGCGGCAACAAATCTGCAAGCTCGGGCCCCTGCTCGCGCCCGGTGAGCGCCAGCCTGAGCGGCATGAACAACGCCCTGCCCTTGCGGCCGGTCTTCTCCTTCAGCGCCCCGGTCCACAGCTTCCATGTCTCGCGATCCCACGGCTCGGGCGGCAGCATCTCGAAGGCGGCTTCGAGAAAGACTTTATCCTCTTCGGCGAATTGCGGCTTGTCCTGAAGGCCGTCCTCGATGATCCGCCACCACTGCGCCGCATCCGAAAGCCGGTCGAGATTGCCGCGAACGGCGTTCCAGAAGGGTTCTGCCTTGTCGCCGGAAATACCAAGCGCTGCGAGCCTGTCCTGTACAAAAGGATAGGCCATGGCGTGGATCAGCGTCCGGTTGAGCGCCAGCAGCTCGGCCGGGTCGAATTTAGCGGACGATTTAGAGGTCGCGGCCGGATCGAACAGCGCTGCCAGTTCGTCCATCGTCGCGATGGCGGCCACGCTTTCCGAAGTGCCGATCAAGACCGCCAGCGAAGCGACCGCCATCGGCTCGATGCCGTCTTCGGCCAGGCTCATGATCGACAGTGCGCCGGTGCGCTTCGACAGCCCCTCGCCCGACACGGTGGTTAGAAGGTTGTGATGGCCGAAGGCTGGCGGTTCCGTGCCCAGCGCCCGGAACAGCGCGATCTGGGCACCGGTATTGGTGACATGGTCGTCGCCGCGGATGACATGGCTGATGCCGAGTTCTATATCGTCGACCACCGAAGGCAGCGTGTAGAGATAGCTGCCGTCCTCGCGCACCAGCACCGGGTCCGACATCGAGGCAAGGTCGACCGTCTGCGGCCCGCGCACCACATCATCCCAATGAACCTCGGTGCGCACCGGCGAGAACGGGTCGCCTGAAAAGTTGGGTAGCAGGAAACGCCAGTGCGGCTTGCGGCCTTCCGCCTCGTGCGCCGCCTTTTCGGCCGCCGTCAGCTTCAGGGCCTCGCGGCCATAGACCGGCGGCAGCCGGCGCGACAATCTGATCTTGCGCCGGCGTTCAAGCTCGTCGGCCGTTTCCCAGCACGGATAAAGCAGACCCGCCTGTTTCAGCTTTTCCACTGCCGCGTCATAGGTATCGAACCGCGCCGATTGATGGACGGTCACATCGGGATGAATTCCCAGCCAGTGCAGGTCGAGCTGAATCTGGTCGGCGTATTCGGCCTTCGAGCGGGCAACGTCGGTGTCATCGAAGCGCAGGATGAAGCGCCCGCCATGCTGGCGCGCGAACAGCCAGTTGAACAGCGCCGTTCGCGCGTTGCCGATGTGGATATGGCCCGTCGGCGACGGTGCGAAGCGAACGATGACGCTCATTTCTCAGCCTTCCGAAGCATGGTCACGTCCGGTCCCGGAAGCGGTTGGTGATCGGATAGCGGCGGTCGCGGCCGAAATTCTTGCTGGTGATCTTGACGCCTGGCGCGGCCTGTCGGCGCTTGTATTCGGCAATGTAGAGCAGATGCTCCACCCTCTGCACCGTCTCGCGGTCATGGCCGCGCGCGACGATTTCATCGACGCCCATCTCCCCCTCGACCAGACATTCGAGAATGTCGTCGAGCACCGGATAGGGCGGCAGCGAATCCTGATCCTTCTGGTCGGGCCGCAACTCCGCGGAGGGCGCCTTGTCGATGATGTTTCGCGGGATCACCTCGCCCGACGGGCCGAGCGCACCGGCCGGAACCGCCCCGTTGCGCCAGCGCGAAACCGCATAGACCTGCATCTTGTAAAGGTCCTTGATCGGATTGAAGCCGCCATTCATGTCGCCGTAGAGCGTCGCGTAGCCGACCGACATCTCGCTCTTGTTGCCGGTTGTCACCACCATCGAGCCGAACCGGTTGGAAATCGCCATGAGAATGGTGCCGCGGGCGCGCGACTGCAGGTTTTCGGCGGTCACGCCCTCGACCGCCCCGCCGAAATGCGGCGCGAGCGCGGAAAAGAAGCCTTCGACCGGCTCGAAAATCGGCACGACGTCATAGCGCACGCCGAGCGCGCGGGCGCAGTCCTCCGCGTCCTTGTGCGATTCCTGCGAGGTGTAGCGATACGGCATCATCACGCAGCGCACCCGCTCCGGTCCCAGCGCATCGACCGCAAGCGCTGCGCAGATCGCCGAATCGATGCCGCCGGAAAGCCCCAGTACCACATCGCGAAAACCGTTCTTGTCGACATAGTCGCGCAGGCCGAGCATGCAGGCGCTGTAATCGGCTTCCTCCCGCTCGGGGATGGAGGCGAACGGCCCGTCGGCACAGCGCCATCCATCCGGCCCGCGCCGCCAGTCGGTGATGGCGATCGCCGTCTCGAACTGCGGCATCTGGAAGGCCAGCGTCCTGTCGGCATTGATGGCGAAGGAAGCGCCGTCGAAGACGAGCTCGTCCTGCCCGCCGAGCTGGTTGGCATAAAGGATGGGCAGGCCGCTCTCGATGGTCTGGCGGATGACGACCTGCTGGCGAATGTCGATCTTGCCGCGATAGTAGGGCGAGCCGTTGGGAACGAGCAGGATTTCGGCGCCGCTTTCGGCCAGCGTCTCGCAGACGCCGAGATCGCCCCAGATGTCCTCGCAGATCGGCAGGCCGAGCCGCACACCGCGAAAATTGACCGGGCCGGGCATGTCGGGACCCGGCTGGAACACACGCTTTTCGTCGAATTCGCCGTAGTTTGGCAGGTCGACCTTGAAGCGCTCGGTGACGATGCGGCCATCGTCGAGGACGACGACGCCATTGTGCAGTCCGCTGTCCCGCTTCAGCGGCGTGCCGATGACGATGCCCGGCCCGCCATCGGCGGTATCGGTCGCGAGGTCTTGCACTGCCCGCTCACAGGCTGTGACGAAGGCAGGCTTGAGAACCAGATCCTCGGGCGGATAGCCGGCGATGAACAGCTCGGTGAACAGGACGAGGTCGGCACCTGCGGCGGCGGCCTCGGCGCGGGCCTGCCGTGCCTTGGCAAGATTGCCGGCAATGTCGCCGACGACCGGGTTCAACTGTGCAACGGCGATACGGAGATTATCAAGAACTGTATTCGTCATGCCATGCGTGTAGCGCGGCCTTGTACGGGCGGCAATGGCGTTGACAGACGAGCGGCTCTTGCGCCCGGGCGGGCGGCACGGAAAGATGGCATTCGCCGCCTCCCGTCCGGAGGCGTTCCGACTGGTCGGGTCTCTCGGGAGAAGCTGAATGAAAAAGACGGTCGACGAGCTCGCCTCCCGCTGGCTGCCCGAGACGGAACTGAGCGAGGCCGAGCAGCGCGTGCTGCAAAGCGCCATCGACCGCCAGCCGGTGGCGCGCGACATCAACCGTCATATCGCCGACAATGCCGCGAACGGAGAGCGCCTCGCCGACACCATTGCCCGCGTCGGCGGTTCATGGAGCTTCATCCTCAGCTTTCTGGCGTTTCTCGTGCTGTGGGCGCTGGTCAATGTCTGGTTGCTGGCGGGGCGCGCCTTCGACCCCTACCCCTTCGTGTTCCTCAATCTAGTGCTGTCGATGTTGGCCGCCATCCAGGCCCCGGTCATCATGATGTCGCAGAACCGGCAGGCAGCGCGCGACCGGGCCGATGCGGCGCATGATTACGAGGTGAACCTCAAGGCCGAGATCGAGATCATGGCGCTGCACGAGAAGATGGATGCGCTTCGCCACCGCGAGCTGGTCGCCATGCATGCCGAAGTGGCGACCATCTCCGAAAGGCTGGCGCGGCTGGAAGCGGCGCTGCGCCCGCCTCCAAGCTAGAGAAATTCCGGGAAAAGTGCGTAGCGGCTTTCCGTCCAGAGTTACGTCAAAACAAGGAGATAGATCGTTTCGGCGTTTCCATGAAACTCTGAAACGATCTAGATCGCATCGTGGGTTACAGTGCGGTTCTCGCCGATCGACATCGCCAGTATCCGTGAAATTTGGGCGCGCGGCAGTCCGGTTTTCTCAGCCCAAGCATTGATCTGCGCCTGGATTTTCCCGAGATCCTTCTTCGAGGTCGGACTGGCAGCGATGTCGAGGCCGGCATCGCGCAGTGCCGCAACCACGTCGCTCCACAGGATGAACGCATCCCAGCCGAGCGAGCGCAGCAGGAACGGCGCGGTATTGCCGCCGAGGCGGCTGCCTTCCTTCGCCAGAAAGCTGCAGAGACCGATCTGGTCGTCGGCCGGCCATTGGGCGAGAAAGCGGCCGAAACCGCCATGTTCCTGCGACACGCGCGTGACGAAGGCGGCATTGTCGCGTAACGCCCGGATATTCTGTCCGTTTCGCACGATGCGCTTGTCGGCGGCCAGCTCGTGCCAGAAATCGTCCGGCTGGAAGGCGAGCCGCTTCGGCTCGAAACCGAGGAACGCCTCCTCGAAACCCGGCCATTTCGCCTCAATGACGCTCCAGACGAAGCCGGCGGCGAAGATGCGCTGCGCCATGGCGGCAAGGACGCGGTGGTCGGGAAGCGCGGCAAGCCGGGAATTGTCCGGAAGCGGCCCGAGCAGCGATGCGAGCTTGGCCGCTCCGCCCTTGCGCTGTTCTGCCCGCGCGCGGATTTCAGCGAAGGGTTTCATCCGCCTGCCCCGTATCTGGATAGTGAAAAGCGAAACGGCGGTTTACACCGCCGCCGCCCTGATCTTCTCAGTCGTTCGCCGCCCTCTTGTGCGGCAGGTTAGCCCGGCTCTTCTTCAGAAGGTCGGAAACCAGGAAGGCCAGCTCGACCGCCTGATCGGCATTCAGGCGCGGATCGCAATGGGTGTGGTAGCGATCCTGCAACTCCTCGTCGCGAATGGCGCGCGCCCCGCCGGTGCATTCGGTGACGTTCTTGCCGGTCATCTCGACATGAATGCCGCCCGCATGCGTGCCCTCGGCCCGATGCACGTCGAAGAATGCCTGGACCTCGCGCAGGATGCGGTCAAACGGCCGCGTCTTGTAGCCGGCGGCGGTGATGGTGTTGCCATGCATCGGATCGCACGACCACACCACCTTGCGGCCTTCCTTCTCGACGGCACGGATCAGCTTCGGCAGGTGCTCGCCGACCTTTTCCGCCCCGAAACGGGCGATCAGGGTCAGCCGGCCAGCCTCGTTTGACGGGTTCAGCGCATCGATCAGCCGGATCAGGCCGTCCGGCTCCAGCGAAGGGCCGCATTTGAGGCCGAGCGGATTCTTGATGCCGCGGCAATATTCGACATGGGCGTGGTCCGGCTGGCGGGTGCGGTCGCCGATCCAGATCATGTGGCCGGAGGTCGCGTACCAGTCGCCGGAGGTGGAATCGACGCGGGTCAGCGCCTCCTC
>JBLJBS010000202.1:0-2979 GCA_047637695.1 Aquamicrobium sp. | reverse complement strand
GCGAATAGGCGCCGATATGGCCGATCTCGATCCAGTCGCCGGTGTCGACCGTCTCCGGCAGCCAGAATGGCCGTGACAGGATGTCGACGGAATCGCAGGTCGCGCCGCAGACCTTGAACGGCACGATCGTCTCGCGGTCGCCATTGCGCGTGCGGATCGCCGGGTCGGGGATGAAGCGGGCCGGAAGCGTGATCTTGCCGGTCCAGGAATCCGACAGCGATGCCCAGATGCCGTCATTGATGTAAAGGCGGCGGCCCTTGCGCAGCAGCACCCGCACGATCAGCGAAAAGGCGCGGGCGACGATGACGCGGCCGGGTTCGGCGACCAGCGGCATGTCGGAAAAGCCCCATTCGGACAGGTCGTTGCCCAGCCGCGACATGATCTGGCCGAGCGAGGGCATCTGCGGTTTTTTCCGGTTGGGGTCGTGGCCGTATTCGGCCGGGAAGCCGCCACCGACGTCGAGTCCGGCGATCTCGACCGAGGCGCGGTTGCGCACCCAGTCGGCCGAGGCCAGCGCCCGCTCATAGGTGTCGGGGTCCTCGATCTGGCTGCCGACATGAAAGCAGATGCCGACCTTGTAGCCCGCCCGCCCCAGCCGGTCGATCAGTTCTACGGCGGCGGCCGGCCCGGCGCCGAATTTCTTGGACAGCTCGTAGGCGGCGCTGCCCTTGGTCTGGATGCGGACGAAAACGGTGATCGTGGCCGGGTCGATGTCGAGCGCGCGGACGACGCGGGTCAGCTTGGCGATCTCGTCCTCGTGGTCGACGGCGACGATGCGGATACCGTATTCCTCGAGCGCCAGCCTTATATGCGACTGCGCCTTGACCGGGTGCATGTAGAGCATCTCGGCATTCGGCGCGACTTCGCGCACGGCGGCGAACTCGCCCGGCGAGGCGACGTCGAAAGCGGTGACGCCAGCCTCGGCCAGCGTCTTCAGCACCATTTTCTCGCCATTGGTCTTGACCGCATAGGCGGTCTTACCGGGAAACATTTCCATGAAGCGGCGGCAGTCGTCCTTCAACACCTGCGGGCGGAAGCAATAGACCGGATCGTCTGGACGCAGCGCAAGGGCTGCTTCGCGGGCATTCTCGAATCTCTGCAAGGGGCGGCTCCTCTCATCGGCGCGGCGGAGCCTAGCAGGCCATCGCAACGCAAAAAAGGCCGGCAGGGGCAAGTTCGGTCACCGGCAACGGGAGCGGCCTCGATGATTTTCGCCGCATTTTTTTCACAGGCGAGCCGAAGGAATTTTGCCAGCGAAATCAGTTTCCTGCTTCGCCGCTGGGATGGTTTTTCCAAGGCGGCGCGGCATCGCAGCACAAGATGTGCTTGCCAGCGGCCAAAACCGGCCTAGACTCCGTGAAAGTCCGCAGAGGAGATACGCCAATGGGACTTGCACGACCGCTCAACGCGTTGATGTTCTGTGCCGCGTTCGCTTTCGTCGGCGCTCTGATAATCGGGGTTCTTCCCTGACATCGGCGAGGCGCCCGGAAAGCGCTTGAAATCCTCAGGCAGAAACGGACGAGGGAAGGCCGGGGCGACCCGGCCTTCTCCATATCCGGCGTTTGCGAAGGCTCTATGCCGCCGCGGCGGCCTGCGGCCGCACGCCGATCAGATGGCAGATGGCGAAGGCGAGATCGGCGCGGTTCATGGTGTAGAAGTGGAATTCCTCCACGCCGCGCTCAACCAGATCGAGCACCTGCTCGGCGGCGATGGCGGCAGCAACCAGTGCATGCGTCTGCGCGTCCTTGTCCAGCCCTTCGAAGCGGCCGGCGAGCCAGGCCGGCACATGCGCGCCGCAACGCCCGGCAAAGCCGGCGACCTGTTTGAAGCTGTGGATCGGCAGGATGCCCGGAACGATCGGAATGTAGATGCCGGCGCGGCGCACGCGCTCGACATAGCGTTCGTAAAGATCGTTGTCGAAGAAGAACTGGGTGATGGCGCGGGTGGCGCCGGCATCGACCTTGCGCTTCAGCATGTCGATGTCGGTGGCGAAGTCGGCGCTTTCGGGGTGCTTTTCCGGGTAGGCGGAAACGGAGACGTCGTAATCGCCGGCGCGGCGGATCGCGGCCGTCAGTTCGGCGCCGTTGGTGTAGCCCTGCGGATGCGGCCGGTAAGACGAACCCACCCCGGAAGCGGGATCGCCGCGCAGCGCCACGAAGCGCGAAACGCCCATGTCGGCGAAGTCGCGGATCACGGCGTCGACTTCGTCGCGGGTGGCGTCTACGCAGGTGAGGTGGGCGGCGGGACGGAGCGTGGTTTCACGCAGGATACGCCCGACCGTGCGCGCCGTGCGCTCGCGCGTCGAGCCGCCGGCACCATAGGTGACGGAGACATAGGCTGGCGCAAGCGGCTCAAGCCGCGTCACCGTTTCCCACAGGCGCCCTTCCATCTCGTCGGTTTTCGGCGGGAAGAACTCGAAGGAGACGTTGATCCGGCCGCCGGCGTCGGGGCGGCGGGAAAGGCTGGGAGCGGCCATCAGGCGATTTCCTTGAATTCGGTCCGGTGCGTGTCGGAAGGGTCGGCGATCAGCAGCCGGCGGTCGCGCGCCAGCCACAGTTTGACGGTGAGCCCGTTCGCTCCGGTGGGTGCGAAGGTGCGGGTGTCCTCAAGCGCGAGCCCGGCTTCGTCCAGCCAGTCGCCGATCTGGCGATCGGAGAATCCGAGGCGGACATGGGCGTGCTCCTCACGCAGGAATTCATGCGCATGCGGGGCGAAATCGACGATCACCAGCCGGCCGGAGGGGCGCAGCAGCCGCGCGGCCTCGCGGATGGCCGAGCCGGGATTATCGAGGTAGTGCAGCACCTGATGCATGGTGACGAGGTCGAAACCGTCTCGCTCGACCGGCGGTGCATAGATGTCGCCCTGGCGCACCTGGGCATGCGGCACCTCGGCGCGGTCGAGATTGGCGCGCGCAACGGTCAGCATCTCGCGCGACAGGTCGATGCCGACGCCGCGCCGGTAGAGCGGCGAAAACAGCTC
>JBLJBS010000201.1:0-3917 GCA_047637695.1 Aquamicrobium sp. | reverse complement strand
ACCGCCAACCTGACCACCGGCGTCTGGTTCGGCAACGACAACGGCGCGCCGACCAAGAACATCACCGGCGGTTCGTTGCCGGCCGCCGCCTGGAACGAGTTCATGGCCGCCGCCCATGAGGGCGTGCCGGTCGCGGCACTTCCCGGCGGCTGGAATGGCGATTCCGGCGAGGGGCTCATCGGCCGGATCGACGACCTGCTGCGCGGGCAGGCGCAGCCGGCCGCGCCGGTGTCGTCGCAGGCCGCACCCCGGCCGGGCGTGCCGCCGGTGGCGATCGGCGATCGGACGGCGTCGATCAATCGCCCGGTGCCGCCCGCCGATGTCGGAGGAGGGCCGCAGCGCGCGCCCGGCTCGATCATGGACATCATCCTCGGAAACTGAGGGCTTTTGCCGCTCTCGCCTTCCCCGTGTGGCTGCGCTAGAGCATTTTGCAGTCAGACGGTTACGTCTGACGTCGTAGAAATGCGGCTCAAGAAACAAAGCGAGAGCGACGGAACTGCATTCGTCAGAATGCCCGTTGCGCTAGATACGGCGCGCATCGCGAGGAAAGACCATGGCCGAGACCGAACCGAGAAAGACACTGGTGCTGACCGGGGCGAGCCGCGGCATCGGCCATGCCACGGTCAAGCGCTTCTCGCGCGAGCACTGGCGCGTCATCACCTGCTCGCGGCAGGCGTTCTCGGACAATTGCCCGTGGCCGTCAGGTCCGGAAGATCACATCAAGGTCGACCTGTCGGACCCGGAGGATGTCGGCAGCGCGGTCGCCGAAATCCGCCATCGGCTGGATGCCGAGGGCGGCAGGCTGGACGCGCTGGTCAACAATGCCGCCATTTCACCCAAGCTGGCCGGCGGCGCGCGCATGAATTCGATCGACACGCCGATGCATGTCTGGCGCGACGTCTTCCAGGTCAATTTCTTCGCGCCGATCATGCTCGGCCGCGGCCTGTTCAGGGAACTGGCGGCGGCGAAGGGGTCGATCGTCAACGTCACCTCGATCGCCGGCGGCCGCGTCCATCCCTTCGCCGGCACTGCCTATGCCACCTCCAAGGCGGCGCTCGCCTCGCTGACGCGGGAGATGGCGGCCGATTTCGGCCCGCACGGCATCCGCGTCAACGCCATAGCGCCCGGCGAGATCGACACCTCGATCCTGTCGCCCGGCACCGAGAAGATCGTCGAGACGATTCCGATGCGCAGGCTCGGCGCCACGTCGGAAGTCGCGGACATCATCTATTTCCTGTGCTCGGGGCAGGCATCCTACGTGACGGGGTCGGAAATCCACATCAATGGCGGCCAGCATGTCTAGAGCATTTTGCAGTCAGGCGGAAACGTCTGGCGTCGCATAAATGCGGCTAAAGAGACGAAGCTGGAACAGCGCCGCCGGGCGTCAGCTCGGCATCGACGACAGGTGCGACAGAAGCTCGGCGACGTTGGCGGCGCCGCATTTCTTGAGCAGGCGCGCGCGGTAGGCCTCGACCGTGCGCGGCGAGATCGACAGCATGCGGCCGATCTCCTTCGAGGTCCGTCCCTCGCCGAGATGCATCACGATCTGGCGCTCGCGCGTCGACAGATCGAGCACCTGCCGCGTCTCCGACAGGTCGGCGAAGCTCCACACCGCCCGCCGCAGCGGGTCGTCGTCGCGGGTCAGGGAATGGCCGCGCACCCGGCACCAGAACAGCGACCCGTCCTTGCGGGCCATGATCCGCTCGTCGGAATAGCGGTTGCTGCGCTTGAGCGGCTCGACCCCGACGTCGCGGATGCGCACGAACTCCTCGAAGGACGGGTAGAGGATCGCGAAGGAGCGGTCTTCGAGTTCCGCCGCGCCATAACCGAACATTTCCGCGAAACGCGGATTGCAGGCGCGGATGACCCTGCTTTCGGTAACGACGAGGCCGATGGGGGCGTGTTCGAAGGCAAGCAGATGAAGATCGTCTTTGGCGGTCATGGTCCGTATTTATACGATGCTGTGGCTGGTATTTATACGATATTGCGATGCGGTGTCTCCCTCTTCGATAATGCCTTCAGACAGGATCGCGCCATTCGGCAGCGTCCGTCTTTGGTGGAGGAGACATCATGAAAAAGCTGTTCGCCGCGCTGGCCGTGGCCACCGCGCTTATGGGCGCGCCCGCGCTCGCACAGGACGGGCCGGTCAAGATCGCCCTGCTGCACGGCCTCTCCGGCTCGCCGCTGGAAGCCTATTCCAAGCAGACCCATGCCGGTTTCGAGCTCGGCCTCGAATATGCCACCAACGGCACGCTTGAGGTCAAGGGCCGCAAGATCGAGGTGATCAAGAAGGACACCCAGTTCAAGCCGGACGTGGCGCGCGCGCTGCTGGCGGAAGCTTATGGCGACGACGACGCGCTGATCGCGGTCGGTGACACCTCTTCCGGCGTCGCGCTGGCGCTGTTGCCGGTCGCGGCCGAATATGAGCGCATCCTGCTGGTCGAGCCGGCCGTGGCCGACAGCCTGACCGGGCCTGATTCCAACCGCTTCGTGTTCAAGACCTCGCGCAACTCGTCGATGGACATGCAGGCGCAGGCGATCGCGTTGAAGCCCGACGCCAACCTCTATGTCGCGACGCTGGCCCAGGACTACGCCTTCGGCCGCGACGGCATCGCCGCCTTCAAGGCCGCGCTCGACGGCACCGGCGCCAATGTCGTCGCCGAGGAATACGTGCCGCAGCAGACCACCGACTTCACCGCCACCATCGAGCGCCTGTTCGATGCGCTGCGCGACAAGCCGGGGCGGAAAGTGATCTTCATGAACGTCGCCGGCATCGACGCCATGACGCCGCTCGCCGCCGCTGATCCCGGCCGCTACGGCATCGAGCTCTCGTCGGGCGGCAACATCCTGCCGGCGCTGGTCGGCTACAAGCAGGTGCCGGGCATGGAAGGCGCCATGTATTATTACTACGAAGCGCCGAAGAACCCGGTCAACGACTGGCTCGTCGCCGAGCACCAGAAGCGCTTCAACACGCCGCCGGACTTCTTCACCGCCGGTGGCATGGCCTCGGCCATGGCCATCGTCGCGGCGCTGGAAAAGGCCGATGAGTGGGATGCCGAAACCCTGATCTCGACCATGGAAGGGCTGACCTTCGAAACGCCGAAGGGGCCGATGACCTTCCGTCCCGAAGACCATCAGGCGCTGCAGTCGATGTACCACTTCAAGATCAAGGTCGAGGATGGCGTCAACTGGGCCATCCCCGAGCTGGTGCGCGAGATCAAGCCGGAGGAGATGAACATCCCCGTCGGCCGCAACAACCAGCAGTAGACAGCAGCGAGGAGGCTGCCGCTGCCTCTCCCCTCGCGCGCCCCTGTCTTTCCGGGGCGGAATGCGGGGAGAGGCGGCGCATTGCGCCCGCGCGAGAGCATTGCCCGTGACCGCACCATCCATCCGCACCGAGAATCTGACGATCCGCTTCGGCGGGCATGTCGCCGTCGACCGCGTCACCTGCGCCTTCCGGCCGGGCGAGCTGACGGTGATCGTCGGGCCGAACGGCGCGGGCAAGACCACCTGGTTCAATCTCGTCTCCGGCCAGCTGAAGCCGTCGGAAGGCCGCATCTTCAAGGGCGAGGCCGAGATCACCGCGCTGTCGCCGTCGGCGCGCGCGCGGCTCGGCATCGGCCGCGCCTTCCAGCTGACCAACCTGTTCCCCAAGCTGACCGTGCTCGAGAATGTGCGTCTCTCCGTGCAGGCGCGTGCCGGGCAGGGCGGGCGGATTCTCACCCGGGCATCGTCGTTGACCGAGATTCGCGACAAGGCGCAGGCCTTCGTCGAGGCGACGCGGCTTTCGTCGGTTGCGCATCTGCCGGCGGCGGCCTTGCCGCATGGCGACCAGCGCAAGCTCGAAGTGGCGATGCTGGCCGCGATGGAGCCGGACGTCTTCATGTTCGACGAGCCGACCGCCGGCATGTCGGTCG
>JBLJBS010000200.1:0-3146 GCA_047637695.1 Aquamicrobium sp. | reverse complement strand
CGATCTCGGAGGTCGTGCGCGACCTCTATCGCGCCGAGAACCAGCCCGAGCAGTCTTATTCCGAGCGCCAGCTCTATGAAGCCGCGCTCGATCGCATGGCCCGCGAGATCGCTGCCGTCAACAAGATGTCGGACACGGAAGCAGTGCGGCTGATCGAGGCCAACCTGAACAAGGGTCCGCGCCGCGGCAAGGCCGACAACGAGGAAGCCGAGCAGGAAGAAGCCGCATAAGCCTTCCAGCAACGGATTTTTGAGAAGATCGAGCCCGGCCCGCAATGGCCGGGTTCTTTTTTGCGCGCATGTTCCTGAAGCATGTCGCGAACTTTCAGATTCGCTCCCTACGCTTTGAATTCTTGTTTTTACGCAATTCCGGACGGAAAGTCGCTGCGCACTTATCCTGGAATTGCTTTAGCGCTGCGGGTTCAGCCGCTCGGGCGGGATACGGACGGTCATCTCGCCCTTTCTCGGTTCGACATAGACCGCCAGCGCATACATCGCGCCATAGGCAAGCCCGGCGAGGATCGCGAGTATCGTCAGAAACCTGAACAGTGTCGGCATTGCCCCGCCTTCGATCCTGGTCCGCCAAGCCCTGACGCATGCCTTCAGAGCGAAGGAGCCGCTTTCGGGCGGCGTGCCGGAGCGCGTCGCGCCCCCGGCCATTGTGACCCATGCCGTTATGGGACGCGGTCACCGTCATTTCAAGGACCGCCGGTTGGCCCTGCCGCTTGACGCAACCGCCCTTTTCATGTCGATACCGCCACGAGCGAAGGGGCGCAAACGAAAGCCGCCGGCAAGGCAGGGGCGATGACGGACGAGCCATTGACGGATTGCGCGGCCACGATCCGCGACCGGCTGGAAAACCGCGTGATCGTCTTCGTCGGACTGATGGGCGCGGGCAAGACCGCAATAGGCAAGCGCGTCGCGCAGCTGCTCGATCTGCCGTTCATCGACAGCGACCACGAGATCGAGGCGGTGTCGCGGATGACCATTCCCGAACTGTTCGAGGCCTATGGCGAGCCCGAGTTCCGCGCGCTCGAACAGCGGGTGATCGAGAGGCTGCTGCGCGAAGGCCCCTGCGTGGTCTCGACCGGCGGCGGCGCCTTCATGAACGCGCAGACCCGCGGGGCAATCGCTGCCCGCGGCGTCTCGTTGTGGCTGAAGGCTGAGCTCGACCTGCTGATGGATCGGGTCGGGCGCAACCAGAACCGGCCTTTGCTGAAGAACCCCGATCCACGCGCGGTGATGCAGCGGCTGATGGACGAGCGCTATCCCGTTTATGCGCAGGCCGACATCACCGTCGTTACCCGCGACGCAAAACGCGAAATCATCGCCGACGAGGCTCTGCGGGCGTTGTCGCAGCATCTGGAACGACAGGCCGGGGAAGGGGCGAACCAATGAGCGCAAACGGAAGCCGGACCGAGACCGTGCGCGTCGAGCTTGGCGCGCGCGGATACGACATCCTGATCGGCGACGGGCTGATCGACCGAGCGGGCGCCGAGATCGCGGCGCGGCTGCCCGGCGTGCGCGCCGCCATCGTCACCGATGACAATGTCGCGGCAGCCCATGCGGCGGCGCTGTCGGCCAGCCTCGATGCCGCCGGCATCGACGCCACGACGATCTCCATTGCCCCGGGCGAGCGATCCAAGAGCTTCGCCATGCTGGAGGAGGTGGTCGACGCCGTGCTCGCCGCCCGGCTCGAACGCGGCGACGTTGTCATCGCGCTCGGCGGCGGCGTGGTCGGCGATCTTGCCGGCTTCGTCGCCGGCATCGTCCGGCGCGGCATGCGGTTCGTCCAGATGCCGACCTCGCTGCTGGCGCAGGTCGATTCCTCCGTCGGCGGCAAGACCGGCATCAACAGCCCGCGCGGCAAGAACCTCGTCGGCGTCTTCCAGCAGCCCGCCCTCGTGCTGGCCGACACCGGCGCGCTCGACACGCTGTCCGCCCGAGAGTTTCGCGCCGGCTATGCCGAGGTCGCCAAATACGGGCTGATCGACCGGCCGGATTTCTTCGTCTGGCTGGAGGCAAACTGGCGCGAGGTGTTCTCCGGCGGCCCGGCGCGGACCCGTGCCATCGCCGAATCCTGCCGCGCCAAGGCGGCGGTGGTGGCGCGCGACGAATACGAGACCGGCGACAGGGCGCTGCTCAATCTCGGCCACACTTTCGGCCATGCGCTCGAAGCGGCGACCGGCTATGACAGCGCCCGCCTCGTCCATGGCGAAGGCGTCTCGATCGGCATGGCGCTCGCGCACCGTTTCTCGGCGCGGCTCAATCTCGCCAGCCCCGACGATGCCGCGCGGGTGGAGGCGCATCTTGCCGCCGTCGGCCTGCCGGTGTCGATGGACGAAATTCCCGGCGACCTGCCGGGGCCGGAGCGGATGCTCGACTATATCGCGCAGGACAAGAAGGTTTCGCGCGGCGCGCTGACCTTCATCCTGACGCGCGGCGTCGGCCAGTCCTTCATCGCCAAAGATGTTGCTCCATCCGAGGTGCTTGCCTTCCTGCGCGACACGATGGCCGCGGAGCGCGCCGGATGAACGCGGTCGAGGCGCTCGCCCTCGTCCTGCTGCCGCTGGCGGTGGTGCTGGCGGGTGCGCTGTTCTATCGGCCGTTGCTCAGGCTGTTCGGGGTCGAGCTTGCGCTGATCGCGCCGGTGCTGTCGGCGCGCGACGAGCTGCGCGACACGATGGATGTGCTGCATCGCGAGGGCGCCGTGGTCAAGCAGGACCGCGACCGGATGGGCGGGCTGCTCGACCTTGCCGAGCTCGAGGTCTGTGACGTCATGGTCCATCGCACCCATATGCGCTCGCTCGATGCAGACGATCCGCCCGAGATTCTGGTGCGCGAGGTGCTGCAAAGCCCGCACACCCGCATGCCGCTGTGGCGCGGCGAACCCGACAACATCATCGGCGTCGTCCACGCCAAGGACCTTCTGCGCGCCCTGAACGAGGCGGCCTACGATTTTTCACAGATCGACATCGCCAAGATCGCTACGAAGCCTTGGTTCGTTCCCGATACGACCACGCTTCAGGACCAGCTGAACGCCTTCCTGCGACGCAAGGTGCATTTCGCCGTCGTGGTCGACGAATATGGCGAGGTCGAGGGGCTGGTGACGCTGGAGGACATCATCGAGGAGATCGTCGGCGACAT
>JBLJBS010000199.1:0-4991 GCA_047637695.1 Aquamicrobium sp. | reverse complement strand
GGACATGGTGGCCGACCTCGTGCGCCACGACATAGGCCTGCGCGAAATCGCCCGATGCGCCGAAGCGCTGGGAAAGCTCGCGGAAGAAGCCAAGGTCGATATAGAGCTTCGAATCGCCGGGGCAGTAGAATGGCCCCGAGGCCGACGAGGCGAAACCGCAGGTCGAGCGGACCTGGTCGGAAAACAGGACCAGCGACGGCTCGCGGTAATCCTGGCCTTCGGCCTTGAAGATGCCGTTCCACACATCCTCGGTTTCGGCGAGCACGACGGAGACGAACTGCGCCTCCTCGTCGGTCGGCTGGCTGCCGGCGCCGTTTTCGCTGATCTGCGGGTTGGACGAGCCGCCTTCCAGCATCTGCAGCGGATCGATCCCGCAGGCGCGCAGCGCGAAGAAGATGACGACGAGGATGATGATTCCCGACAGACCGCCGCCGCCGGCGCCGCGGCCGATGGGCAACGGAATCTGCCGGCCGCTGCGGCCCATGCCGCCCGGCAGCCCGCCCTGCCCGCGGCGATCCTCGACATTGCTGCTCTGACGGCGGCCTCTCCAGCGCATCTCTTCAAATCCTCATTCCGACACGACCCCGGCCCCGCATCGACCGGCATTCTCCAGCGCAAACTAGCCGAGCCGCCGCGCCCGGTCACGGGTTATTCTCACCCCGCTTCGGCGTCAATCGCCGCCAGAAGCATCGTTAATGGCCCATTAATCGCCGCGGCATAGCGTCGGCATCATCATCGCCCGCCGCAACGGTCCGCAATGCACGGCCTGACACCGCTGATCGAACTGGCCACCAGCAAGAGCCTCGACCTGTTCTTCAGGGTCGGCCAGGGCTATGTCGCGCGCACCACGCTGGACGCCGGGCTTCGCCACAGCGGTCATGCAGTCGGGCTCAGCCCTTTCGGCATCCAGTCGCGGGCCGAGGCCCGCATCGTCTCGGCGCTGGGGCCGTTGCCGCACGACGGCAGGCTCAACGCGTGGCCGGTGGCGAGCCCCCTATCCGCCCCCGGCGCGCGGCGCGGTCATCTCGCCTGATCTTCCCGGCCCAGCGTCGTCACCACGCGCGCCAGCATATCGAGAAACTGCGCCCGCTCCTGCGGCTCCAGTGCTGAAAGCGCGTGCGCGTTGATCTCGAGCGCCGCTTCGGCGACCGCATCCGCCTTTTCCAACGCGTCGGGGGTCAGCGAGAACAGCATCGCGCGGCCGTCGTTCGGGTCGGGGCGGCGTTGCACCAGAAGATCGCGCTCCATCCGCGACAGCGTCGCCGCCATGGTCGGCTGTTCGATGGCAGCCGCCTGTGCCAACGCCTTCTGCGACATCTCCGCGCCGCCGCCCAGCGCGAACATCACCGGCATGTGGGCCGAGGACAGGCCCAGCGGCTTCAGCCGCCGGTCGATCGCCCGGGCGAACAACCGCGCCGTCCAGTTGACCATGTAACCTGCCGATTTGTCGCGCCTGATCCGCATCGTTCCCGCTTGCCGCTGAAATATATCGTATGCTATGTAAATCGAAAGCCTGACCTGTTCAACCAGCCAGTTCCAACAGTTCCCAAGGAGCGAGCCATGTCCGCCAGGAGCACACCGACCCGTTACGGCGCGGTCCCGATCGCAATTCACTGGATCACCGCGCTGGCGCTGCTGGGCCTGCTCGTGTCCGGCTTCCGCGCCGCCGACATGCTCGACGACGTCGCCAAGACGGCGATCCTGCGCATCCACACCGCCGTCGGCATCGCCGTGCTGGCACTGACCCTCGCGCGCATCCTGTGGTGGGTGGCCGTCGACAAGAAGCCAGCCTATCCGGCCGGCCAGCCGCGCTGGCAGCAGATCGCCTCCGCCGCCGTCCATGGCCTGCTCTATCTGGCCGTCCTGCTGATGGCCGGCAGCGGTATTGCCATGATGGCGCTGTCGGGCGCCGGCGACATCGTCTGGGGAGGAGCTGCCGCGCCGCTGCCGGACTTCCGCGAGTTCGCGCCGCGCGCCGCCCATGGCATCGGTGCGACGCTGCTCATCGCGCTCTCATTGGCCCATGTCGCCGCTGCCCTCTACCATCAGTTCATCCTGCGCGACCGGCTGCTCGCCCGCATGGGAGTGGGCCGCGCCTGAGAAAGCCCCCGCCCTCACCATCCCGTCTTTGATTCGCCGCATCCGATGATAGGATCGGCGGTGGGCAACGGGTCTGGGGTTTGCGATGCGGGCGACGCCATGCGCCTGAGCGCGCCGCAACAGGGCGCCGAAAGCCTCGGAACGGTGCTGGCCTACGCGGCCGCGCCCGGCGAGAAGGCACAGGATGGTGAGCCCGGCCAAAACAGCCCCAATGCGATGGCGATCCTGCGCCATCTTGACGCCATGGCGGCTGGCCGGGAATTCGGCACGGTGATGCGCATGATCAGCGAGGAGGTCTACCTGAAGACTTCCGGCGGCCAGCGCCCGTGGGTCAACGAGAGCCTGCATCGCCTGCTCTATTTCGGCCGCGCGCCTGCTCCCGTGATCGGAGAGGAGGGAGAAATCCTCGCCGAGCGGCGGCAGCTTCTCGTCACCATCGCGGCCCTGCCCGATCTGGACCCCCGGCGCACGCAGATGAAGCGCATCGCCTCCGAAGGCGGCGTGGCGCTCGATACCGTCTACGGCATGCTAAGGGCGCTGGGACAGGATGTGCCCGCGGATTCGGCCGAACTGGAAACCCTGTTGCGGTCGCAGACCGAACGATTGAAGGAGATTCTGGCCGAACGCGAGGCGTTGAGGAGCACCGACGCCGAAATCGCGCGGCTCGCCACCCTCGCCGACGAGGCGATCGACGAGGGTGCGCTGGCGACTGCGCTGCGCGTCCATGACCGCGCTAAGGCGCGGGCAGTCGAACTGATGGCGACGATCGAAGGTGTCGAGGCGGACATCAGGACCCGTCGCAGCGAGTTCGCGGAGGTTTTTGCCAGAAGCGCAAAAGCTTTCGAACTCGCATTCGACTACGAGAAGGCCGCGACGGACTATCAGACCGCATTTGAAATCATGAGGGAAACCGACCGTCGGCGCGCCGGATGGCATCGCCTGCGTCAATCGCACGCCACCAAAAATATCGGCTACGCCGGGAGTAACTTCGCCTCGCTCAAAGCTGCCGTGAAGCTGGCTCGGGACGCCGCCGATATTCTCGAAGACGACCCCTGGCACAAGGCGATGGCCCTGCGCTTCGTTGGCGACAACCTGCTCGCGCTTGGCTGGCATAGAGGCGACCCCCAGCTTGTCATGGAGGCCATCGATGCCTTTCGCCATGCGGCGGCGATCGAAACCCGCGACAACGCATCGACGCAGTGGGCGGAAAATCAGCACTATATTTGCCGGTCGCTCGAATACCTGTCGTGATTGGAGAAGGATAGAACGACGTCGCATGACTTGTTGTGGGAAGCGCAAGACCACTGCTTCGCGGCCCTGGAAATTCGCACCCGCAAAGAGGCTCCCTCCCAGTGGGCATCGACTGCATCGCTCGCCGCGGTGGTGCTCTACCGGCTGGCCCTGATTGAATCTTCTCCGGATTTGGCCAGCGATTCGACAGGACTGGCTCAGGGCGCGGCTGAGATCATAACCCCCGCCGGCAATCCGCAGGATTGGGCATCGGTTCAGGGAAATCTGGCCGGGGCGTTTCGCATTAACGGGCACGCCCTCAGGGCGGACGGATACGGGTGCAGCGGCGCAATCCTACCGCGAGAGCATTCATGCTCTGCGCAACGTGCTCGCCACCCAGGACAACGCACCGCTCCCGACGGCAAACAGTCTGAACAACCTCGGCGGCACATATTACGATCTCTGGCAGGTGTCGCGTGCTCCCGAAGCGCTTGAAGGCGCCGTGGACGCCTATAGCCAGTCGCTGAGCCGCCTTGAAGGACTGGATGCCGATCATATGCGCGCCACCGCAGTTTCGGGTCTTTCGACCGTCCGGGCCGAGCTTGGAAAGGACGGGAACTTTTCATCCGAGCCAGAATGAACGCTGCGACCGAGGACGATATGCCTGCGCCGCATTGCCGCCGGGCCGCGGATCATGCCCGGAATACATGCGTAGCCGGTACACTGAGGCCGAATTGGATGCCTGCGCGAAAGCGAGAATCCCGTCTTCACGGCAGGTAGTCGAACGTCCCCATTTCTGGGGTTCCCTCCCCCTGCCGCTTCCCCTATATAGCGCGCTTAGCCTGTCACAAGAATTGCTGTGCGATCAGCCGGCCGGGCCTCCGCGACGCGCAAGCGTCAAGGGAGGGGTCCCGTCCCGGTGCTTCGCGCAAACCGAGAAGAAGCGGAACCGCCCATGCCCAAGCGCACCGACATCAAGTCGATCCTGATCATCGGGGCCGGCCCCATCGTCATCGGCCAGGCCTGCGAGTTCGACTATTCGGGAACACAGGCATGCAAGGCGCTGCGCGAGGAAGGCTATCGCGTCATCCTGGTCAATTCCAACCCGGCCACCATCATGACCGACCCGGAACTGGCCGACGCCACCTATATCGAACCGATCACGCCGGAGGTCGTCGCCAAGATCATCGCCAAGGAGCGGCCGGACGCGCTTCTGCCGACCATGGGCGGCCAGACCGCGCTCAACACTGCGCTGTCCCTGCGCCGCATGGGCGTGCTCGAACGCTACAATGTCGAGATGATCGGCGCCAATGCCGAAGCCATCGACAAGGCCGAGGACCGGGCGCTGTTCCGCGAGGCGATGGCCAGGATCGGGCTGGAAACCCCGCGCTCGATGCTGGCAAACGCCACCGACGTCAAGAACGCCGACCGCAAGGCGCACGAGGCGCGCCGCGCCGAGCTGAAGGCATCCGCTCCCGCTGATCTCGATGCCGCGCTCGACGCGCTCGAAACCGAATGGAACCTCGGCGAAGGCGACCGCAAGCAGCGCTATATCGGCCATGCCGTCGCGCTGGCCGCGCAGGCGCTCGACCAGATCGGACTGCCCGCCATCATCCGCCCCTCCTTCACGCTCGGCGGCACCGGCGGCGGCATCGCCTACA
>JBLJBS010000198.1:0-5002 GCA_047637695.1 Aquamicrobium sp. | reverse complement strand
GCATGTCCGATTTCCGCAAGCGCCAGATCGGCGAGCTTTCCGGCGGCCAGAAGAAACGCGTCTTCCTTGCCCGGGCGCTGGCGCAGGAAGGCGAGGTCATCCTCCTCGACGAACCGTTCACCGGCGTCGACGTGACGACCGAGGAGGCGATCGTCACACTGCTCAAGACGCTGCGCGACGAGGGCCGCATCATGTTGGTCTCGACGCACAATCTCGGCTCGGTGCCGGAATTCTGCGACCGCGCCGTGCTGGTCAAGGGAACGGTGCTCGCTCACGGGCCGACGCACGAGGTGTTCAATCGCGCCAATCTGGAGGAGACCTTCGGCGGCACACTGCGCCATTTCGTGCTCGGCGGAGCCGACCTGCACGACGACGAGGATGCGCGCGCCGTCACCGTCATCACCGACGACGAAAGGCCCTTCGTGCTCTACGGCGACCAGGCGCACTCGACGAGCGGCCCGGCCGTCCAGCCCGGCGATGCGGCGGAGAAGGCAAAGGGATGAACGTTCTCCTCGAACCTTTCTCCTATGGCTACATGGTCAACGCCATGTGGGTGTCGGCGCTGGTCGGCGCGGTCTGCGCCTTCCTCTCCGCCTATCTCATGCTCAAAGGATGGTCGCTGATCGGCGATGCGCTGTCGCACGCCATCGTCCCTGGCGTGGCCGGGGCCTACATGCTCGGCCTGCCCTTCGCCTTCGGCGCCTTCTTCTCCGGCGGGCTGGCGGCGGCGGCAATGCTGTTCCTGAGCCGGCAGACGAAGCTGAAGGAAGACGCCGTCATCGGCCTGATCTTCACCTCGTTCTTCGGCCTCGGCTTGTTCATGATTTCGCTGTCACCGGCCTCGGTCAACATCCAGACAATCGTGCTCGGCAACATCCTGGCGGTGACGCCCGCCGACACGCTCCAGCTCGTCATCATCGCCGGCGTCTCGCTCGTCGTTCTCACCGCCAAGTGGAAGGACTTCATGGCCGTGTTCTTCGATGAGGCACACGCCCGCTCGATCGGGCTGAGGCCCGGCCTGCTGCGCGTCGTCTTCTTCACACTTTTGTCGGCGTCGACGGTAGCGGCGCTGCAGACGGTCGGCGCGTTCCTCGTCATCGCCATGGTGGTCACGCCGGGCGCCACCGCCTATCTGCTGACCGATCGTTTCGGCCGGCTGATCGTCATCAGCATCGCCATCGGCACGCTGACCAGCTTCACCGGCGCCTATGCCAGCTATTTCATCGACGGCGCCACCGGCGGCATCATCGTCGTGCTGCAGACGCTGATATTCCTCTGCGCCTTCTTCCTCGCGCCGAAGCACGGACTTGTCGCGGCGCGGCGGCGGGCGCGGGCCGGGCTGGCGGCAAAGGCATGACGATGATCGACACGCTTCTCCTGCCGTTCCAGTTCCCGTTCATGCAACAGGCGTTCCTGGCCGCGCTGCTGGTGGCGCTGCCGATGGGGCTGATCTCGTCCTTCCTCGTGCTCAAGGGCTGGTCGCTGATGGGCGACGCCATCAGCCACGCCGTCCTGCCGGGCGTCATCCTGGCCTACGCCGCCGGGCTGCCGCTGGCCCTCGGCGCGTTCGCGGCCGGCATGACCTGCGCACTGCTGACGGGCTATCTCCGGGAACACAGCCGGGTGAAGGAGGACACGGTGATGGGCGTCGTGTTCTCCGGCATGTTCGGACTGGGTATCGTGCTCTTCTCGTTCATCGAGACCGAACTGCATCTCGACCACATCCTGTTCGGCGACATACTCGGCCTGACATGGGGGGACGTCGTGGAGACGGGCGTGATAGCTCTGGTGGTCGTCGGCTTCATCGGCCTGCTGCGCCGCGACCTTCTGGTCGCCGCCTTCGATGCCACCCATGCCCGCGCCATCGGTCTGCCGGTCCGCTTCTACCATTACGGGCTGTTGGCGGTGCTGTCGCTTTCGATCGTCGGCGCGCTCAAGGCGGCCGGCATCATCCTCGCCGTCGCGATGCTGATCGCGCCCGGCGCCACGGCGTTCCTGCTCACGCGCCGCTTCGAGGCGATGCTGGCGGTTGCCGTCGCGATGGCGCTCGGCTGCGCGTTCCTCGGCGTCTATCTGTCGTTCTTCATCGACAGCGCGCCGGCGCCGACCATCGTGGTGCTGATGACGCTGGTGTTCCTTGCCGCCTTCACGCGGTCGCGGCTGCAGGCCGCAGCCGCGGCCGGAAAGGCATGAAGCCTGCCCGGCCGCGACGCCGACATTTCCTTATCCGCGCGCCGGAACGGTGAGGCCCTTCTGGCTGGCCGGCCGGGCAAGGCAGCGGTCGAGCCAAGAGAGAACCGCGGGGAAACCCTCGATGCCGACGAGATCGCCGGCCTCGTAGAAATCGCGCAGCGTGCGAACCCACGGAAAGATGGCGATATCGGCGATGGTATAGTCGTCGCCCATGATAAACCGGCGGCTTGCGAGACGGCCTTGCAAGACGCCGAGCAGGCGCTTCGCTTCGTTCGCATAGCGTTCGAGCGGGCGCTTGTCCTCGATCTCGCGGCCGGCGAATTTGTGGAAGAAACCGAGCTGGCCGAACATCGGGCCGACGGCCGCCATCTGGAAGAACACCCACTGGATGGTCTCGTAGCGGCGCGCCGGGTCGGACGGGATCAGCTTGCCCGTCTTCTCGGCGAGATAGACCAGGATGGCGCCCGATTCGAACAAGGCCAGCGGCTTGCCGCCGGGGCCGGCCGGATCGATGATCGCCGGAATCTTGCCATTGGGGTTCAGCGACAGGAACGGCTCGGTCCAGGTCTCGTTCTTGCCGATATCGACCAGATGCGCCTCATAAGGCAGACCGAGTTCCTCGAGCGCGATGGAAATCTTGACGCCGTTCGGCGTCGCGAAGGAGTAGAGCTGAAGCTTTTCCGGCTCTTTCGCCGGCCAGCGGGCGGTGATCGGAAAACTCGACAGATCGGTCATGGGAAGAAGCCTCTTTTCGGGAAGGCGCGGCGCGTGACGGAATCAGGCAGCGCGGAACGGGACAAAACAGAGATAGGCCAGCCTGATCGCGGCGCAAGCCGTCATGCCAAACTTGCAGCGCGGGCCGGCGAACGCTTGTTCGACCGCCGGGTCAGGGGCGATAGGCCTTGACCGCGACGGTGGCGTTGGTGCCGCCGAAGGCGAAGGCATTGCTGATCGCGGCACGCACCTCGCGTCGGCGTGCGACGTTCGGCGTGACGTCGAGATCGCAAGCGGGATCGGGCGCGGTGTAGTTGACAGTCGGCGGCACGATGCCGTCGGTGACCGCCCGGACGCAGGCGATCAGCTCGATCGCGGCGGTGGCCCCGAGGCAGTGGCCGTGCATCGATTTGGTCGAGGACACCGAAAGCCGGTCCGCGGCCGCGCCGAAGACGCGGCGAAGCGCCTGGGTCTCGATCTGGTCGTTCATCCTGGTGCCGGTGCCGTGGGCATTGACGTAGTCGACATCCCCCGGCTCCAGCCCGGCATCGGCAAGGCACCCGGCGATGGCCGCTGCCGGACCCTCGACCGTCGGGGCGACGATGTCGGTGGCGTCGGCCGACAGGCCGCAACCGGCATATTCGGCCAGAATGGTGGCGCCGCGCGCCTGGGCATGCTCGAGACGCTCGAGGACGACGACGCCTGCCCCTTCGCCGATGACCAGCCCGTCGCGGTCGGCCGAGAACGGCCGGCAGGTTTCCTTGGCCAGAACGCGCAACGCTTCCCAACCTTTCAGGATGCCCCAGACGATCGGCGCCTCGGTGCCGCCGGCCAGCATGATTTCGGCGCGGCCGAGCGCGATCTGGTCGGCGGCGGAGGCGATGGCGTGGTTGCCGCTGGAACAGGCGGAGCTGACGGCGAAGACCGGTCCGCGCAGCCCGAGATCCATGCTCACCTGTCCGGCCGGCGCGCCCGTCATGGCGCGCGGGACTGAAAAGATGTTGGCGCGCGGCCGCCCTTCTAGCAGGATGCCGCGATAATTATCCTCGATGGTCTCCCAGCCGCAAATGCCGGCGCCGATCACCGCGCCGGCGCGGGACGCCAGATCATTGTCGCGGGCAAGCCCGGCCTGGGCCGCGGCCTCGCGCGCGGCGATCACCGCCAGCAGGCTGAAGCGGTCCATCGCAACGAGGCGCTTGTGCTCGATGCCATGATCGGGAAGCTGGCGTATCTCGGCGCCACGGCTCACCTTCAGGTCGTGCAGCGGCACCGTGGTGATCGGGCCGATGCCGCTCTTTCCGGCGCACATCGCACCCCAGATCGCGGGAACGTCGGTGCCGAGCGCGCAGACGCCGCCCAGCCCGGTGATGACGATGCGCGGGCGCGCCATGTCAGGCTTTTTTTCCGACCAGTTCGCGGACCGCCGTCACGATGTCGCCGACATTCGACAGGTTCGACCAGGCATCGATGGCGTTCATTTCGATCTCGATGCCGAATTCGTCTTCCAGCTCGAAAACAATCTCGGTCAGTTCCAGAGAATGAATGTCCAGTGCGCTCAGTTCTGTGTCGAGCGTCACTTCGCCGGCGTCCGGCGCGGCATGAGCCTTGATCTTGGCGATGACGGTTGTTGCCAGTTCATCGTTCATCTGCTGCCCTCGACCCGAACCAGTGTTGCCAGACGCGTGAATGGCTCGCGCCACCCATGGAGTTCCTGCTATAGAAGCGCAATCGCGATGGCGCAACAACCCCGGGGCGCATTAAGCACAGCGCGCTGCAACCGACTATGCGGCGGATCAGACTCCACTTTCCGGTGCATTGGGCTACTCTCGCGGCGATGAGTCGGGGGGAGGCATCGTCATGTATCTCGCAGTCGGATCGCCGGGTTCGCGCCTGATCCGTGTGACCTGGATGCTGGAGGAGCTCGGCCAGCCCTATCGCATCGTCAGGGCCGCGCGCGACAGCGAGGAGATGCGCTGCTATCATCCTTCGGGCAAAGGCCCGGTCCTGGTCGACGACGGCATCAAGGTCACCGACTCGGCGGCGATCTGCGCCTATCTCGCCGACAAGCATCCCGAAAAGGAAATGGGACCGAAGA
>JBLJBS010000197.1:0-4985 GCA_047637695.1 Aquamicrobium sp. | reverse complement strand
ACGCCGCTCAGGGCGCGCGGCACGCTGCTGGCCGCGCTCGCCTATTTCGTCATGCCGGCCGACATGATCCCCGATTTCATCGTCGGCCTCGGCTTCACCGACGACGCTGCCGTGCTGATGGCGGCGATCTCCGCAATCCGCGGCCATATCAAGCCGGCTCACCGCCACATGGCCCGCGAGGCGCTGGAAGACGCCGACGCCTGACCCCACGCCGGTCCTGGGACCGTCCTGGGGCGGTCCTGCGCCGGCATACCGGCGCTTCAGGTCAAACTCTTGCCGCTTTTGCCCTTTTGAACGCTTGGAAGGGATGCGGCTGTCTTCGCGCGGGCAACTGGAAAAATGCGCGAAAGCCGGGGTTTGCGAAGCGGCAGGGCTTTTTCTTGGTCAGGTTCACCCTTTCGTAACCCTGATTAATTCAAAATGAAGCGAATTGGGATCTGGATTGACCGGTCCTTATCCGAACACGACCACGCACAGGGATAACGCTAAGACGATGCGCGGAATCATATCGACCATCTCCTGCCTCGCGCTGCTCGCGACCGCCACGCCGGTTCTCGCCCAGGGGGCAACCAAGATCGGCCAGCACAACGCCTGGGGCACCTATTCCTACCAGGCCAACAACGGCAAGGTCTGCTACGTGCTGACGATCCCGACGGACAAGCAGCCGACCAGCCTCGATCATGGCGACATCTTCTTCTTCGTCAGCCAGAAGCCGGGCCAGAACGTCTCCTACGAGCCGCAGTTCATCGCCTCCTACGACTTCCAGTCCAATTCGAAGGTCAAGGTGACGATCGGCGACCGCTCGTTCTCGATGTTCACCCGCGGCAAGTCGGCCTGGATGGAAAACGCCGCCGAGGAGCCGCAGTTGATCGCCGCGATGCGCGGCGGCGCCGACATGAAGGTGCAGGCGACCTCCGGGCGCGGCAACCCGACCAACTACACGTTCTCGCTGCGCGGCATCACCGCAGCTCTGAACTCGATCCAGACCTGCCGCTAGAGCAATTCCAGCAAAAGTGCGAAGCGGTTTTGCGTCCGGAATTGCGTAAAAACTAAAGAGCTAGATCGTTTCACCGTTTCCGGGAAACTGTGAAACGATCTGGAGCAACGGGCATTCTGACGAATGCAGTTCCGTCGCTCTCGCTTTGTTTCCTGAGCCGCATTTCTACGACGTCAGACGTAACCCGTCTGGACTGCAAAATGCTCTAAGGCTCGGCCCGGACGTCATTCGGCAACGAATCGCACGGGGCCGTGACGTCGCGGCCCCGTTCTGCTATCAGCCACGGCAACTATGGCATGCGGCCCGTTCCGCTCCTATCTTTGACCGGTCATGACGCTTTCGCTCGATCTCACTTCCGCCGCCACGCGCGCCGCCCTCAATTCGGGTGCGGCGGCTTCCGCGCGCCTGCCGGAAAAGCCGTCGCTGATCGGCATGGACCGCGAGGAGATGGCGGAGGCGCTGGCCGTGGCCGGCGTGCCGGAGCGGCAGCGCCGCATGCGCGTGCAGCAGCTGTGGCACTGGCTCTATGTGCGCGGCGTTTCCGACTTCTCCCAGATGTTCAACATCTCGAAGGATTTGCGCGCGGCGCTCGATCACCATTTCACCATCGCCCGACCGGAGGTGGTCGAGGAACAGATTTCGCAGGACGGCACCCGCAAGTGGCTGTTCCGGTTCCCGCCACGCGGCGCCGGACGCCCGGTCGAGATCGAGACAGTCTACATCCCCGAAGAAGGACGCGGCACGCTGTGCATTTCCAGCCAGGTCGGCTGCACGCTGACCTGCTCGTTCTGCCACACCGGCACGCAGAAGCTGGTGCGCAATCTCACAGCCGAGGAAATCCTCGCCCAGCTGATGACCGCCCGCGACCGGCTCGGCGACTTCCCGGACAGCGACACTCCGGATGGCGCGATCGTGCCGGCGGAAGGGCGCAAGGTCTCGAACATCGTCATGATGGGCATGGGCGAGCCGCTCTACAATTTCGAGGCCGTCAAGAAGGCGCTGCTGATCGCCTCGGACGGTGACGGCCTGTCGCTGTCGAAGCGGCGCATCACGCTGTCCACCTCCGGCGTGACGCCGGAAATCGCCCGCACCGGCGAGGAGATCGGCGTGATGCTGGCGATCTCGCTGCATGCCGTGCGCGACGACCTGCGCGACATGCTGGTGCCGATCAACAGGAAGTACCCGCTGAAGGAACTGATGGACGCCTGCCGGCGCTATCCCGGCCTTTCCAATGCGCGGCGCATCACCTTCGAATATGTGATGCTCAAGGACGTCAACGACAGCCTCGACGACGCCAAGGAACTGGTGCGACTGCTCAAGGGCATTCCCGCCAAGATCAACCTCATTCCGTTCAACCCGTGGCCCGGCACCAACTATCAGTGCTCGGACTGGGAAACGATCGAGAAGTTTGCCGACTACATCAACAATGCCGGCTATGCTTCGCCGATCCGCACCCCGCGCGGCCGCGATATCCTCGCCGCCTGCGGCCAGCTGAAGTCGGAATCCGAGCGGATGCGAAAGACCGACCGTCTGGCGCTCGAAGCGATGATGATCGCCGGACACGGCGAGGCGTGACCGGGCAGCGGCTCGCCACGCTTCTTGTTATCGCCCTCGGCTATCTTATCGCCGTATCGGTCGCGGTCGTCGTCACCGTCGCAATCATCCTTGCTCCCGCTGCGTTGCCGGACGGCGGCGCGCACGGCTCGCTGTTCGCCCTTCTGCGCGATCTTCCGGCCTTTCTGACCATAGGCTTCATGTGGACCGTGTCATGCGCCCTGCCGGGGTTCGTGGTGGCGATCGTGCTTGGGGAACGGCGGGGATGGCAGCGCGCGCGACTATGCCGTTGCCGGCCTTGCCAATGTCGTGCCGTCGCTGGCGATCTTCGCGGTCTTCGTCGGCTCGCCGTTCGAGATGCCGATGATGGTGGCGGGCGCATTTCCCGGCGGCCTCGCCGGCGGGGCCGCCTACTGGCTTTCAGCCGGGCGGGTCGTGGCGGGCCGGCGCGACGTCGCCTGATCCGGCGGCAAGATCCGACCTATTTCGCCGTCGCAGTGAGAATCTTGAAGGCGAAGGCCGAGAAGACGCCGGCGAACAGATAGTCGGTGGCGCGCATCACCCGCGGCGCGCGGCGCAACATGGCCGAGAACGAGTCGGCCGCCAGCACCATCGGCACCGTCACCGGCAGCGACAGCGGGATAAACAGCAGCCCGAGAAACAGGAGCTTGTGCGGGGCGTAGGGGTCGCTCGCGGTCACGAACTGCGGCAGGAAGGTCATGAAGAACAGCACGATCTTCGGATTGAGCAGATTGATCGTCAGCCCCATCGCCCAGTTGCGGACAAAGGGGCGCTTTTCCTCCGGTCGGGCATCGGGCGAAAAGGCCGAGCCGTTGCGGATCGCCTGGAAGGCGAGGAAGATCAGATAGCCGGCGCCGACCACCTTGAGCACGAAGAACGCCTGCGGCGAGGCGACGATCAGCGCCGACAGGCCGAGCGCGACCAGGAGGGTGTGGATCATGATGCCGGTCATCGCGCCGGCCATGCAGGCCAGACCCGCCGATTTTCCTTGGCTCAGCGCCCGCCCGACGAACAAGGTCATGTCGGGGCCGGGAGTGATGGCGATGACGAACACCGCCACCGCGAACTGGAGGATGACGGAAAGGTCGGGCACGAAGTTCGCGATTGCCATGATGAAGCCGCCAGAGTGGGAAACGGCATTCTATAACGCATCCGCGACGGCCGCGCGAGGGGCTTCACAGCGGCGATCCTGCCGGTTCCGGCGGCTCACTCCTGCGCGGTCAGCGAGCCGGCGACCGGTTCAGCCTCATCGTCCGGCAATTCGCCCTTGAGCGCATAGGCATTGCCGTCCCAGCGCCAGATCAGGCCTGGGCCGCCGGCGCCTCCCCCCTTTGCCCGCGCCGGCAGGGTCACGAGGTCGGGCCAGCCGTCCGTCACCGCGCCGGGGTCGGTATGAAGATGGACGTTCTCGCTGTCATACACGGCTTTCCAGCCGTCGCCGGTCGCGTCCGGGGCGAAGCCGGTGATGTTGCACCCCGAAGCGCCGTAATACCATGACGAGCCGCACAGCCGGGTGAACAGAACCCGCCGGGAGCCGTCGAACTCCGCCATCGCGGCGACCAGTTCCGGTGTGGAGGCCGTGGACAACCTGAACTCGGCGATGTCGTCCTTCCGTAGCTCGCGGGCGAGGTTCATGTAGGAGGTGAAGGGCGTGAACGTCACCGGCGTATAGGCCGACATGTCGCGCAGGGAGCAACGGTTCTGTGCCGGGGTGATGGCGAGGCGCGAGCCGCGCAGCGCAAACGATGCGTCGCCGATGGCCTCTTCGAGCGGGCCGGTGAAATCGAGCCGCATGCGGATGCCTTCCTTCAGCGGCTCGACCGCCGCGCGCGGCAGCGCAAGCGACAATGCGCCGTCGGCGGCAACCGCTCTCGCCTCGAAGGCGCGCTTGTCGACCTCGATCAGGACATCGCCATCCGACAATTCGGCGCCATCAGCCACGGTCAGGTCGAGCCGCCAGCGCTGGGCATCGCAGGAGAGCACGCCACCCGACACCCTCGTCTCGCCTTGCGCCGCCGGCAGGGTCGCGCGCGGTTCCGATTCATGCGCCGCCCACTTGTCTCCGCCCTGCGCAAGAGCGGGCTGGGCCAGGAATGGCGGAAAGAAGGAGAGCGCCGCTGCAAGCCGCAGCAGGGTTTTGCCGGAAGGTGTGGCCAAGCGTTTTGCCTCTTGGAGGTGGAATGTCTGAATCAGTTTGCCGATCCTAGCTGCGGGGGACGGTTCGGCAAGGCCGGCTGCCTTCACAAACCGATGAACGGCACCGATCGCCCGTCGCCTTTCCCATCGTCCTGCCCGCGTTCTTCACCTTGTCCGGCGCGGCATTCCTGCTAAAAGAACCGCGATCCTGAACCGGCGGCACAAAGCGGGGAAACCATGGCCAAGTGGAAAGACGTCAAGAAGGTGGTGCTGGCCT
>JBLJBS010000196.1:0-36785 GCA_047637695.1 Aquamicrobium sp. | reverse complement strand
AGGAGATCATCGAGCGCACGCTCTATCCGATGGTCAACGAGGCGGCGCTGATCCTCGAGGAGAAGATCGCGGCGCGGCCGTCCGACATCGATATCGTCTGGACGAATGGCTACGGCTTCCCCATCGGCAAGGGCGGCCCGATGTTCTGGGCCGACATCGAGGGGTTGAAGAAGATCGTCGATCGCCTCGATCACTGGCACGCGAAGACCGGCAAGAAGGTGTTCGAGCCGGCCGCGTCGCTGCGCCAGCTTGCCGAAACCGGCGGCAGCTTTTCGGCCCGTCCGGCCTGACAAATCCAACCGACCTGAAAGGGAGAACGACAATGACCGACGCAGTAATCGTCTCGACGGCAAGAACCCCGGTCGGCAAGGCCTATCGCGGCGGGCTGAACGACACGCCGGGCGGCGCGCTCGGCGGCCACGCCATTGCCCACGCGCTCCGGCGCTCGGGGCTGGACGGCGGCGAGATCGAGGATGTGGTGATGGGTTGCGCCATGCAGGAAGGCGCGACCGGCCTGAACGTCGCGCGCCGCGCCCTGCTCGCCGCCGGCCTGCCGGTGACGGTCGCCGGCACCACCATCGACCGCCAGTGCTCGTCGGGCCTGCAATCGATGGCGCTGCTGGCCAACGCCATCCGCAATGACGGCGTCGTGGCGGGGATTGCCGGCGGGCTTGAGTCCATCAGCCTCGTGCAGAACGATCACCGCAACACCTTTCGCCTGATGGACGAGGCGGTGACGGCGGTGAAGCCCGAAGTCTACATGCCGATGATCGACACGGCGGAAGTGGTGGCGAAGCGCTACGGCATCTCGCGCGAGCGGCAGGACGAGTACGGCCTGGAGAGCCAGCGCCGGGTTGCTGCCGCGCGGGCGGCCGGCCTGTTCGACGCCGAGATCGCGCCGATCAGGACGCGCATGGCCGTGGTCGACAGGGAAACCAAGGAAGTCAGCCATCGCGAGGTGGAGGTCGCTCACGACGAGGGCCCGCGCGCCGACACCACCGCCGAGGGTCTTGCCGGGCTGAAGCCGGTGCGCGAGGGCGGCACGATCACGGCGGGCAATGCCAGCCAGTTGTCGGACGGCGCCTCGGCCAATGTGATGATGAACGCCAGGGAAGCCGAGAAGCGCGGCCTGTCGCCGCTCGGCATCTTCCGCGGCTTCGCCGTTGCCGGCTGCGAGCCGGACGAGATGGGCATCGGCCCGGTGTTTGCGGTGCCGCGCCTGCTGCAGCGGCATGGGCTGAAGGTCGACGACATCGGCCTGTGGGAGCTGAACGAGGCGTTTGCGGTGCAGGTTCTCTATTGCCGCGACCGGCTCGGCATCGACCCGGAGAAGCTCAACGTCAATGGCGGCGCGATCGCGCTCGGTCATCCCTACGGCATGTCGGGCTCTCGTCTGGCCGGCCATGCTCTGATCGAAGGCAAGCGCCGCGGCGTGAAGTACGCCGTCGTCACCATGTGCATCGGCGGCGGCATGGGCGCTGCAGGCCTCCTCGAGATCGCCTGAGGTCTGCCATGGATATTCGCTATTCCCCGGAGGAACTGGCCTTCCGCGGCGAGGTGCGGGCCTTCCTCGCCGAGAACCTGCCCGACGACATCCGCCAGCGGATGATCGACGGCGATTACGGCAACAAGGAAGATCTGGTGCTGTGGTCGCGCATCCTGAATGCCAAGGGATGGGCGGTGCCGCATTGGCCGCAGAAGTACGGCGGCACCGGCTGGGATCCGATGCGGCAATATATCTTCCTTGAAGAAACGCAGAAATGGCCGGCGCCGCAGCCGCTCGCATTCGGCGTCAACATGGTCGGCCCGGTCATCTACACCTTCGGCAACGAGGCGCAGAAGGCGCATTACCTGCCGCGCATCGCCAATCTCGACGACTGGTGGTGCCAGGGCTTCTCGGAGCCGGGGGCGGGGTCCGATCTCGCCTCGCTGCGCACCCGCGCGGTGCGGGACGGCGACCATTACATCGTCAACGGCCAGAAGACGTGGACGACGCTGGCGCAATATGCCGACTGGATCTTCTGCCTTGTCCGCACCGACACCGAGGCGAAGAAGCAGGAAGGCATTTCCTTCCTGCTGATCGACATGAAGACGCCGGGGATCGAGGTCCGTCCCATCGTCACCATCGATGGCGGCCGAGAGGTCAACGAGGTGTTCCTGACCGATGTGCGCGTGCCGGTCGAGAACCTCGTCGGCGAGGAGAACAAGGGCTGGAGCTACGCCAAGTTCCTGCTCGGCAACGAGCGCACCAACATCGCCCGCGTCGGTGTCTCCAAGCAGCGCATCGCCCGCATCCGTCAGCTGGCGGCGCTGGAAATGGCGGGCGGGCGACCGCTGATCGAGGACGAACGTTTCCGCGAGAAGCTGACGGCGATCGAGATCGAGCTGAAGGCGCTGGAACTGACGCAGCTTCGCGTCGTCGCCGCCGATGCAAGGCGCGGCAACACCGGCAAGCCGGATCCCGCCTCGTCGATCCTCAAGATCAAGGGGTCCGAAATCCAGCAGGCCACCACCCATCTCCTGATGCAGGTGATGGGGCCGCATGCGCTGCCCTATCACGACCATGAAGGCGAAGGCTCGAACCAGCCGCCGATCGAGCCGGACTATGCCGGATCGGCCGCGCCGCATTATTTCAACTATCGCAAGGTCTCGATCTATGGCGGGTCGAACGAGATCCAGAAGAACATCATCGCCAAGGCCGTATTGGGGTTCTGACCATGGATTTCGACCTGACAGAAGAACAATCCATCCTGAAGGATTCCATAGACCGGCTGCTGGCCGAGAACTACGGCTTCGAGGAGCGCCGCCGCATCATGGCCTCGCCCGAAGGGTGGAGCGCGGCGATGTGGAGGCGCTATGCCGAGATGGGGCTGATGGCGCTGCCTTTCGCCGAAGCGGATGGCGGTCTCGGCGGCACGCCGGTCGAGACGATGATCGTCATGGAAGCATTCGGCAAGGCGCTGGTGCTGGAACCCTATCTCCCCACCGTGGTGCTCGGCGGTTCACTGATCCGTTTCGGCGGCAGTGACGCGCAGCGCGCCGAACTGGTGCCGGCGGTGGCAGAAGGGGCGCTCAGGCTCGCATTCGCACAGGGCGAACGCAATTCGCGCTACGACCTTCATCATGTCGAGACGACCGCCGCGAAGGACGGCGCCGGCTGGCGCATCTCGGGGCGCAAGTTCGTCGTGCTCGGCGGCGACAGCGCCGACCGTTTCTTCGTCACCGCCCGCACGTCGGGGGCCGTCCGCGATGAAGGCGGCATCGGCGTCTTCCTCGTCGATGCGGCGGCCGAAGGCGTCTCGGTGCGGGGATACCGCACGCAGGACGGGCAGCAGGGCGCCGAAGTGACGTTCGACAACGTCGCGGTCGGGCCGGAGGCGGTGTTCGGCGACCCCGAAAGCGGGCTTTCGCTGGCGCGGCGCGCGGTCGATGCCGGCATCGCCGCGCTCTGTGCCGAGGCAGTCGGAGCGATGGCGGCGATGCATGCGCTCACCGTCGACTATCTCAAGGTGCGCAAGCAATTCGGCGTGCCGATCGGCCAGTTCCAGGTGTTGCAGCACAAGGCGGTCGACATGTTCGTCGCCATCGAACAGGCGCGCTCGATGGCGTTCTACGCCACCTCGATGGCCGACAGTGACGACGAGGCGGAACGCTCCGCCGCCATCCATGCCGCCAAGGTCGAGATCGGTCGTGGCGGCCGCATCGCCGGCGAGAACGCGATCCAGCTGCATGGCGGCGTCGGCATGACCATGGAACTGGCGGTCGGCCACTACTTCAAGCGCGTGACCGCGATCGACCTGACCTTCGGCGATGCCGATCATCATCTGCGCGCGCTCGCGGGCAAGGGGGGCCTGTTCCGGGCGGCCTGAAACAGGACAGGATTCTCACCGTCGGGGAGAATCCGCCGATCCCTGCCTTGGCAAGACCTGTCGCAACGCATAGATGAATGGCCCTGAACCGGGATATGCGCCATGGAAATCCGCCAGATCACCGAAGACTACGCCGTCGCGCCGCAGATCGGCGCGGCCGACGTCGCCGCCATCCTCAAGGCCGGGTTCAGGAGCATCATCTCCAACCGCCCCGACACCGAAGACGGCACGGTTCCGCATGACGAGGTCGAGAAGGCGGCGCGGGCTGCCGGGCTCGAATTCCGCTACATTCCGGTCGTCAGTGGCGCGATGACGCAGGAGAATGTCGACGACCAGGCGAAGGCGCTTCGCGAATTGCCGAAGCCGGTTCTCGCCTATTGCCGTTCCGGCGCGCGCTGCACCAATCTCTATATGTTGGTGCGCCAGCAGGAAGGCTGAGGCGGAAGGCCCAGACCGCCTCGCACTTTTCCTGGAAACGCTCTAAGCGCCCGTTGCCCATTTCAGCAGATAGACGAGGCTGAAACCGGCCAGAATGGCGAGGAGCCGCCTGTTCATGCGCCGGCGCATGTCCTGCGTTTCGGCATCCTTCGCGACACGGAAATTGAACGCCGCCGGAATGACGTTGGCGTAGCCCGGAAGCCGCAGCCCGTGCTTCATGAGCGGCCTGCCCGAGCGCGCCTCGATGCGATAGCAAAGCCTTGTCGCCGAAATCAGCAGCATGATCGAGCAGATGCCCCAGAAGGCTGCGGCGGCTACAAAGACGATTTGCACTGTTGGCGGTTCCATTCATCCCCCCATGCCGTCGAGACCGGCCGGTTTCGCGCAGACTAATCCGTGATATGCCTGCCGCCAATGACCGGAAGGATGCCATGCCGCAACTTTTGCCTTTCGCTGCCGCCGCTTGCCTGATTGCTCTGGCTCCCAGCGCTCATGCCGGGCCTGCATCGGATGCCGTGGCGCGGTTCTACGCCAATGCCGGAACCGAGCTGAAGCCGGAAATGCGGCGTTTCTTCACCGATCCGGCGCGCGGCGTGCTCGATGCCAACGACGCCGCGCTTAAGGCCGGCCGTCCGGACTGTATCCAGTTCGGGCTGGCGGTCGAGGCGGAACGCCATGACCGTGACGAGCTTTCCCGTTCACTGGAACTGCGTGAATCGGTGCAGGGCGGGGACGCCATCGTCATGGTGTATTATCGCGTCGGCGGGCAAAAGCAGGCGGTGGAATGGACGCTTCAGCGTCAGGGCCGGGCGTGGTTGGTGGCCGACATCATGAGTCTGTATGGCGGCTGGCGGCTGAGCGATATTCCCTGCGGCTGACGGCAGTTCCCGGCCTGACGGGGCGGCTGGAACGGCCTGCTTCCGCGGCGGCAGGCGCTGCGTTGATTTCCAGCCATATCCGAGCCTGTTCCCGCGGCATCGGCAAGGCGATGGCGTAGCCCTGGACCTCGTCGCAGCCGAGCGCGCGCAGCGAGGAAATCTCCGCTTCGGTTTCCGCGCCTTCGGCGACGACCCCGATACCAAGGCTGCGCGCCAGATCGGTGATGGCCTTCACGATCTTGGCATTGTTGCCGCCCTGGTCGATGTTCTGCACGAAACGCCGGTCGATCTTGAGCCGATCTATCTCGCTCGGGCTGACATGGGTGAGCGAGGCGTATCCGGTGCCGAAATCGTCGAGCTCGAGATGGACGCCCGCCGCCCGGACCTCCAAAAGTTTGGCCGCTGCGCCGGTCTTGTCGTCGTCGAGGATCACCGATTCGACGATCTCCAGCGACAGTTTGTCCGCCGGCAACCCGGTCATCGCCAACACGCCGAACAGGAAATCGATGAAATCGGCTTCGTTCAGCTCGGCTCCCGAAACGTTGATGGCGATGCGCCCGAACGGAATGCCGGCGCGGTGCCAGGCGGCGGCTTCCTCGATCGCCTTGCGCATCACGATGCGGCCGATTGCCGGCATGAAGCCCGCCTTCTCCGCCACCGGGATGAACTCGTTCGGCCGTACGATGCCGCGCCTCGGATGCGGCCAGCGCACCAGTGCCTCGACGCCGACGATAGCGCCGCTCGACAGCGAAGCCTGTGGCTGGAAGTGGACGGTGAACTCCTCGGTGGCGATCGCCTCCGACAGATCCTGCTCGAACTGCTGACGGTGTTCGAGGTTTTGCCGCAGATCGTTGGAGAAGAACACCAGCGCGCCGCCACGCTTCTTCTTGGCGGCATAGAGTGCGAGGTCGGCGTGAACGAGGAGGTCGGCGCTGTTGTCGGCGTCGGAGGGGAAGACGGCGATGCCGGCGCTCGCCGCGCAGCCGATCGCCGCTCCCTCGTACATCATCGGGTCGTTGATCCGCGCCAGCGTACGGCGGACCATGGCTTCGATCTCTTCGTCGGTGCCGGCGGCAGGCAGGACGATGACGAACTCGTCGCCGCCGAGACGAACGCAGACATCCGCATCGCGGCAGGAGGCGCGCATGCGCTGGGCGGTGGTGACCAGAACGAAGTCGCCGGCGGCATGGCCGAGCGTGTCGTTGATCTGCTTGAAACGGTCGAGGTCGATCTGGACCACTGCCAGCCGCTCGCCGCGCCGGGCGGCAGAGACCAGCAGCGTCTCGAACTGGCCGCGCAGGAAGGAGCGGTTGTTGAGGCCGGTCAGGCCGTCATGGGCGGCGAGGAAGGCCATGGAGTTGCGGGCATCGACAAGTTCGCTGGTGCGGCGGCGGATCATCCCGGTCATCGGGCGGAAGATGAACAGCGCCACCAGAAGCAGCACGCCGACCATGGCATAAAACAGGATGCGATGGACGCTCAGCATCCGGTCGAGCAGCTTCTGCGAGTTGGTGGCAAGGTGCTCGCCGAGCGCGGTGTACCCGTCGAGCGCCGCGCCCGCCACCGTGTCATCGAGCAAGGCGCGCTCGGCGCTGCCCTGATAGCCGCCGCCGGGAATGCTGAGGCCGGAACTCGTCTCCAGCGCCGAGGCCAGCCGCAGGCCGTTGGCGATCAGGCTCGACGTGAAGTTGTCGAGATGATGAGGACCGCTGAGCAGGATCTCCTTCACCGTCGCCGAGGAGGGCGACGGGCCGTCGATCTCGGTCGCCTTGACGAGGTAGTCGTAATTCTTCTCGAACTGGCGGATCGAGCCGCGCAGCGAGGCGATCAGCGATTTCTGGGCCTCGGGATTGGCCTGACGGGCGGCATTGGACAGGAAGACGATGCGCTGCGACAGGGTCTTCTGGGTGTCGACCAGCGCCATCAGCGCATCGTCGCGCTGGTGCGCGGCCATCATGTGCTGAAGCAGCAGATAGGTCGCCAGCGCCATCGCGCCGACGATCAGCAGCGCAACGCTGTAGGCGATCCTGATGAACAGGATCAGTCGGTTGGCTCCCTTGCGCTCCGCTTCAGCCGATGCCCCCAATTTCGCTGACCTCCATGGCCGTTTCCCGGCGCTTCCCCGGCATGGATCAGACCATGCGGAGGTTAAGAAGTGGACGCGCGCGCCGCGTGCGCCAAGGCCCGACGGGCGGGATGGTTAGAAATCGGTAAAGCGGATTCGCGCGTGAAAAGGCGGGGATGTCCACTGCGGGCCGCCGCCGGGAGCTGCCGCGCGGCCGCGAATCCGCCTATCATGGAACCATGGCAATCCGTCACCTTTCCGAAACAGTCATCAACCGCATCGCCGCCGGCGAGGTGATCGAGCGGCCGGCTAGCGTCGTCAAGGAACTGGTCGAGAACGCCCTCGACGCCGGGGCTGCCCGGATCGAGATCGCCACGGCCGGCGGCGGGCTTTCCCTGATCAGGGTCACCGACGACGGCAGCGGCATGGACGGGCGCGATCTCGCCATGAGCGTCGAGCGGCACTGCACCTCGAAGCTCGGCGACGACATCGACGACATCCGCTCGCTCGGCTTTCGCGGCGAGGCGCTGCCGTCGATCGGTTCCGTCGGCAAGCTGTCGATCCGCTCGCGCACGGAAGGCGCCGATGCCGGCCACGAGATCGCCGTGTCGGGCGGCCGGGTGGCGCCGCTTCGCCCCGTGGCGGCCAATCGCGGCACGCTGGTCGAGGTGCGCGACCTGTTCTTCGCCACCCCGGCGCGGCTGAAATTCATGAAGGGGGAGCGGGCGGAGGCCACCGCCATCACCGAGACGGTGCGGCGCACGGCGATCGCCTTTCCCTCGGTCCGGTTCACCCTTTCCGGTTCGGACCGCAACATGCTCGACCTTGCCGCCTGCAACGGCCACGACGAACGGGTGGCGCAGGTGCTGGGGCGCGAATTCGCCGACAACGCGCTTCTGCTCGACGCCGAGCGGGAAGGGGTACGGCTCACCGGCTTCGCGTCTATCCCCTCCTACAGCCGGGCCAACTCGCTGCGTCAATATCTCTACGTCAACGGCCGGCCGGTGCGCGACCGCTGGCTGGCCGGCGCGCTGCGCGGGGCCTATTCGGACGTGCTGCCGCGCGACCGGCACGCGGTCGCGGCCTTGTTCATCGAACTCGATCCGGCGCTGGTCGACGTCAATGTCCATCCGGCCAAGGCCGACGTACGCTTTCGCGATCCCGGCCTCGTACGCGGCCTGATCGTCGGCTCGATCCGCGAAGCGCTGGCGCGTTCGGGCATCCGTGCGGCGACGACCGGGGCCGATGCCATGCTGTCGGCCTTTCGACCAGGAGACGGCGGCGGCGACGGGCGTTCCGCCGCGTTGCCGGGTGGCTGGCAGCCGTCGCGCCCGGCATGGCCCGGTTTCGATGCCGGTTCTCCCTTCCAGCGGCCGCTGGGCCTTGCCGAGGCAGCCGCGACCTATGTGCCGAGCGCCGACGCCCGCGCCGGTGTTGCCGAGGCGGCGCCGGAGCTGACCGCAAGGCCGCTTGGCGCGGCGCGGGCACAGGTCCATGAGAACTACATCGTCGCCCAGACCGACGATTCCCTCGTCATCGTCGACCAGCACGCCGCCCATGAGCGGCTGGTCTACGAGGCGCTGAAGCAAGCGCTGGCGTCGCGCGCGGTGCCGTCGCAGATGCTGCTTCTGCCCGAGATCGTCGATCTGCCGGAAGACGATGCCGAGAGGCTGGCGGGCCATGGCGAGTTCCTGTCACGGTTCGGCCTCGCGCTCGAACGTTTCGGGCCGGGGGCGGTGGCGGTGCGGGCGACGCCGTCGATGCTTGGCAAGGTCGACGTGCAGACGCTGGTGCGCGACCTCGCCGACGAGATCGCCGAGACCGACACCGTCGAGACGCTGAAGGCGAGGCTCGACGCCATCGCGGCCACCATGGCCTGCCACGGTTCGGTGCGATCGGGTCGGCGGCTCGCGCCCGACGAGATGAACGCGCTGTTGCGCCAGATGGAGGCGACGCCGGGCTCCGGCACCTGCAACCACGGCCGGCCGACCTATATCGAACTGAAGCTTTCCGACATCGAACGCCTGTTCGGGCGTCGCTGACCGGCCACCGCCGCGCCGCAATCGCCTGTCACTCGCGTTCATCGGGCGCAATATGGGGCTTGCAACAATGGATGCCATCGACGTCGTCTTCCGGCTGGCGGGGGCGTTCTATCTTTTCGCGGGCTGGTTCGGGCTGCGGGCCATCCTGATGGATTCGCTGCTCGACAAGGCGTTGGCGGCCATTTCTTCCGGCAGCGAGGATCAGACTGAAAAGCGAAGGCGCTGGTTCATTGGCATCATGACAATCGCCGTCGGCGCCAGCGGCGCTGCGCTGCTGGCCATGAGCCGCTGGGCGCTGCCGTTGTTCCTGTTCGCCGCCGCCAGCCAGGCGCTCTGGATCGCGGGCGCGCGGCGTTTCTTCATTGCGAAGGAGGACGATGATGACAGCGGCCGCCGGCAGGTCGTCAACGCCGCCATCCTCTATGGCGCCGTTACCGTCGGCGTGGTCTGGCTGTGGCGCGAGGGCAGGCTTCTGCCTTGGGACGAGCCGCTCGGGGTTGTCGCCACGACGCTCGCCGCATCGGGGCTGGGGCTCTGGTTCGTTTATCACATGATGTGGGATGCGCCGTCACCCGGCAGTTTCGACCCCTCTGCATGGAAGGAAGAGGACCAGCCGGTGGCGACGCGCATCGTGATTTTGCCGATGCAGGGCTTCCATCCGCTCATCGATGCCGATACCGAGCGGCGCTTCAGCCATTTCAGCCGTTACGACGGGGAGCTTGCCGGCCGCATCGAGGAATGGGACGATCTCTACCAGAACGCCTTCACCTTCGAGGATGTGCCGCGGGGGCCGGATTTCGCCAGCGCCGAGGATGAGGCCGCGTGGCAGGCGGAGGCAATCGCCATCGGCGAGGCTCTGAAGGCGGTTCACGGCGTCGGCAATGTCAGCTTCGCCGATGGCTGGGACGGGCAAGGGGGTACGGGCGCTTGACCTCGGTGGACTTTTGTGGCGGAACCGGATGAGTTCCCGGTTCGGTGGATTCAAGGCGGCTGAGGCCGTTTACGGGTTGATTCAGGAAGGCATGGCGAGATGAACCGTTTCGAAGGCTCCGGCAGCAGGGAGGCGCGCATCCGCTATCTCGACGGCGATTTCCAGGTGCTGTCGCCGGGCGGTTTCGTGCGCTGCGCCGTCACCGGCGACGTCATTCCGCTCGACGACCTGAAATACTGGAGCGTGGCGCGGCAGGAGCCTTACGTCAGCGCCGCGATCTCGCTCGCCCGCGAGCTTGAACTCGATCCCGGCCTGCGCAAGCGCTGACGCGGCTGCTTTTTTGATCATTTCACAGTTTCCCGGAAACGGTGAAACGATCTATCTCTTTGTTTTTACGCAACTCCGGACGCAAAATCGCTTCACACTTTTCCTCATTCCCGCTCTAGCCGGCCGCTATTTTTCCAGTCTGCGCCGTCGCCAGGCTTCGACCGTCTCGGCGATGATCGCGCGTGGCGCGCTCTCGATGTCGAACACGGCCTCGACCTCCACCACCTTCGTCCGTTCCTTAAGCTGTTGCAGCGCGCCACCGGCATGGTCGAGCCTGACCGCATCCTTGGCGGTGGTGACAAGCTCCAAGCCTTGCGCGTCGGCGGTCGAAAGCAGGTCCTGCGCGTCGAACTCGCTGTAGAAATGATGGTCGCCGAAACTCTTCGCGACCCTGATTTCGGCCCCGAGCATCGCGACCGTGTCGAAGAACTTGCCCGGATCGCCGATGCCGGCGAAGGCGAGGCAGGCTTTGCCTTCGATGCCGGCGAGGGGGGCGGCGCGCAGGCGGGCCTCGAAGAAGGCGCGCCCGGCGCGTGCGGCCTGGCGCAGCACCGGGTTGGCGCCGTCGCCGTCGCCCATCTTCAGCACGCCGTCGGTATGGCGCATCTGCTCCGTCAGGCCGGCGCGCATCGGGCCGCCGGGAATGATGTGGCCGTTGCCGATGCCGCGGCGGGCGTCGACGACGATCAGCGCGTAGTCGATGTGGATGCGGGCGCTCTGGAAGCCGTCATCCATGATCAGGAAGTCGCAGCCTTGCGCCATCAGCGCGCGCGCGCCGGCGGCGCGGTCCCGCGACACGGCGACCGGCGCCGCGCGCGCCAGCAACATCGGCTCGTCGCCGACATGGCGCGCGCCGTCATGGTCGGCGTCGACGAGATGCGGATGGCCTGAGACAGCGCCGCCATGGCCGCGCGAAAGGAAGCCCGGCTTCAGCCCCATCGCCGAGGCTTGGCGCGCGAGCGCGATGGCCACCGGCGTCTTGCCGGAGCCGCCGACCGTCAGGTTGCCGATGCACAGAACGGGCGCGGATATCTTCTCGCGCGGGGCGTTGCGCAGCCGCCGCGCCGCAACGGCGCCATAGGCGGCGGAGAACGGCGACAGAGCCCACGCCCGCCAGTCGGCCTTGCCCCACCAGAAAGGCGGCGCCTCGCTGACCATCAGCTCACCTCTTGCCGCCGGCCGAGCCCTGCAACCGCGCTTGGACGATCAGCGGGTTGATGAACGGCTCCAGCGCCGAAAGCGTGCGCGTCAGCGCGCCGCGCATGTCTTCGACGGTGCTGCGTCCCGCCGCCATCATCTTGTGCCGCTCGGTCTCGTTGGTCAGCAGATAGTTGACCGCGCCGGCCAGAACCTCCTTGTCGCGGACGAAACGCGCCGCGCCGCTGGCGGCCAGCTTCTGATAGGCCTCGCGGAAATTCTGCACATTGCGTCCGGACAGGACGGCGGTGTCGAGCATCGCCGGTTCCAGCGGGTTCTGCCCGCCCTTCGCGGTCAGCGAGCGGCCGACGAAGGCGATCTCGGTCAGGCGCAGATAAAGGCCCATCTCGCCGATCGTGTCGCCGAGGAAGATGTCGGTGCCGGGGGCGATATGGTCGCCGGCGCTGCGGCGCGCGACGGAAAGGCCGGCCTCCGCGCAGGCGAGCGCCACCGCGTCGGCGCGCTCGGGATGGCGCGGCACGATGATGGTCAGGATATCGGGATGGCGGGTGCGCAGCAGCCGGTGGACCTCGATCGCCGCAGCTTCCTCGCCGTCATGGGTGGAGACGGCGGCCCAGGTCTTGCGTCGCCCGATTTCGCCCTGCAGGCGGGCGAGCTCACCGAGATCGACCGGGGGTTCGACCGTGTCGCCCTTCAGATTGCCGGACACGGTGACCGGCCGCGCGCCGAGATGGCGGAAGCGTTCGGCATCCGTCTCGGACTGGGCGATGACATGGGCGAGATTCTCGAACAGGGCCTCGGCGAGATAGTTGCGTTTCGACCAGCTGGCGAAGGAGCGGTCGGAAAGGCGGCCATTGACCAACACTTGCGGCACGCGGCGCGCGCCGAGCTCGAGGATGGTCATCGGCCAGATTTCCGATTCGGCCATCACTGCGAGATCGGGCGCCCAATGGTCGAGGAAACGGCTGACCGCCGGCTTAAGGTCGAGCGGGACATATTGGTGGATGATGCGGTCGCCAAGCCGCTCGCGCGCCACCTGCGCCGAGGTGACGGTGCCGGTGGTCAGGACGATGGTGATGCCGCTGCCGATCAGCCGCTCGATCAGCGGCACGACGGCGATGGTCTCGCCGACGCTTGCCGCATGGATCCAGATCAGCGGTCCGGCCGGGCGGGGCAGGCCGGCGCGGCCGTAACGCTCGCGCCGGCGGCTGTGCTCTTCCTTGCCCTTGCTGGCGCGCCACGCGACATAGCCGCCGATCATCGGATAGGCGGCGGCGCCGGCCCAGCGATAGGCGGTCAGCATGGTGCGGGCCCAGCGTTCGCTCATGTCGGCCCGCCATCAACCAGCGCATAGGCGCGCAGCGTCACCGCGTTGAGCGCCGCCGTCACTTCGCGGCGCTTGTCCTCGAGCTGCTGCGGCGTCGCATCGGAGGGAACATGGATCGCCTCGCCGATGGCGACGGACCGGCGTCCGAAAGGCAGGTTGATCGTGGTCTTGTCCCAGGTCCGTTCCAGCACCCTGCGGCGGCTGGTGGCGACCGCGGCCGGAACGATGGGTCGGCCGGAAACCTTGGCCAGCGTGACGATGCCGAGCCCCGCCTCGCGCGGGGTGCCGTGGGGAATGTCGGCGATCATGGCCACGTTGGTGCCGGCATCGAGCGTCTTCTTGAGCGCGATCAGCGCACGCGCGCCACCCTTCTGGGTGTTGTGCTCGCCTTCGCGGCCGCCCGAGCCGCGAATGACGCCGAAGCCCAGCCGCTCGGCAACGCGGGCGTTGAGTTCGGCGTCGGCGCTGCGGGAGAACAGCGCCACCATCTTGTTGTCGCGCGGGTTGAGCGCCGGGGCGAGCAGATGCTGGCCATGCCAGAACGCGGCGATCGCCGGCGTGTGGGCGCTTATGACGGGGCCGATGTCGTCCGATCCCGCGGCCGGCCTGTTGGTGCGGTAGACGAGTTTCACTGCCCCGGCGAAGAGGCCGACCAGCAGGGCCTGTGCCGCGCGCGAGCGCATCAGCGGCCCGCGCACCTTTTTCCAGAGGCGCTTCAACGGGCGAGGCCGCGACCTTGCGGCGTCGGCGCGCGTCTTGGGCAATGTCGAGGCGACCTCCTGATCCATGCTGCTTCGGCGTTCTACTTGGTGTCCGGGTCGAGCAGGCGATGCAGATGGGTGATGAAATAGCGCATATGCGCATTGTCCACCGTCGCCTGTGCCTTTGCTTTCCACGCAAGTTCGGCGGATTTATAGTCGGGATAGATGCCGACGATGTCGAGTTCGTCGAGGTTCCTGAACTCCGTCCCGTGCAGCGATTTCAGCTCGCCGCCGAACACGAGATGGAGAAGCTGCTTCTTTTCGGTTTCCTCGGGCATATCCGCTCGCCTGTTGGTTTCTCCGACGCCGCGGGCCAGGGCCGGGCGGCGCGGCGGTTACTCCTCTAGAGGAATTCGTTACGTTTTGAAACCGTTGCGTGATGCGGTTTCGCCGGCGACAGGTTTCTCCACATCCATGGTGGCGATGATGTGGGTCATCTCGTCGAGCAGCCGGCCGCTGCCGGCGGCCAGCGCACCGTGGCGGGGGTCCGCGCTGGCATAAAGCGGCATCGCACCGTCGCGCTCGACCAGCCTGCCACCGGCGCGGCGCAGGATCAGGTCGGCGGCGGCAAGGTCCCAGTCGTTCGAGTTGGGCTTGACGAAGGTGGCGTCGAGCGCGCCGCTGGCGACCATGGCGATGCGATAGGCGAGCGAGGGAATGTAGGGGATGTCGGGACCGCCGCGCATCCATGACGGCGCGCGCTCAAGCATGGCGTTCGGTCCGGCCACGCGCGGGGCGGCGCCGGCAGGCGCGACCCGGATCTCGGCGCCGTTGAGCAATGCCGGCCCGGCGCCCACGGCCTCATAGAACTCTTCTTTGGCCGGGCATTCGAGCACGCCGGCCAGCGGTGCGCCCGCCTCGACCACGGCGATCGACACGCACCAGGTTTTCCGCCCCTGGATGAAGGCGCGGGTGCCGTCGATCGGATCGACGACGAAGGTGCGCCGCGCGGCGAGCCGCTCGGGATTGTCCACGGTCTCTTCCGAGAGCCAGCCATAATCGGGACGGGCGGCGAGAAGCGTGTCGCGCAGGAAGGTGTCGACGGCGATGTCGGCGGCGCTGACCGGCGAGGTGCCGTTCTTCATCCACACGTCGGGATCGTTGCGGAAATGGCGCATGGCGATCTGGCCGGCCTCGCGCGCCGCGTCGCGGATCAGCGCGAGATCGGCGGTCGCCATCGTTTCCGCCTCTGCTTCATTCGCCGGCAAGGGTCATCCCCTCAATCAGCAGCGTCGGTGCGGCGGTGCCGAAATTCCGGTCGAGATCGCTCGCAGGCACCATGTTCATGAACATGTCCCTGAGATTGGCCGCAATGGTGACTTCCGAGATCGGAAAGACAAGCTCGCCATTGTCGATCCAGAATCCCGACGCGCCGCGCGAATAGTCGCCGGTGACGAGGTCGACGCCCTGGCCGAACACCTCGGTAACGTAGAAGCCCGACTTCAACGTCGCGATCATCTCCTGCGGGCTCTGCGCGCCCGGCTCGATGACGAGATTGGTCGATGACGGCACCACCGACGAGGCGGCGCGCATGCCGCGGCCATTGGTCTTCAAGCCGAGTTCGCTGGCGACGGAGGAGGACAGGAACCAGTGGTTGAGCACGCCGCGCTCGACCATGACGAGCTTCTGGCCGGCGACGCCCTCGCCATCGAACGGTCGTGACGACTGGCCGCGGATTTTCCGGGGCTCGTCGGTCACGGTGATCCCGGCAGAGGCGATCTGCTGGCCCATGCGATCGCGCAGGAAAGTCGTCCTGCGGGCGACCGATGCGCCGTTGATCGCCTCGGCGAGGTGGCCGGCGATGCCGCGCGCCACGCGCGGATCGAGCACCACCGTGACCGGGCCTGTGCTGGCCTTGCGGGGAGCGAGCCGCCTGACCGCACGCTCGCCCGCGAAGCGGCCGATTTCTTCGGCAGCCTTCAGATCGCTGAAATGCAGCTGCGAGGAAAAATCATGGTCGCGTTCCATCGCCGTTCCCGAACCGGCGAGGGCGGAGACCGAACGGGAAAAGCGGGTCGCCATATAGTGACCGACAAAACCGTGAGAGGTGGCAAGCACCAGCCCTCCCATGCCGGCGGAGGCGCCGGCCCCGGCGGTGTTGGTCACGCCGGGAACGGCAAGCGCTGCTTCTTCCATCGCCAGCGCGTCCTCGCGCAGGCGTTCCGGCGAAATCTCCGTCGCGTCGAACAGGTCGAGATCGACGATCTCATCGGCCAGCAGCGCCGGATCGGCAAGACACTGGTGAGGATCGGGGGGCGAAGCCGAGGCCATCGCGACCGCGTGTTGCGCCAGCGTGTCTGGGTCGGACGCGTCGTTGGCGGAGACGCTCGCCACCCGCTGGCCGACGAAAACGCGCAACGACACATTGTCGTTCTCGGAGGCGCCGGTGTTCTCGACCTTGCCGAGCCGCACCGAGACGCCGGTCGAACGCGAGCGGACCGCGACCGCGTCGGCCGCATCGGCGCCGGCGCGTCGCGACGCCTCGACCAGTCGAGCGACGAGATCGGCAAGACCGGAGGAATCCAGCGGCTGGGTCATGGAGCGGTGTCATCCTTCAGGGCTGATGCGAGGGCCATCAGGATGGCTCTGTCACCCCATCTATGGTTCCCGCGGCGCCGATGCAATGCGCGACGCCGGGGGAAAGCGTAGTCGGCCAACCGACCGGCGGCTCTGGCCAGACGTTCGGATTGGACATTCGGGCTGTACGGGCCGGGCTGGATTGGCCCGACAGCGAACAAGGGGAAACTCAGACGCAGCGCTCGCGATCCCGCTTCGCGGCGGGAACATGAGCCAAGGGACGCAGACGTTGATTCGGCAGCCACCTGCGCTGGTCCCGATCGGGAACATCCCGATCATTGAGGCAAAGGACGCCCCAGGGCGTCCACAACTCGACCTTACGTTCCGAACTCGACGCTTCAGATATCCGGTGTCTCATGACCATCATCTCCCGCAGCCCCCACATTAACCGGGATGAATGTGGCGATGTTCAGTCACGATGCTTAAAGTTCTGTAATATTTCAGGATTGCGCGGCCACGGTCGCGGCACAGACTTAAGGAATCCCTGCTGTCCGGACTAAAATCTATCGGGTGGGATTCTCGACGGCCGCGTCGATCGCCCGCTTCAGCTCCTCACGGACGGACGCGGTTTCCTCGAGCACGTGCTCGACCTTGAGAAAGTCGAGAACGCCGAAGCGCGCCACCGGCGGCCGCAGCAGAATATGCGGCCGGGTTGTCCGCAGCTTCACGTCGATGATCGCCGCCATCATGATCTGGCTCGCGCCCATCAGCAGCTCCACCGATGTCGGGCGACGCTGCCCGCCCTCGCTCGGCCCGCCGACGACGTCGACGCCGATGACGATGTCCGCCGTGCCGTGAAGCAGGTCGAACGGCACCGGGTTGGTGATGCCGCCGTCGATCAGCAACCGGCCTTCATGGCTGACCGGCCGGAAGATGGCCGGCAGCGCCGCCGATGCGGCGAGCGCCGTGTAGAGATCGCCCTGCCGGAAAACCTTCCCGGCATGGCCGTAAAAATCCGTCGCCGTGACCTGAAGCGGGATTTCAAGCTGTTCGAACCGCTCGGGCACGGAATCGGGCAGGAAGGCCCGCAGGATGCGTGCGACATCGAACTGCCCGAGCCGGATGCCGCCGGCCACCAGCTCGCCGACGCTGCGGGGGAGGCTGCGCCACATCCGCGCCATGGCCTCATTGCGGTTGGAGAGCACGGCGCGCGCGTGCTGCTCGATGTCGCGCCCGCTCATGCCGGCGGCCATGCCGGCCCCCATCATCGCCCCGATCGAGGAGCCGGCGATGGCAACCGGCCGGATGCCGAGTTCGTCGAGCACCTGGATGACGTGGATATGCGCCAGCCCGCGCGCGCCGCCGCCGCCGAAGGCGACGGCGAAAGTCGGCCCTGGCGTCTGAACGTCGATGGTCATCGCCGTTCAGCCGCCGCTTGCGCCTTCCGCCTCGGGCCCGATGACGAGAACGGCCGGCTCGACGGTGAGCAGCCTGGCAGCCGCTGCCTTGACCTGATCGAGCGTGACCGCCTCGATCAACGCGGCGCGGCGCTCGATATAGTCGATGCCGCGCCCGTCCTTCTGCAGTTCGAGCAGGGTGCGGGCGACCGCCGTCGACGAATCGAGATTGTTGATCGGATAGGCGCCGACCAGATAGGTCTTCGCCCGGGCCAGTTCGTCGGCAGTGACGCCGCTCTCGGCGACGCCCTTCACCACTTCGCGAATCAGGTCGAGCGTCTCCTGCGCCCGGTCGGCGCGCGTCGATGTGCCGATGGCGAGCATGTCGGCATAGTCGCTGGTGTGGAGCGACGAGCCGACGCCATAGGCGAGGCCGCGCTTTTCGCGGACCTCGTCGAACAGGCGCGAAGAGAACGTACCGCCGCCCAGAACATGGTTCATCAGGAAGGCGGCGAAGAAGGTCGGGTCGTCGCGCTCGACGCCAGAATAGACGAGCTGAAGCGAGGCCTGCGGCAGATCGTAGGGGTAGTTGACCCGCTGGTCGAGACTTATCTTCGCTTTCGCCACCGGTTCGAGGGTCTGCTCCGCCGGCAACTGGCCGAACACGCGGTCGAGCTCGGTCTTGAGCGTCTCAGCGTCGATGGCGCCGACCACCGCGATGTTCAGGCCCGAACGGGCAAAGGTGCGCGCATGCAGCGCTCGCAGATCCTCGGCCGAGATCGCGGCGAGCGATTCGATGGTGCCGTCGCTGCGCCGGGCATAGGGATGGTCGCCATAGAGCGCGCGCGAAAACACGTCCTGTCCGAGTGCATTGGGATCGCGCATGTCGCGCTGGATGCCGGTGACGATCTGGGCGCGGATGCGTCCGACCGGCTCGTCGTCGAAGCGCGGCGTGGTGACGGCGAGCCTGAGAAGATCAAAGCCGGCGTCGCGTTCCTCGGCCAGCATCCGCATCGAGCCGTAGACCGCGTCGCGGCGGGCATTGAAGCTCATCTCGGCGCCGACATCGTCGAGCCTTTCCTGGAAGGCGTCGGCGTCGAGATCGCCGGCGCCCTCGTCGAACAGGCCGGCCATCAGGTTGGACAGGCCCTCCTTGCCGGCGGGGTCCTGCACGCTGCCGCCGCGGAAGGAGAAGTTCACGGTGATGATCGGAACCGTGTAGTCCTCGACGAGCCAGGCGGTGATGCCCTCCTTCGAGGTTACTTCTTGTATCTTAACCTCGGCATTGGCCGGGGCCAGCGCCGGAAAGACGAGGAAGGTGATCGCGAGCGCGAGCGTCGTCAGCGCGAGGGCGAGACGGTTGGCCGCGAAGCGGTGGGTCTTTTCCACGTTTTTCATGGTCGGTCTCACTCCTGGGGCAAGAGATAGGCGGAGACGGAGCGGCGCTCGTCCAGCCAGCGGATGGCGGCGGCCTTGACGTCTTCGGCGGTGACGGCGCGGATGCGCTCGGGCCAGTTGTCGATATCCTCGACCGTGCCGCCGGTCGCCAGCGTCGAGCCGTAGATGCGCGCCATGCCGTCCTGTTCGTCGCGGGCAAAGATCATCGAGCGAACGAAGCGCTTCTTGGCCTTCTCGACCTCGTCTCCGGTCACGCCGTCGGTCGCGATCTTCGCGATCTCGGCGTCGATCGCCTTCTCCACCTCTTCGAGCGTGGCTTCGCCGCGCGGCGAGCCGAGCACCATGAACATCGTGTCGTCGAGCGCCGTGCTCTGGTAATAGGCCATCGCCGAGGAGGCGATGCCCTGCTTGACCACCAGCTCCTGATAAAGCCGCGAGCGGGTGCCGCCGCCGAGAACCTCGGCGAGGATGTCGAGCGCCTCGGCCTCACCGTCGCTGCCGGTGGTGTAGGAGGGAACCACCCAGCGCTTGGAAAAATTCGGCACGCCGACGCGCGCATCGGCGAGGGTCACGGTGCGTTTGGTGTTCTGCTCCGGCTCGGTCGGGCGGGCGCGTGCCGGCAGGTCGGGTCCGCGCGGGATCTTGCCATAGGTGTTTCCGGCCAGCTCGCGAACGGTCGCCGCGTCGACATCTCCGGCAACGACCAGGATGGCGTTGTTGGGCGCGTAGTAGCGGCGATAGAAGTCGATGGCGTCCTCGCGGTTCAGCTTCACGATCTCGTGCATCCAGCCGATGACGGGGATGCGGTAGGGGTGGTTCTGGTAGAGCGTCGCGCTGACCTCTTCCGACAACAGCGAGCGCGGATCGTTCTCGACGCGCATGTTGCGTTCCTCGATGACCACGTCGCGCTCGGGCGCGATCACATCCTCGGTCAGGATCAGATTGGTCATCCGGTCGGCTTCCATCGCCATCATCTCTGGCAGGGCGGCCGGCGCGATCTGCTGGTAATAGGCGGTGTAGTCGTAGGAGGTGAAGGCGTTCTCGCGGCCGCCGATGTCGGCGACGCGGGCGGAAAACACCCCCGGTCCGTAATTCGACGTGCCCTTGAACATCAGATGCTCGAAGAAATGGGCGATGCCCGACTTGCCCGGATCCTCGTCGGCCGAGCCGACCTTGTACCACAGCATATGGGTGACGACCGGGGCGCGATGGTCCGGAATCACCACCACCTGCAAGCCGTTATCGAGGGTGAAGTCCTCGATTTTCGGCGCCTGCTCCTCGGCCGCCGCCGGCAGCGTCGCAAGCATGGCAGTGGCGAACAGGACCCGCAGTCCGTTCCCAAGCCTTCCGTCACGAATCAGATCCATGAGCACATCCTTTTTCCTGTCGCGCCGGGATAGCGCCTGAACGCCGTCTGGCAAAGCACCGGATATCTGGCTGGCTGCGGCTCGACTGCCGTCATCCGACGCAAGATTGGCCGAATTCAGGTACGCTCGCAGAAAGTCACATTTGTGTCGCCCCAGTCGCGCCGTTCAACCAGGGTCAACCCCTCGACGGGTCCGAAGGGCGACGAGGCGGCTTCCTCGACGACGATCAGCGCGTCCGGCGTCAGCCAGCCGCCATCGAGCGCCGATCGCAGCGCCTGTTCCGCCATTCCCTTGCCGTAGGGCGGGTCGGCGAAGACGATATCGAACGGAGAAATGGTGCCGGCATCGCCCAGCCGGGTGGCGTCGCGGCGAAATATCTTGGCCCGTCCCTGAAGACCGAATTCCTCGACATTGCTCCGGATCAGGCCCCGGCCTTCCGCCGATTCCTCGATGAAAAGGCATTGGGCGGCGCCGCGCGACAGCGCTTCCAGCCCAAGCGCGCCGGTGCCGGAAAACAGGTCGAGCACGCGGCCGCCCGCAAGCTTCTCCGGCCAGCGATGGGCGAGCATGTTGAACACCGCCTCGCGGGTGCGGTCGCTGGTTGGGCGGATCGAATCCGAACGCGGCGTTGCCAGCGGCCGGCCGCGCAGGGTTCCGCCAACGATGCGCATCAATCCTCGCCGCGGGGCTTGCGCGGGCCGCCCGGACCCGGCTTGCGGCCGGCGGGTCGGCCCGAGGGTCCGTTGCCTACCTTGCCGCCGGGCTTGCTTCCCGGTTTTCCGGCCGGGCGTGGCTTGCCGGCATAGCGGCGGCCTTCGCTGCGCTCCTCGACGGCGGCCTTCTTCTTCTCACCCATCGGCTTGGCGCCGGGCGCCATCCAGACATTCGCGGTGCGCGAGCGCGGCTTTTCCTCGGGCCTGTCCTCGCGGAAGCCCGGCTTGCCGCCACCGGATTTGGGGCCGCCGAACCGGCCTTTGTCTCCCGTGCGGCCGGCACCCGGCCCGTCGCCGAACTTGCCGCCCGGCTTGCCGAAGGAGGGCTTGCGGGTATCGAGCCGGCCGAGCGCTTCCTCTCGCTTCGCATCGCGCCTGTCCTCGCCGCGCCGTTCGGGACGGATTTGCGGCTTTTCCTTGCGGGCCGGGGCGGAGGCGCCCTCCTTGTTCGAGAAGCCGGTCAGCACCGGGGCGTCGAAATTCGCGCCCGCCTCCTCGATCAGGCGTTCGCCCAGCTGCTCGCGCAGGTGCTTGCCTTTCAGCTCGTGCAGTTCGCCCTCGGGCAGTTCGCCGAGCTGGAACGGGCCGTAGGAAATGCGGATCAGCCGGGTCACGTCGAGGCCAAGCGCGCCGAGGATGTTCTTGACCTCGCGGTTCTTGCCCTCGCGCAGGCCGATGGTCAGCCAGGCATTCGAACCCTGCTCGCGGTCGAGCGTCGCCTCGATGCCGCCATAGAGCACGCCGTCGACGGCGATGCCGTCCTTCAGCCCCTCCAGAGCCTGCGGCTCGACCTTGCCGTGGACGCGGACGCGGTAGCGGCGCAGCCAGCCTGTCGCCGGCAGTTCCAGCACGCGCGACAGGCCGCCATCATTGGTCAGCAGCAACAGTCCCTCGGTGTTGATGTCGAGCCGGCCGACGGTCATCAGCCGCGGCAGGCCGGCGGGCAGCACGTCGAAGACGGTGCGACGGCCTTCCGGGTCGCGGTTCGTCGTCACCACCCCGGCCGGCTTGTGGAACAGGAACAGCCGTGTCCGCTCGATGTCGGGGATCGGCTTGCCGTCGATCTCGATCCGGTCGCTGGCAACGACATTGATTGCCGGCGTGTCGAGCACCTTGCCGTTCAAGGTGATGCGGCCGTCGGCGATCATCGCCTCGGCGTCGCGGCGCGAGGACACGCCGGCGCGCGCGAGCCGGCGGGCGATGCGCTCGCTGCCGTCGTCTTCGCCGGCGACCGGCTGTGCCATATCCGGCGCCCGGCGGTCCGGCCGCGGGCCCGATCCGGGTTTGTCGCCGCGCTTGACGAAGGCGCGCTTCTCGCCGTCCTCGCGGCGGAAGGGCCTTGCTTCCGCATCGCCATCGCGCGGCTTGCGCGGGCCATCGAAACGCGGCTTGTCGGAGCGCGGCTTTTCAGAGCGGGGGCCACCGAAACCGGGCTTGTCGAATTTCGGCCTGTCGCCGTCTCGCGGCGTGTAGGGCTTGCGCGGACGGCGCTCACCGTCGCCGGTTTCGGCAGTGGCCGCCTCGCGGCGCTCCCATTTGCCCGGGCGCGGCTTGGCCGGCCGGCCGTCGCCGTCCTTGGCGAAGGCGCGCTTCATGCCGTCCTGACGCTGGAAGGGTTTTTTCTCCCCGCCATCGCCGTCGCGCGGCGTGAAAGGCTTGCGCGGACGGCGCTCGTCTCCCGCGCCTTCGGTCGCGGCCGCGCGCGGCTTCCACTTGCCTGCGCCCGGCTTGCCGCCGGGTTTGTCACCGGGCTTGTCCCCGGACTTGCCGAAACGCGGCTTGCCGCCGTCGCGCGCCGCGAATGGCTTGGCCGGGCCCCGGCCCCTGCTGCTGCCGTCACCGCCGCGGGCGGGCTTTTTTCTGTCGTCGCTCATATGGCCTTCGCCTTTCAGCGCGGGTAACTATCAGAGCCTTTATGGCCTTGCGAGTGAAATGTCATCGGCGGCGGATGCATGAAACCTTCCCCCTTCATGGAGGCGGCCTTCGCGGAGGCCGAAGCGGCTGCCGGGCGCGGCGAGGTGCCGATCGGCGCGGTCGTGGTTTCGGGCGGTGAAATCCTCGCCCGCGCCGGCAACCGCACCCGCGAGATGAACGACCCGACCGCCCATGCCGAGATGCTGGCCATCCGCGAGGCATGCCGGCTGACGGCCAGCGAGCGCCTGACGCAGGCCGATCTATACGTCACGCTGGAGCCGTGCCCGATGTGCGCGGCCGCGATCTCGTTCGCGCGCATCCGCAGGCTTTATTTCGGCGCTGCCGACGAGAAGGGCGGGGCGGTGGTTTCCGGCGTCAGGCTCTATGCCCAGCCGACCTGCCACCACGCGCCGGAGACCTATGCCGGCCTGTCGGAACAGCGGGCGTCGGACCTGCTCAAATCGTTCTTCCGCGAAAGACGCTGAACTCTTTCACGCGGCCGCGCTGCTTTGCCTTGTGCGGCGTGCGCGGGGGGCATATGCAGGCGCTGACCGCGCCAGCCGGCGGGACGGGAAGCCATGGCCGGCAAGCTGCGAAGCGATGACAGGGAGACCGAGATGACGAAGACCCGCACCGAGACAGACACGTTCGGACCCATCGAAGTGGCGGCGGACCGCTACTGGGGTGCGCAGGCGGAACGCAGCAAAGGCAATTTCAGGATCGGCTGGGAAAAGCAGCCGCTGCCCATCGTGCGGGCCCTGGGCATCGTCAAGCGCGCGGCGGCGGAAGCCAATATGGAACTCGGCCGGCTCGACCCGAAGATCGGCGAGACCGTGATCAGGGCGGCGCAGGAAGTGATCGACGGCAAGCTCGACGACCATTTCCCGCTGGTCGTCTGGCAGACCGGCTCCGGCACCCAGTCGAACATGAACGCCAACGAGGTCATCTCCAACCGCGCCATCGAGATGCTGGGCGGCGAGATGGGCTCGAAGAAGCCGGTCCATCCCAACGACCACGTCAATATGAGCCAGTCTTCGAACGACACCTATCCGACCGCGATGCACGTCGCCGGCGCGGAGGAGATCGTCAACCGGCTGCTGCCGGCGCTGAAGAAGCTGCATGCCGCGCTCGACGCCAAGGCGAAGGCCTGGGACCACATCATCAAGATCGGCCGCACCCACACGCAGGACGCGACGCCGCTGACGCTGGGCCAGGAATTTTCCGGCTACGCGCAACAGGTGAAGAACGGCATCGAGCGCATCGAGACGACGCTGCCGGCGCTGATGCAACTGGCGCAGGGCGGCACTGCCGTCGGCACCGGCCTCAACGCACCGATCGGCTTCGCCGAGAAGGTGGCGGAGAAGATCGCCGCGATCACCGGCCTTGCCTTCACCACCGCGCCCAACAAGTTCGAGGCGCTGGCCGCGCATGATGCGATGGTGTTCAGCCACGGCGCGATCAACACCGTCGCCGTCTCGCTGTTCAAGATCGCCAACGACATCCGCTTCCTCGGCTCCGGCCCGCGCGCCGGTCTCGGCGAGCTCTCGCTGCCGGAGAACGAGCCGGGCTCGTCGATCATGCCGGGCAAGGTCAACCCGACCCAGTGCGAGGCGATGACGCAGGTATGCGTGCAGGTGTTCGGCAACAATGCCGCGCTGACCTTCGCCGGTTCGCAGGGCCATTTCGAGCTGAACGTGTTCAACCCGGTGATGGCTTACAACTTCCTCCAGTCGGTGCGGCTGATCGCCGATGCCGCCATCTCGTTCACCGACAATTGCGTCGTCGGCATCGAGCCGCGCGAGGACAACATCCGTGCCGGTGTCGAGCGCTCGCTGATGCTGGTGACGGCACTGGCCCCGAAGATCGGCTACGACAACGCGGCGAAGATCGCCAAGACCGCACACAAGAACGGCACGACGCTGCGCGAGGAAGCGCTGGCGACCGGGCTGGTCACGGAAGCCGAATACGACACGATCGTCCGGCCCGAACTGATGACCCAGCCGGGCTGACTTCACTGTTTTGTGAACGGATTTTTTCTATCGTTCACAAATCAGGAACGCTGAGTCTGCGGCGCGGCCTCTTGCCGCGCCGTCTGTTTCGGCTATTTGGGGCAAATCGTACATTCGGAGAGGCCCCCTCATGGCAAACGACCTTACCCTTCTCGTCGCCCGCGTGCTCTTGGCGCTGATGTTCCTGATTTCCGGCATTCCGATGCTGCTGGCTCCCGGCGGCTTCGCCGGCTTCATGGGCTCGATCGGCATGCCCGCGCCGCTGCTGGTGACGTGGCTGGTCATCGCGCTCAAGGTGCTGGGCGGCATCGCCCTGATCATCGGCTTCCAGACCCGCTGGGCGGCCTACGCCTTCGCCGCCTTCTGCGTCGCCACCGCCTTCATCGGCCATTCGGCACCTGAGGAGGCGAGCGTGTTCTGGAAGAACATCGCCATTGCCGGCGGTTTCCTGGCGCTTTCGGTCTCGGGCCCAGGGGGCCTGTCGGTCGACGCGAAGCGCGGCTGAAACGCAAAAGCGTTGAAATGAAGAAGGCCCGGAGCGATCCGGGCCTTTTTGTTTTAACCGCCGTTCACCGCATTGAGGATCGCCTCGACCGTTGCCTCGTCGGATGCGTCGCGAGCTTTCAAGGACACGCCGAGGCAGGCTTCGGAACGCAGGATGACGCCGTCGTCGAGGATCTTGAGGTGATTGGCGCGCAGCGTCGAGCCGGTCGAGGTGATGTCGACGATGACGTCGGCCGAGCCGGCGGCCGGGGCGCCCTCGGTGGCGCCGAGGCTCTCGACGATGCGATAGACCTGGATGCCGTGCTGGGCGGAGAAGAACTGCTGCGTCAGCCGCCAGTATTTGGTGGCGATCCGCAGGCGCCGTCCATGACGCTGGCGGAAATCGGCGGCGACATCGTCGAGATCGGCCATGGTGTCGACGTCGAGCCAGGCTTCCGGCACGGCGACGATGACGTCGGCATGGCCGAAGCCGAGCCGCGCGCCGATCTTCACGCGGGCCTCCCAGTCGGGAATGGTCTCGCGGATCAGGTCTTCGCCGGTGACGCCGAGATCGACGGTGCCTTGCCCCAGCTCGCGCGAGATTTCCGAGGCCGACAGGAACGCGATCTCGATGTCGTCGCGGCCCTCGACCTGGGCGCGATAGCGCCGCTCGTCTTCCGGCGCGATCACGTTCAGCCCCGCCCGCGCCAGCACGGCGATGGCCTCTTCCTTCAGCCTGCCCTTGGAGGGCAGCGCCAGCGTGACGGTCATGGCTGCCCCCTCAATGCGGCGACGCGGTCGAGCCAGACGGAAAAGCCGACGCCGGGGATGGGGTCCTTCGCGCCGAGCATGGTCAAGAGCCTGTCATAGCGGCCGCCGCCGACCAGCGGCTGCGAAACGCCGGAACGTATCTCGAAGACGAGGCCGGTATAATAGTCGAGCGGGCGGCCGAAGCCGGCGTCGTAGAGGATCGCTCCCCGCGGCAGGCCATGGCCGGCAACGGCTTCGGCGCGTGCCCGGAAGACGTCGAGCGCGGCGCCGAGCGACACGCCCGCATCCGCCGCGAAGCCGGCGAGCGCGCCGGCCGCATCTTCCAGCGGTGCCTGGATGGCGAGGAACCGCTTCAGGGCGTCGAAGGCATCCTTCGACAGGCGCACGCTGCGCAGATCGGCCTTCTCGATCAGCCGCCGGGCGATCTCCTGCGGGGTGCGGCCGGCCGAGACGGGAAGCGAGGCTTCCTGCATCAGGCCGGCGACATGGGCGGCGAGCCGGTCGCCATCGCCTTCGGCGATCAGGGCGGCGATTGCCGGATCGGGCGCGGCGCGCTGGGCCGGGTTGGCGAGGTCGTCGAGCGCCGCGCTGAGCTGGCCAGTTGAGCCGAAGGCGCGGGCCAGCCGCTTCTGCCAGCCGCGCGGCAGGCCGAGGCCGGCGAGAACCGCCTCGAAGACATGCTGGTCGCCGAGCGTCACGACAAGCTCCACCCCCGGCATAAGCCGGGTGAGCAAGGCGTGGGCATCGGCGATCGAGCGGGCGTCGGCGGCGGGCGTGTCCTTCTCGCCGAGGTCCTCGATGCCGGCCTGAAGGAACTCGGCTCCACCTTCGCGGCGCTGGCGGAACACCTGGCCGAGATAGCCGTAGCGGCGCGGCGTGCCGGCGCGGGCGACGACGTGGTCGCGGCAGACGGGGATGGTGAAGTCCGGCCGCAGGCACAAGGCTTCGCCGGTCTCGCTTTCGGTCAGGAAGATGCGGCGGCGCAGATCTTCGCCGGCCATGTCGAGGAAGGGGTCGGCAGGCTGCAGCACCGCGACTTCCGCCAGCCCCGCATCCCGTTCCTCGAACAGGGCGAATATGTCGGCGGCGAAGGAGGGCAGGCGCGACGTCATGCCCCGGCGTTTCTCTCTGCGGCCTGCGCCTCCAGCACGCTCTTCACAGCCGCGACGAGTTCGCTTTCCTTGGCCGTGAACTGCGCCGGCCGGCTTTCGCGCCAGGTGGCGTTGTCCTCGATTTCGGCCGACAGCTTCGCGCCGAGCGCCAGATCCTTGATCTGCACCTCGCCATTGGCGCGCTCGTCGCCGCCCTGGATGACGACGCATGGCGCGCCGCGGCGGTCGGCATATTTCATCTGCGCCTTCATGCCGGCGCCGCCGAGATAGAGCTCGGCGCGGATGCCGGCGGCCCTGAGGTCGGACACCATCTTCTGGTAACGCCCGAGGCTTTCCGTGTCCTTGTCCATGACAAGGACGACGACCGGGGCGATGGTTTGGCCATCTTCGAGCTTGCCGAGATTCTTCAGCGCCGCCGTCAGCCGCGACACGCCGATCGAGAAGCCTGTCGCCGGCACCGGCTCGCCGCGAAAGCGCGAGACGAGGCCGTCATAACGCCCGCCGCCCGCGACCGAGCCGAAGCGGACGATCTCGCCCTTCTCGTTCGGCACCTCGAACAGCAACTCGGCCTCGTAGACCGGGCCGGTGTAGTATTCGAGGCCGCGCACCACCGAGGGGTCGATCTTGACGCGACCGTCATCATAGCCCGCGGCGGCGACCAGCGCCCGGATCTGGGCGAGTTCGGCGACGCCTTCATTGTCGGCTACTTCGCCAGTCTCGATATAGCCGAGCACGGTGGCGATGCCGACCTCGTCGAGTTCAGCACCCTTGGTGAAGTCGCCGCTCTCGTCCAGCCTGCCCTTGCCGAGCAGCAGGCGCACGCCTTCCGGCCCGAACTTGTCGAGCTTGTCGATGGCGCGCAGAACCGTCAGGCGGCGGCCGGCATTGCCGTCGCCGCCAAGGCCGATCGCCTCCAGCACGCCGTCGAGCACCTTGCGGTTGTTGACGCGGATGACGTAGTCGCCGCGCCTGATGCCCAACGCCTCCAGCGTGTCGGCCATCATCATCGCCATCTCGGCGTCGGCTGTGACGCCGGGCGTGCCGACGATATCGGCGTCGAACTGCATGAACTGGCGGAAGCGGCCTGGCCCCGGCTTCTCGTTGCGGAACACCCAGCCTTGCCGATAGGAGCGGTAGGGCTTGGGCAGCGTCTCGAAATTCTCGGCGACGAAACGGGCGAGCGGCGCGGTCAGGTCGTAGCGCAAGCTCAACCATTGTTCGTCGTCGTCCTGAAACGAGAACACGCCTTCGTTCGGCCGGTCCTGATCGGGCAGGAACTTGCCAAGCGCGTCGGTGTATTCGACCATCGGCTGTTCGACCGGGTCGAAGCCATACAGCTCGTAGACGGCGCGGATCTTCGCCGTCATCGAGTCGACGGCGCGGATGTCGCCCGCATGGCGGTCGACGAAGCCCCGCGGCAGCCGCGCCTTCATCCTGTCCGCCTTGTCAGCCATGGTCCTGCCCGCCTGTAGATATTCCGATCCGTCCTTCGCGGACGCGCCGGTTTCCTAACCGATATGGCCGGGTGCGGCAAGGCGACGACGCGCGTGCGGCGCGGCGTGCGTTGCAATTGCGCAACGCAGCAAGAAATCCACCGCGAGGGGGCGTCCGGCATCTGGTGTTTTCGCGGCCGCAGCATTATCAGCGCCAAACGAAGGACAGACGAAACCGGATGGTAACCATCCGCGTTGCAGATAGAACGGAAACTCAACCGAGATGACCCCCGTGAAAGCCACGCTCGTTTCGCTGTTCATGCTCTCAGGCATCGCCATGTGGGGCGCTGCCATGTATTCGGCCGACGCGGCCGGCGGCCACGGGCCGGTCGATGGCTATGGCGTCGTCGACGACTACGGCATGGCTGACGCGCGCTGAGCCGCGCGCGCCGTTTTCCGCCAATCCTGAAATTCAGCCGCTACGTCCGGTCCCGAACGGGTCGTCCGGCGCGTGGAGCAGGTCCGGCCCGGCCTGTGTGATGTCGCGCTTGCCGCACAGCGCCAGCGTGATGTCGAGCTCCCGGCGGATGATGTCGAGCGCGAGGGTGACGCCCTCGCGTCCGCCGGCGCCGAGGCCGTAGAGGAACGGCCGGCCGATATAGACGCCCTTCGCGCCGAGGCACAGCGCCTTCAACACGTCTTGGCCCGAGCGGACGCCGCCGTCCATATGCACCTCGATGCGGTCGCCGACCGCATCGACGACTAGCGGCAATACCGAGATCGACGACGGCGCGCCGTCGAGCTGGCGGCCGCCATGGTTGGAGACGATGATGGCGTCGGCGCCGGTCTGGGCCGCCATCTTCGCGTCCTCGACGTCGAGAATGCCCTTGATGATCAGCTTGCCGCCCCAGCGTTCCTTGATCCAGGCCACGTCGGCCCAGGACAGGCGCGGGTCGAACTGTTCCGCCGTCCATGTGCCGAGCGAGGACAAGTCGGTGACGCCCTTCACATGGCCGGCAATGTTGCGGAAGGTGCGCCGCTGTGTGCCGAGCATGCCGAGACACCATTGCGGCCGTGTCGCCATCTGCCAGATGTGCTTGGGGGTGAATTTCGGCGGGGTGGACAGGCCGTTGCGCAGATCGTTGTGGCGCTGGCCGAGGATCTGCAGGTCGGCGGTCAGCACCAGCGCCGAACAGCCGGCGGCTTTGGCGCGGTCGATCAGGTCGTTGATGAAGCCGCGGTCGCGCATGACGTAGAGCTGGAACCAGAACGGCCTGGTCGTCGCCTCGGCCACGTCCTCGATCGAGCAGATGCTCATGGTCGACAGCGTGAACGGAACGCCCGCGGCTTCGGCGGCCTGCGCGGCGAGGATTTCGCCGTCGGCATGCTGCATGCCGGTCAGGCCGGTCGGCGCCAGCGCCACCGGCATCGACACCTTCTCGCCGATCATCGTCGAAGCGAGCGAGCGGTCGGTCATGTCGACCAGCACCCGCTGGCGCAGCTTGACCTTGCGGAAATCGTCCTCGTTGGCGCGCAGCGTCGTTTCGGTCCACGAGCCGGAATCGGCATAGTCGAAGAACATCTTCGGCACCCGCCGCCTGGCGCGCCGCCGCAAATCCTCGATCGTCAGCATCGCGGCCATCACTCACCCCCTTTTGCCCTATCGGCTCTTGTCGACGGTCAGTTATAAGGGGAGGCAAGGTGCGGTGAAAGATGTTTCGCCGTCGAAGCAGGAGGCATCTCCCATGTCCGGTCTCGCCATGCCCGCTCCCGACAGGAAGACGCTGGCCCGCCGCGACGAGATCGTCGACGACATGCGCGTCATCGTGCCGGGTGAAGGCGTGGTGGCGGCCGAGACCGCGATGCGCGCCTTCGAGAGCGACGGGCTGACGGCCTATCGCCAGCTGCCGCTGGTCGTGGTGCTGCCGCAGACGGTGAAACAGGTCCAGCGCATTCTCAAATATTGCAGCGACCGCAACATCCGCGTCGTGCCGCGCGGCGCCGGAACCTCGCTTTCCGGCGGGGCGCTGCCGTTGCAGGACGCGGTGCTTCTGGTGATGAGCCGCTTCAATCGCATCCTCGACATCGACTATGCCAGCCGCACGGTAACGGCCGAGCCCGGCGTGACCAATCTCGGCATCACCAATGCCGTGCGTCACGAAGGTTTCTACTATGCGCCCGACCCGTCGTCGCAGATCGCCTGTTCGATCGGCGGCAATGTCGCGGAGAATTCCGGCGGCGTGCATTGCCTGAAATACGGGCTGACCGCCAACAATGTGCTGGGCGTCGAGATGGTGCTGATGAGTGGCGAGGTGGTGCGGCTTGGCGGCAAGCATCTCGACGCGGAAGGCTACGATCTCATGGGCGTCGTCACCGGCTCGGAAGGGTTGCTCGGCGTCGTCACCGAAGTCACCGTGCGCATCCTGAAAAGCCCGGAGACGGCGCGCGCGGTGCTGCTCGGCTTCCCGTCGAGCGAGCAGGCCGGTCAGTGCGTCGCCGACATCATCGGCGCCGGCATCATCCCCGGCGGCATGGAGATGATGGACCGGCCGGCGATCCGCGCGGCCGAGGATTTCGTCCATGCCGGCTATCCGCTCGACGTCGAGGCGCTGCTGATCGTCGAGTTGGACGGGCCGGGCGCGGAGGTCGATCATCTGATCGGCGAGGTCGAGCAAATAGCGCTGAAGAACGGCTCGACCACCTGCCGCATCTCGGCAAGCGAGGAGGAGCGGCTGGCCTTCTGGGCCGGGCGCAAGGCGGCGTTCCCGGCGGTGGGGCGTATCTCGCCCGACTATTACTGCATGGACGGCACCATCCCGCGCAAGGAGCTGCCACGGGTGCTGGCCGGTATGCGCGAGCTGTCCGAGAAATACGGGCTGGGCGTCGCCAATGTCTTCCATGCCGGCGACGGCAATCTGCATCCGCTGATCCTCTACGACGCCAACCGGCCGGGCGAACTCGATCGCGCGGAAGCCTTCGGCGCCGACATATTGCGGCTGTGCGTCGCGGTCGGCGGGGTGCTGACCGGCGAGCACGGGGTCGGGGTCGAGAAGCGCGACCTGATGCCGGAAATGTTCTCGGAAGACGACATGAACCAGCAGATTCGCGTCAAATGCGCCTTCGATCCCGGCCATCTGCTCAATCCGGGCAAGGTGTTTCCCCAGCTTCACCGCTGCGCCGAGCTGGGGCGCATGCATGTGCATGCCGGGCGGACCGCCTTTCCCGACATTCCACGGTTCTGATGAAAACGCTGAAGCCCACATCTGCGGATGAAGTTCTCGACGTTGCCCGCTGGGCGGCGGGGCGGCGGACCCGGCTTGAAATCGTCGGTGCCGGCACGCGGCGCGGCATCGGCCGCCCGGTCCTTGCAGAACATGTTCTCGACCTTTCGGGGCTTTCCGGTGTCACGCTGTATGAGCCTGAAGAACTCGTGCTTTCCGCCCGCGCCGGCACGCCGCTTGCCGAGATCGAGGCGCTGCTTTCGGCTTCGGGCCAGGAACTCGCCTTTGAGCCCATGGACCATGGCCCGCTCGCCGGCACAGAGGCGGGGAAAGGCACGATCGGCGGCGTGCTGATGGCGAATGCCAGCGGCCCACGCCGGATCAAGGCAGGTGCTGCGCGCGACCATGTTCTCGGCATCAATGCCGTGTCTGGACGCGGCGAGGCGTTCAAGTCGGGCGGGCGCGTGGTCAAGAACGTCACCGGCTACGACCTTGCCAAGCTCGCCGCCGGCTCGTGGGGGACGCTGGCCGCCGTCACCGATCTCACCTTCAAGGTGTTGCCGCGGGCGCAGACCGAGGCGACGCTGGTGCTGCGCGGGTTGACCGAGGAAGAGGCGGTTCACGCCATGGCCGTCGCCATGACGTCGAGCAACGAGGTTTCGGCCGCCGCGCATCTGCCGGAAACCGTGGTCGGCAAGGTGCTCGACGGCCGGCTGCCGGGCTGGCGCGGCGCGACGCTGCTGCGGCTCGAAGGGGTGGCGCCGTCCGTCGCCTACCGCTTTGACCGGCTGGCGGCGCTGCTGGCCCCGACCGCCGCGCCGGAGCGGCTGGACGAAGACGATTCACGCCTGCTGTGGCGGGAGATCCGCGACTGCATCCCCTTCGCCGACGGCACGGCAAAGCCGGTATGGCGGGTGTCGATGGCGCCTTCGCGAGGGCATGAGATGGTGATGGCGCTCAGGATGGAGGCTGCGGTCGATGCTTTCTACGACTGGCAGGGCGGACTGATCTGGTTGCGGATGGAAGCGGGCGCCGAGGCTGAAACCCTGCGCCGGCAGGTCGCCATCCATGGCGGCGGCCATGCCACGCTGGTTCGCGCGCCGGCGCATGTCCGCGCCGGCGTTCCGGTGTTCGAACCGCAACCGGAGGCGCTGGCCGGCCTGTCTGCGCGGGTCAAGGCGCAGTTCGATCCGCTGAACATCCTCAATCCCGGCAGGATGGTGGGGTAGATGCAGACGAATTTCTCGCTCGCCCAGCTTGCCGATCCGCATGTGGCGGAGACGGAGAGCATCCTGCGCAAATGCGTGCATTGCGGCTTCTGCACCGCCACCTGTCCGACCTATGTCACGCTGGGCAACGAACTCGACAGCCCGCGCGGGCGCATCTATCTCATAAAGGACATGCTGGAGAGCGGCCGCCCTGCCGATGACGAGACCGTCACTCATGTCGACCGCTGCCTGTCCTGCCTGTCCTGCATGACGACGTGCCCGTCGGGGGTGCACTACATGCATCTGGTCGACCATGCCCGCGCGCATATCGAGAAGACCTACAGACGGCCGCTGGCCGAGCGCCTGACGCGCCGGCTGCTGGCGATGGTGCTGCCCTATCCCGGTCGCTTCCGCGCCGCGCTCGCTTTTGCCCGGCTCGGCCGGCCCTTCGCGCGCGCATTCGACGCCGTGCCGGCGCTGGCGCCGTTCGCTGCGATGCTGCGGCTGGCGCCGAAATCTCTTCCCGCCGCGAGTGCCGCCGACCGGCGGATGATCCATGCGGCCAAGGGAGCGCGGCGCGGCCGTGTCGCCATCCTGAGCGGCTGCGCGCAGTCGGTGCTCGACCCGGGTATCAATGCGGCGACGGTGTCGTTGCTGACGCGGCTGGGCATCGAGGTGGTGGTGCCGGAAGGCGAGGGCTGCTGCGGTGCGCTGGTGCATCACATGGGCCGTGAGGACGACGCGCTCGCGGCGGCAAGGCGCAATGTCGATGCGTGGATGCGGGCGGTGCAAGCCGGCGGTCTCGACGCCATCATCGTCACCGCTTCGGGCTGCGGCACCACGATCAAGGATTACGGCTTCATGCTGCGGCTCGACCCCGCCTATGCCGAAAAGGCGGCCAAAGTGTCGGCGCTGGCGAGGGACGTCACCGAATATCTCGTCACGCTCGACCTGCCGGAGCCTATGCGGCGGCCGGGCCTTACCGTCGCCTATCATTCGGCCTGCTCGCTCCAGCATGGCCAGAAGGTGACGCGACCGCCGAAGGAATTGCTGGCGGCGGCCGGATTCACGGTCCGGGAGCCGCTTGAGCCGCATCTGTGCTGCGGCTCGGCCGGCACCTACAACATCCTGCAAGGCGAGATCGCCGCCACGCTGCGCGACCGCAAGGTCGCCAATATCGAGGCGCTCAGGCCCGATGTCATCGCCGCCGGCAATATCGGCTGCATCACCCAGATCGCCTCCGGCACCGGCGTGCCGGTGGTGCACACGGTGCGGCTGCTCGACTGGGCCTATGGCGGTGCGCGTCCCGAAGGGGTGCCGGCCGAAGGGGTGCCGGCCGAAGGGGTGCCGGAAAGGGCTGCCTGAGCTGAAATGGACAGGGGCGGCGCGATCCCCTCGCGCCGCCCCCGTCCTGCGGCCGTCCCCCGGCTGCGATTCGTGTTCGGATACTACATCACCACGACCGTCGCGCCGACCGGCACGCGCTCGTAAAGTTCGGTCACGTCCTCGTTGCGCATGCGGATGCAGCCCGAGGACACCGCCCGGCCGATGGTCCAGGGCTGGTTGGTGCCGTGGATGCGGTAGAGCGTCGAGCCGAGATAGAGCGCGCGCGCGCCCATCGGGTTCTCGATGCCGCCCTTCATGTGGGCAGGCAGGACGCGGCCCTTCTTCTTCTCGCGGGCGATCATCTCGGCCGGCGGGCGCCAGTCCGGCCATTCCGCCTTGCGCGTCACCTTGTGGCTGCCGGCCCATTCGAAGCCCGGCTTGCCGGTGCCGACGCCGTAGCGCCGCGCCTTGCCGCCGTCCTCGACGAGGTAGAGCAGGTTTTCCCGCGTGTCGATCACCACGGTGCCGGCCTTGTGCGGCCCGTCGTAATCCACCACCTGCGGCAGGTATTTCGGGTCGATCCGCGGCGCGGCATCGCGCGGCGCGCTCGGCAGGGCCGCCGTCTGCACCCGGTCCGGCGCGCGCTCGCGCACGATCTTCTTCCGCTCGGGGGCGGGCGCGACGCGCACCGTATAGCCGGCCGGCAGGCCGCTGCGCGGCTGCTGGCGGGCAACTCGCGGCTGCCCCTGCGGCGCCGGCCGCAATTGCAGCACCCACGGGGCGGACAGATCGGGGCTGACGACGAGCGGCGGGCGCTCGCCATAGCGCGCCTGCGCCGACGCGCCTTGCGCGGAAAACGCGGCCAATACCGCTGCCGCCAGCAGGGAAGGAAAAACTTTCATCGGCGTACTCGCTGCCTTTGCACCGTTGTCCGGCCGATTGTCCGTGCGCCTTCCGAGGAAATCGTGAATCGGATTTCGTAAAATGCCGTCTTTGCCGTAAACCTTTCGGCGTGGTTAGCGCCGGGTTGAGCGGTTTGGTGAAGAAAGGCTGAAGAAAAGATGGCGGACGGACTTCTGACCGGCGAGGATGGGCTGGCGCGCTGCAAATGGCATGGCGGCCTGCCCGATTACCTCACCTACCACGACGAGGAATGGGGCTTGCCCGTAGGCGACGACATCCGCCTGTTCGAGAAGCTGTGCCTCGAAGGCTTCCAGTCCGGCCTGTCGTGGCTGACCATCCTGCGCAAGCGCGACAATTTCCGCGCCGCCTTCCACGGCTTCGATTTCCGCCGGCTGGCCGAGGAGGACGAGGCCGGGGCGATGCCGCGCCATCTTGCCGACGCCGGCATCGTGCGCCATCGCGGCAAGATCGCCTCGGTCTACAACAACGCCCGGCGGGCGGTGGCGCTTGCCGACGAGGCGGGCTCGCTCGCCCGCTTCTTCTGGGCGTTCGAGCCGGGGCCGGAGGAGCGGCCGCAAAGGCTCGACTGGGCGAGCCTTTCTGCGCTCGGCAAGACGCCGACCTCGACCCGCATCTCGAAGGAATTGAAGAAGCGCGGCTGGTCCTTCGTCGGGCCGACGACGGTCTATGCCTTCATGCAGGCGATGGGCATGGTCAACGACCATGTCGAGGGCTGCGTCTGCCGCCCCCGGATCGAGGCGGCGCGGGCGGCGTTCGCGCGCCCGGCGTGACCGCTTACTCCGATCCGGCCTCGACCAGTTGCACCTCGGCCTCGCGGCAGATCGCGCGGATGCCGTCCACCCGGCACTCGTCGGTGATGAAGGTGTCGACCTGCGACAGATGGCCGATGCGCACCGGGGCGGTGCGCTCGAACTTGGTCGAATCGGCGACGAGGATGACGTGGCGGGCATTGGCGATGATCGCCTGCGCCACCTTGACCTCGCGATAGTCGAAATCGAGCAGCGCGCCGTCATGGTCGATGGCGGAAGCGCCGATCACGGCGTAGTCGACCTTGAACTGGCGGATGAAATCCACCGCCGCCTCGCCGACCACGCCGCCGTCGGAGCCGCGCACGACGCCGCCGGCGATGACCACTTCCGTTTGCGGGAAGACGCGCATGCGGTTGGCGACGTTGATGTTGTTGGTGATGACCATCA
>JBLJBS010000195.1:0-2359 GCA_047637695.1 Aquamicrobium sp. | reverse complement strand
TTCGAGGGCCGCGTTCCGGGCGGCGACTATGAGGGCTATGTCGATGCCCATGTCCGGCGGCTGGAGGCGTTACGCCGCGCCGGTATCGCGGAGCGGATGGACGCCGATCAATGGCGCATCCCCGACGATCTGGTCAGCCGCGCCGCTGCCCATGACGCCGGCCGCGACCGGCAGGCCAGCGTTCGCGTATTATCCCCGGTCAATCTGCAAAGGCAGATCGGATCGGATGGCGCGACCTGGCTGGACCGGCGGCTGGTCAATGGCGAGGCGGCCGACCTTGCACCGACCGGATTCGGCCAGCAGGTGCGCGAGGCCATGGACCAGCGCCGCGAGCATCATATCGAACAGGGCGATGCCACCCGCAGCAGGGACGGTCGCACCTTCTATCGTCGCAGCCTTCTCGCCACCTTGAGCGAGCGGGAGGTTGCCCGCGTCGGCGCGGAGATGGCCGAGGGTAAAGGGCTGCCGTTCCGTGCCGCCACAGATGGCGAAAACATCAGCGGCAAGTTCACCGGCTCCGTGCAGCTATCCAGCGGCAAGTTCGCCGTGGTCGAGAAATCCCATGAGTTCACCCTTGTCCCTTGGCGGCCGGTCATCGACCGCCAGCTCGGCCGCGAGGTCATCGGCGTCGTGCAGGGCGGATCGGTGTCGTGGCAGCTTGGTCGATCTCGTGGGATAGGGCTGTAGAATGAGGGGTAGAGTAAGGAGGCTCAAAAATGGATACCGCTGATATTACCATCCCCGAATCTCTCGATCACATTGCGCTCGCAATATCTCAATGCAGATCACAAGAAACGCTATGCTCTACGCTGGACGTTTTCACGCGGTGGGCTGGATTTCGCTGGTATGCCATGCATGACGCGAATATTTTTTGGCAATCAGCCCAATGCTCGCTCGAACGGATTTGGCTTACAAACTATCCCTCCGAATTTTGGGAGGATTACGACAAATCTGGATTTGCGCGGCACGATCCGATCATCCGTGCGCTGGAGTGCTCGGCGTCGGCGGTCCCTTGGACGGAAATCTCGACCATTGTTCCTTTGTCTCGCTCGCAGGAAGGCGTCCTATCGAGTGCATTCTGCGCAGGCATACGAGCTGGTATAAGCGTTGCTGTCCGCGTTCCCGGAAGGAGGCAAGGCATCGTAACTCTGATTTCAGATCAACCCATCGAAGTCGCGGCCCGTCACAAAGCGATCCTCGGGGTTATTGCTCCGGTTGCATTTGATGCTGCAAACCGAACGGGAGACACCTATCCTCCTCACGCTATCACCTCCTATCGTCGTATGTCTTCAAGGCAGTTGGAATGTCTGGTTCTGGTCGCCAGAGGCAAGAGCGATTGGGAAGCAGGACAGATACTCGGAATAAGCGCGGAAACTGTCCACCGCCATGTCGAAGCTACGCGGATGAAACTTGGGGTTCGTCGCAGAACACAGCTTGTAGCCAAAGCATTACATCTCGGGCTGATTGGATATGGTGATGTTCTCTAAGAACCTTGTCGAAGGTTCCCAGATTACGGAAGCGGCGAGCTTTCATCCCTATACGGCACGCAGAACGAGCCGAATACACTAACCTGATTAGGTTAGCCTCGTTTTCGAGGGGAAGCGATTACCATTGACCGTCCTGCAAACGTGTCAGGAAGACAGGTATCGCAGCCGATGAGACGATGGACCGCGACGAGAGCAAATGAACGTCCTTTGAGTGCGCCGAGCTTGCTTGGCGCGCGCATTCCCCTCGCATCGCTGATCCAGACGCTTGCCGTCGCCGAATATCTGAACTTCCGTCATGCCGCCAATGCGCTCGGCGTGGCGCAATCCAGCGTCAGCGCCCGTGTGAAGGCGCTGGAGGAAGACCTTGGCGTCCTCCTATTCGAGCGTCACGCACGCGGCGTCAGGCTGACCGAAGCCGGACGGCACTTCATCGAACGCGTCGCTGCTGGCATCGACCAGCTCGACCATGCGGTAAAGACCGCAGGCATGGCGGCGGCGGGAAAATGGGGTCGCCTGCGTATCGGCATCCATGCCCTGATCCCCGGCAGCTTCCTTGCCGATCTGATCGCGCAATACCGGGAAGACCATCCCGGCATCGAGGTCGAGATGACCGAAGGCACGGCCCGCGACGCAGCAATGCAGCTTCGCGCCGACCGGCTGGACGTGGCGTTCATCGCCGGCAAGCTCGAATTGCCCGACTGCCACACCCGCCCGATCTGGACCGAACCGCTGGTGGCGGTGCTGCCGGAACAACATCGCCTTGCTGAGCAGTCAGCCGTCACATGGGCCGATCTGACCGGCGAGACCTTCCTTGTCCGCTATGGCGGCACTGGGCCGCAAGTCCACGACCATATCGTGCTGCGCCATGCCGG
>JBLJBS010000194.1:0-23991 GCA_047637695.1 Aquamicrobium sp. | reverse complement strand
GAATGAAGCCGCGCTCGGAAAGCGTGCGCAGGAAATCGGACTTGAAGGCGGACATTATCGTTTCTTTCAGGCGTTGACGTGCATAGGACGGCTGGGGCTTTAGCATCCCCAAGTCGGGAATCACAAGGACAAGCCACGGATATGCCGGCGAACAAGCCCGTCTGCGCTCTTGGTCTGATGAGTGGCACCTCGATGGACGGCATCGACATCGCCGCGCTAGAGACGGATGGCGAAGCGGTGGTGCGCCGTGGGCCGGGCGGCTTTTTTCCCTATGACGACGATTTCCGCGCCCGCATCGCGGCGGGACTGGACGATGCCCGCCTGATCGAAAACCGTGATGAGCGGCCGGGCGGCCTTGCCGGCCTCGAACGCGACATCACGCTGCGCCATGCGAATGCGGTGAGGCGGTTTCTCGCCGCGAACCCCTCGCTTGCTCCGGAACTGATCGGATTTCACGGCCAGACGGTGCTGCACCGCCCAGAGCGGGCGCTGACGGTCCAGCTTGGCGATGGCGCGCTGCTGGCAGGCGAAACCGGCCTTCCGGTCGTCTGCGACATGCGCGCCAACGACATGGCCCATGGCGGGCAGGGGGCTCCGCTGGTGCCTGCCTACCACGCCGCGCTCGCGACCTCGCTGCCGGAAGGCCTGCGCACGTTTCCCGTCTGCTTCGTCAATATCGGCGGCATTTCGAACGTCACCTTCGTGCCGGAGGCGGGCGAGCCGATCTCCTTCGACAGCGGGCCGGGCAATGCGCTGATCGACCAATGGGTCGGCAGGAATGACGGCCCGGCCTATGACGAGGACGGCAGGATCGCGGCAGCCGGCGAGGTCGCGGCGGGCGTGGTCGCCCGCTATCTCGAGGCGCCGTTTTTCGACGAGCCGGCGCCCAAATCGCTCGACCGCAACGATTTCACCACCGCGCTTGCGGAGGGGCTTTCGCGGGCCGACGGCGCGCGCTCATTGGCGGCGGTCAGCGCCGAAGCGATCCTGATGGCGCGGGCGCACATGCCGGAGCCACCCTTGCTGTGGATCGTTTGCGGCGGCGGGCGCAAGAACCCGCACATCATGGCCGACCTTCGCCGGGGGGCGGGCAATGTCCGCGTCATTCCCGCGGAAGATGCCGGCTTCGACGGAGACGCCATGGAGGCGGAAGCCTGGGCCTATCTGGCCGTGCGTTCGCTGAAAGGCTTGCCGCTGACTTTCCCGGCCACCACCGGCTGCCGCCGGCCGGTGACGGGCGGGGTTGCTTTCAGGCCGTGAGAATGAGGCGGTAGGGAAGATAGCCTTCGTCGTAGGCGCCGCCCAGCAGCCGGAAGCCGCCGCCGCGCGCCAGGGCGAGCCCCGCCGGATTGTCGCGCTGGACATAGATGTCGATATCGGAAAAGCGACCGGCCCCGCGCTCGACGAACGCCGCCAGAACCCGGCGGCCGATGCCCGTCCGGCGACGTGTGGGGTCGACGGCGATGAAGAGGGTGACGCCGCCGTCGCCGTCTTCTTCGTAACGCAACACCGCCGCGGGGTCGCCGCCCGCATCGAGCGAGGCGATTTCCGCCACCACGCCTTCGCCCGCGGTTGCGTCGGCAAGCCACTCCTCGTCGGGAAAGGGCGCACGGCCCGCAAGCTCCGCATCCGCGAACCAGGCGGCATAGACCGGAAGATCGGTCTCGTGGAAACGCCGGAAACGCAGCAATTCCACGGTCCCGCCCTCCTTACTTCAGGCGCTTCGGGCGCGGGTCGGCCAATTCGCCGGCCAGCCTGCGATCGAGATAGTCGGCGCATTCTTCGATCAGCAGGTCGGCGTCGTTGGAAAAGAAATGGTTTTCGCCCGGCATCGTCTTCTGGGTGATGGTGATGCCTTTCTGCGTGTGCAGCTTGTCGACCAGCGTCTGCACGTCCTTGGCCGGCGCCACCTTGTCGGCATCGCCATGGATGATGAGGCCGGAAGACGGGCAGGGGGCGAGGAACGAGAAATCATAGATGTTGGGCTGCGGTGCGACCGAGATGAATCCCTCGATCTCCGGCCTGCGCATCAGCAGCTGCATCCCGATCCAGGCACCGAAGGAATAGCCGGCGACCCAGCAGCTCTTGGAATCCGGGTGCAGCGACTGCACCCAGTCGAGCGCGGCGGCCGCGTCGGACAATTCGCCGGTGCCATGGTCGAACTCGCCCTGGCTGCGGCCGATGCCGCGGAAATTGAAGCGGAGCGTGGTGAAGTCGCGCTTCTGGAACATGTAAAACAGGTCGTAGACGATCTTGTTGTTCATCGTTCCGCCGAATTGCGGATGCGGATGAAGCACGATCGCGATCGGAGCGTTCTTTTCCTTCGAGGGCTGGTAGCGGCCTTCCAGACGGCCAGCCGGACCTGCGAAAATAACCTCGGGCATACCTACTCCAATTCACACGGCGCAACGGTTCCGAAGCGTCCGTCCAGCCCGAGCGAAGCGCTCGGGCTGGACTTGACGGACAAGGGCCATCGCCTTAGAAGCCAGTTTAGAACAGTTCAAAACAGGCAAGCCGGTAGCCAGCCTGTTGGCAGAGCGGGTAAATAGGACGGCTGGCCTTGCAATTTCAAGGAAAAACGCCGACCGCCCGTGCCAGACCCGCAAGGGAGACGGAATCGCCTCAATGACCGGCAATCGCGCCTATCTCGACCACAACGCCAGCGCCCCGCTTCTTCCCGAAGCGCGGACGGCGATGCTGGCCGCGCTGGAAGTGGATGCCAACGCCTCGTCGGTTCACGCCGACGGCCGCGCGGCGCGCCGCATCGTCGAACAGGCCCGCCGTGACGTCTCCGGACTTGTCGGCGGCCGTCCCGAGCATGTGGTGTTTACCTCCGGCGCGACCGAGGCGGCCTCGATGCTGCTGGTCCCGGACTGGACGCTCGGACGCGCTGCCCTGCGCATGGCGCGTCTCGTCGTTTGCGCCACCGACCACCCCTGCATCCTCGGCGGCGGACGTTTCGCGCCGGAAGCCGTCACGGTCATCGGCGTCGATCCGAATGGCGTCGTCGACCTTGGCACGCTGGAAGCTATCCTTGCAGGCCACGATCGTGCCGAGGGTCTGGCCCTCGTCGCCATCCATGCCGCCAACAACGAGACCGGCGTGCTCCAGCCCGTGCGCGACATTGCGCGCATCGCCAAGGCGCATGGGGCGGTGCTGGTGGTCGATGCGGTGCAGGCAGCTGGCCGTGTTTCGATCGATATTTCAGTAAACTACGGCGATTTTCTTATTCTTTCGTCGCACAAGATCGGCGGTCCCCAGGGTGCGGGGGGGATTGTCGGAACGGCTGACCTGATGATGCCGCGGCCGTTGATTCGCGGCGGCGGGCAGGAGAAGGGCCATCGCGCCGGCACCGAGAACGTCGCTGCCATCGCCGGTTTCGGCGCGGCGGCGCGGGCCGCACTCGCCGGCCTCGACGACATCGACCGCGTACGTACCCTGCGCGACGGCTTCGAGGAAGCCGTGCGTGGGCTCGCGCCTGACGCCGTGATCTTCGGTCAGGAGGCCGAGCGGCTTCCCAACACATTGTTTTTTGCCCTTCCGGGAGTGAAGGCCGAGACGGCGCAGATTGCCTTCGATCTCGCCGGCGTCTCGCTTTCCGCCGGTTCCGCCTGCTCGTCGGGCAAGGTCGGGCCGAGCCACGTCCTCCGGGCGATGGGCGTTGCAGAACACGCCGGGGGCGATCTCGGGGCGCTGCGCGTCTCGATCGGGCGACAGACGAGCGATACCGAGCTTTCCGCCTTCAGGGCGGCTTTGGCACAACTGATGGAACGCAGGGCCGCGCGGATAAAGGCGGCGTGAAACCCGGCGCGCGGGCGGTGTATTTCCGCCCGGCGCGCCTATATAGAGCGCATACCGCATCAGATGCGGCCATATGCGATTTCGACAACTGCCGGACCTTGAACCCGGCGAGGATGGAGAGCGCCGATGCCTGCAGTGCAGGAAACGATCGAGCAGGTCCGCAAGATCGACGTGGACCAGTACAAATACGGTTTCGAGACCCATATCGAGACCGACAAGGCCCCCAAGGGGCTGAACGAAGACATCATCCGCTTCATCTCGGAGAAGAAGAGCGAGCCGGAATGGATGCTGGAATGGCGATTGAACGCCTTCCGCCGCTGGCTGACGCTGGAGGAGCCGACCTGGGCGCGCGTGTCGTACCCGAAGATCGACTTCCAGGACATCCACTACTATGCCGCGCCGAAGAACCAGTCCGGCCCGAAGTCGCTGGACGAGGTCGATCCCGAGCTGCTGCGGGTCTATGAGAAGCTCGGCATCCCGCTCAAGGAGCAGGAAATCCTGGCCGGCGTGCAGAAGAACGCCGACGGCAGCGCCAACGACAACGTCTATGCCTCGGGCCGCGTCGCCGTCGACGCCGTGTTCGATTCCGTCTCCGTCGTCACCACCTTCAAGGAAGAACTGGCCAAGGCCGGCGTCATATTCTGCTCGATCTCGGAAGCGATCCGCGAGCACCCGGAGCTGGTGAAGAAATATCTCGGCTCCGTGGTGCCGACCACGGACAATTATTACGCGACGCTGAACTCGGCGGTGTTCACCGACGGCTCGTTCGTATTCGTGCCGAAGGGCGTCCGCTGCCCGATGGAGCTGTCGACCTATTTCCGCATCAACGAGAAGAACACCGGCCAGTTCGAGCGCACGCTGATCATCGCCGAGGAGGGGGCCTACGTCTCCTATCTCGAAGGCTGCACCGCGCCGCAGCGCGACGAGAACCAGCTTCACGCCGCGGTGGTCGAGCTGGTCGCGCTCGACGATGCCGAGATAAAATACTCGACCGTGCAGAACTGGTATCCCGGCGACGCGGAAGGAAAGGGCGGCATCTACAACTTCGTGACCAAGCGCGGCGACTGTCGCGGCAAGAACTCGAAGATCTCGTGGACGCAGGTCGAGACCGGCTCGGCGATCACCTGGAAGTATCCATCCTGCATCCTGCGCGGCGACGGCTCGCAGGGCGAGTTCTACTCGATCGCCGTGTCGAACGGCCACCAGCAGATCGATTCCGGCACCAAGATGATCCATCTCGGCAAGAACACGTCGAGCCGCATCATCTCCAAGGGCATCTCGGCCGGCAACTCGCAGAACACCTATCGCGGCCAGGTCTCGGTCCACCGCCGGGCGGAGGGCGCGCGCAACTTCACCAATTGCGACTCGCTGCTGATCGGCAACGACTGCGGCGCGCACACCGTGCCCTATATCGAGGCGAAGAACTCGTCGGCCCAGATCGAGCACGAGGCGACGACCTCGAAGATTTCCGACGACCAGAAGTTCTACGTCATGCAGCGCGGCATTCCCGAGGAGGAAGCGATCGCGCTGATCGTCAACGGCTTCGTCAAGGAAGTCATCCAGGAACTGCCGATGGAGTTCGCCGTGGAAGCCCAGAAGCTGATCGGCATCTCGCTGGAAGGCTCGGTCGGCTGAGGCCGGACAGATAATTCAGGAACGACAATCATGCTTGAAATCAGAAACCTGCACGCCCGCATCGCCGAAGACGGCACCGAGATCATTCGTGGGCTGAACCTCACCGTCAACAAGGGCGAGGTCGCCGCGATCATGGGGCCGAACGGCTCCGGCAAGTCGACGCTCTCCTATATCCTCGCCGGCCGCGAGGACTATGAGGTGACCGAAGGCGACATCCTCTACAATGGCGAATCCATCCTCGAGATGGACCCGGCCGAGCGCGCCGCCGCCGGCATCTTCCTCGCCTTCCAGTATCCCATGGAAATACCCGGCGTGCCGACGATGGAATTCCTCAAGGTGGCGATGAACTCGCAGCGCAAGGCGCGGGGCGAGGAAGAACTTAAGATTCCCGAATTCCTCAAGCGCGTGAAGGAGGCTGCCGCCTCTCTCAGCATCGACATGAACATGCTGAAGCGGCCGCTGAACGTCGGCTTCTCCGGCGGCGAGAAGAAGCGCGCCGAAATCCTTCAGATGAAGCTGTTGCAGCCGCAGCTCTGCGTGCTCGACGAAACCGATTCCGGCCTCGACATCGACGCGCTCAAGATCGTCTCCGATGGCGTCAACGCACTGCGCTCGCCCGACCGCGCCTTCCTGGTCATCACCCACTACCAGCGCCTGCTGGAGCACATCGTGCCGGACAGCGTCCACGTGCTCTACAAGGGTCAGGTCATCAAGTCGGGCGACAAGAGCCTGGCGCTCGATCTCGAACGCGAGGGCTATGCCGGCGTGATCGGCGAGGCGGCCTGAGGGAGAACGAAATGAACGTCCATTCTGCCCCGGTGCTGACGCCGGCCGAGACCGCGCTGGTCGAGGCGTTCGCGGAACGTGTTTCGGAACTGCCGGGCGATGCCACGGTGGCGCTCGCCCGCGACAATGCCGTCGAGCACCTGAAGGCGGGATTTCCCACCCGCCGCATCGAAGCCTGGCATTATACCGATCTGCGCCGGCTTCTCGCTTCGGTGCCCGCTTTCGACCCGACGGCAAAGCCGGAAGCGCCGCGCGCCCTGATCGAGGGCGCGACCGTCCTGCGCGTCGCCAATGGCTTGTCCACGGCCGCGCCGCGGATCGAAGGCGTCGAGATCACGCCGTTCAGCGCGCTGCTGACTGCTGGTGATCTCCGCGCAGCGATGGCGCCCGCCGACCGTGACGACGCCATCGGCGCGATCAGCGCCGCCTTCGCCGCGGATGGGTTCGGGCTTTCCATTGCCGACAATGCCGGGATTTCCACCCCCATCGAATTGCAGAACCTTCAGGCCGGCGGCCAGGCGCATGTGCGTTTTCCCGTCACCGTCGGCTCCGGCGCCAGGGCGACCATCATTGAGCGCCAGACCGGCTCCGGCCCTGCGCTCGTCAGTTCGGTCTCGACGCTCGAACTCGGCGACGATGCCGAAGTGCTGTGGGTCATCGTTCAGGAACAGGCGGAAGGCGCGACCTTTCTCGGTCAGTTCAACGCCGTTCTGGGCAAGAATGCCAAGCTGACCCTGTTCATCATGAACGCCGGGGCGAAGCTCGTCCGTCAGGAAGTGCGTGTCGACGCAGCCGGGGAGGGGTCGGATTTCCAGCTTCGCGGCATCAACCTTCTCGGCGGCGACACCCATTGCGACGTGACCATGGTGCTCGACCATTCCGCCCCGCACACGACTTCAACCGAGATCGTCCGCAACGTCGCGACCGACAGGGCGCATGGCGTGTTCCAGGGTCAGATCCGGGTGGCGCAGATCGCGCAGAAGACCGATGCGCGCATGGCCTGCAACACGTTGCTATTGTCCGATGACGCCGAATTCTCGACCAAGCCCGAGCTTGAGATTTTCGCCGACGACGTCGCCTGCGGCCATGGCGCGACGGTGACCGAGATCGATCGCGACCATCTGTTCTACCTGAAGGCGCGCGGCGTGCCCGACAGGCAGGCGCGCAGCCTGCTGATCAAGGCATTCCTGGCCGAAATCGTCGAGGAACTGGAAGACGAGACGCTGGTTGCGGCGCTGGAAGAAAAGCTCGACCAGTGGTTCGCCACGAACGGATGATTGGTGGCGCGGATGGACCAGATCGTCGAACATCCCGCCTATGACGTCGAGGCGGTGCGTCGGGATTTCCCGATCCTGTCGCGCACCGTCTATGGCAAGCCGCTCGTCTATCTCGACAACGGCGCATCGGCGCAGAAGCCGAAAGCGATGATCGAGGCGGTCACGCATGCCTATTCCAATGAATATGCCAACGTCCATCGCGGCCTGCATTTCCTGTCGAATGCCGCGACGGATGCCTATGAGCGGGCGCGCGCGACGGTACGCGGCTTCTTGAACGCCGAAAGCACCGATGAGATCGTCTTCACCCGCTCGGCAACGGCCTCGATCAACGCGGTGGCCTATGGCTGGGGCATGCCCAACATCGGCGAAGGCGACGAGATCGTCCTGTCGATCATGGAGCATCACTCCAACATCGTGCCATGGCACTTCATCCGCGAGCGGCAGGGCGCCAAGCTGGTTTTCGCGCCGGTGGACGATGACGGCGTGTTCCACATCGAGGAATTCGAAAAGCATCTGACGGAGAAGACAAAGCTTGTCGCCGTCACCCACATGTCGAATATGCTCGGCACGGTGACGCCGATCAAGGAGATCGTCCGTATCGCCCATGCGCGCGGCATCCCGGTTCTGGTCGATGGCAGCCAGGCGGCGGTGCACATGCCCGTCGACGTGCGCGATCTCGATTGCGACTGGTATGTGTTCACCGGCCACAAGGTCTACGGCCCTTCGGGAATCGGCGTTCTTTACGGCAAGAAGGAGCGTCTTGCCGGGATGCGGCCCTTCGAGGGCGGGGGCGAGATGATCGAGACGGTGACCGAGGAAACCGTGACCTACAACGAACCGCCGCATCGCTTCGAGGCCGGCACGCCGCCGATCGTCCAGGCGATCGGTCTGGGCGCTGCGCTGGAATATATGCAGCGCATCGGCCGTGAGCGCATCGCCGCGCATGAGGCGGAACTGACGGCCTATGCCCATGAGCGGCTCGCACGCATCAATTCGCTGCGCATCTTCGGCAACGCGCCGGGGAAGGGCGCCATCATCTCCTTCGAGTTGGAGGGCATCCACGCGCATGACGTGTCGATGCTGATCGACCGCTCGGGCGTCGCGGTGCGCGCCGGCACCCATTGCGCGCAGCCGCTGCTCAAGCGTTTCGGCGTTACCTCGACCTGTCGCGCCTCGTTCGGGATGTACAATACCAAGGCCGAGATCGATGTTCTGGCTGAGGCGCTGGAAAAGGCGCGAGGATTTTTCGGATGACGACGATGGACGAACCCGCCAGCAACGACAGCCACGCCGACGCCCCCGCAGATTCGGTTTTCTCCGCCTCCGCGATCCCGCAGGACGAACTGGCGCGGCTGACCGACGACATCATCGGCGCGCTGAAGACGGTCTACGACCCCGAGATTCCGGCCGACATATATGAGCTTGGGCTGATTTACCGAATCGACATCGAGGACGACCGCTCGGTCAAGATCGACATGACGCTGACCGCTCCGGGTTGCCCTGTCGCCGGCGAAATGCCGGGCTGGGTCGAGAACGCGGTCGGCGCAGTCGAGGGCGTCTCGGGTGTCGCCGTCAAGATGACCTTCGATCCGCCTTGGACGCCGGACCGGATGTCGGAAGAGGCGCAGGTCGCCGTCGGCTGGTACTGACGGCTTTCGAAGTACAGCTTGCACCGGAACGAGATCGGGCCCATCTTCGGAGAACGGGAACAACCATGACGCCGGCCTTTACCCGGCGGCTTTTGGAGAAAGCGATGAGCAGGTTCCAGGTGATGACGATGACCGACGCGGCTGCCGCCCGCGTGCGCGAGATCATGGCGACCCGCGACAACGCCAGAGGCATTCGCGTCGGGGTCAAGAAGGGCGGTTGCGCCGGCATGGAATATACGATCGATCTGGTGACGCAAGCCGTTGCCGGGGAGGATTACATCGAGCACGAGGGTGCGCATGTCTGGATCGCGCCGGCGGCGGTTCTGTTCCTGCTCGGCACGGAAATGGACTTCGAAACGACCAAGTTGCGCACCGGCTTCACCTTCCGCAATCCCAACCAGTCATCGGCCTGCGGCTGCGGCGAGTCGGTGGAGCTGAAGCCGGCAGATCTGAAAGCGCTGGCCGAGGCGCGCGCGGCCGCCGACGCCGCCTGATTAGCCGGAAAACCGGAAGCAAATCCACAATGACCGCTCCGAGTGAACTGCGCGTATCGAAGGAACGCAGGCTGCTTTCCGTGGCTTTCCCAGACGAGGGCACGTTCGAGTTCACGGCCGAGCTGCTGCGCGTTCTGTCACCCTCGGCCGAGGTGCAGGGCCATTCTCCCGAGCAGCGTGTGACCGTGCCGGGCAAGAAGGATGTTGCCATCGCCCGGATCGAACCGGTGGGAAACTATGCCGTCCGGATCGTCTTCGACGATTTCCACGACAGCGGCATCTTCACCTGGGCCTACTTCATCACGCTGGGCCGTGAAAAGAACGAGCGCTGGCAGTCCTATCTCGACGAGCTGGCTCAGAAAGGCATGTCGCGCGAGCGGCGGACGCCGGCACGATAGGCAGGCATCTGCGCTATTCGTCGCGGCCCAACATCGCTTCGATACGGCGCATCTGTTCGCCCATGGCGTCGCACTGCGCCACCGTCGATTGCGCCATCACGCGGTCGAGAATGCCGCAATAGAGCTTCAGCGCCGCCATCAGCCGCGTTTCGCCTTCGTCCGTCAGATGAAGGCGCATGATACGTTTGTCGTTCGCGTCGCTTTCACGACGGATCAGGCCCTGAGTTTCAAGCTGTGGCGCCAGCATGGTGATCGATGAGCGGCCGACCAGCAGCTTTCGCGCGATCTCGTGCTGGGACGACCCCGGATGGCGGTAGATGTTCATCAGTACATCGAGCTGGCCGATCTTCAGATCGAGCGGCGCCAGCGCCTTGGTCAGTTCACGCACCACCGCGCGTTCGGCGCGCACCAGCGCGATCCAGTTGCGGAACCGGGGATTGTCCCACGGCAATGCGGGCAGATCGGTCATGGGTGGAACTTTTGTCATCCGAGGCTCGGCATACGATGATTCACGAAGTCAGCAATTACCGGTAACCCATTCGAGCCGAACGGACAAATGCGGATGCAGTCTGCGCCGGCAAACGCCGTGTCCATGGGCTTTACCGACAAACTCATTGATGGGTTAGTTCCATAATCTATCTTATGCGACTTTCGCATAAAGTGTAGGGATTTCAATGACTTAACCGCGCAATACGTGGAGAAAGGCTTTGAAATCAACCCTTATTCGCAACCTCGTCCGGCCCCTCTCGGAACGGCTCGGAACCGCCATGGCGGTCTGGCTGGTCGCTGACGGCTGGAATGGCGAACTGGTTCAGCAGTTCGTCGCGGCGCTCGGCGCTGTCGTCCTCGTTTCGTGCGATCTTGTCTTCGCGCGGATTAACGCGAAAGACGACGCCTGATGTCGATTTGGGGTGCAATCGGCTCGATCGGCTCAACACTGCTCGGCGGTCTCTTTGGCCGCAAAAAGCAGTCCACGAGCAACACCGTCGATTATGTGTCGATGGTGCGCAATGCGGAAGCGGCGGGGTTCAATCCCCTCACCGCTCTCCGCAATGGCGGCGCGGCGGGGTTCACAACGTCCACGACCGCAGCCGCTCCCCTGTCCAACGTTATCGGACAGGGCCTTGCCGACGGTGTCGGCAAGTTCCTCGAAACCTTCGACCCGCATGCAGACAAGATGCGGGAGAAAACTTACGCGCTCTTGGATGCTCAAGTGCGCAATCTCGACGCACAGTCGGGCGCGATCTTCCCGGCAATGCCGGGTGGGTTCCATACCCCCGGAACCTACGGCGGCACGTTTGAGGGCCGTCCGTCTGGTCGCGCCGGGCAACTATCAGCATCCAGCGCGCCGCTGCCGGCATCGGCAGGGCATGCAATGACGCCGACTGTTGAGACCCCGACGCTGACTAATCCGTATGGTCAGAGTACCGGCCTAACTATCGATACGAAGATGCCGGACGCAGCGGCAGCAGAGGAGCGATACGGGGACGTGTTGTCGAACGTCTTTGGTGTCGCGAACTTCTATCAGGACGCATACGGCAACTTCAAACGGTGGGCGGATGACGCTCGAAAGAGCGGGGAGCCCGCTACTGTTTTGCCGGCGCTACGGCGAAACGCCACTAGCTGGTGGCGGTGATCGCCATGCAGGTCATGAACCCGAACATCATCAGGCAGGCGAGGAACGCGAACGCGATGATGTTCAGCGTAAAACGCACCATGACCAATCCCTCTCTCAAAAAGCCCTGCGGCGCGTGTGCGCGGCGTCGGGCGAAACTCCGCAAGTTTCTGCAACGCTTCAGGAAAGGAAGCAAGAAGTGAACGCACCTAACTCATTCAACAAAGCGCGGATGAATACCGCGCCTCTCGCCACGCCGCGCACGATGCGTCGGCAGTCGGCTCGTGGCATCACGTCGCTGCCCGCTGGCAAGATGGTCCCGATTGCGGCCTTCCCGCTGCTGCGCGAGGACGCTGTCCGCTCTGGCCGACTCCGTTTCAGCTTCGAAAGTATGGAAACGGCGGAAGTGCTCATGAACGCGATTAACGTTCGCGTCATGGCGTATCTTGTGCCTATGCTGGCGCTTGAGCGCTTCATGGGGTCCATGGACACCCTCAACCTGTCCTATGAGGGCAAGTCGCTCGTTGAAGGCATTCCGCCCCTGCCTTACATCGAGACGGCGGCCTTTGGCGCGCATGGCGCGAACAAGGTCTATGAGTATCTCGGTCTCCATGGCCGTACTGACCAGCTGGTCAATACGTCCTATCTTGAGGCCTACAACGCGATCTGGAATTTCCGAGCCAAGAACCGTTCGCCCGATTTGCAGCTGCGTAGCCGGCTTGAAACGGACCTGGCTCCGGCCTTCTGGTCGCACGATATGTTCAAGCACATTGTACCCGACTTCGATCAGGCGGTTATCGATGGGGAAGTGCCGTTGAATGTCGCTGATGCCCGTATGCCGGTTTCCGGCATCGGTTTTACCGAAAGCGCAACGGCAGCGGCCACGGGCAAGGACATTCGTTCATCGGATGGCACGTCTAAAGGGTTTCCGGCCGGGCAGGCGTTCAACAACTGGAACGGTGAAATGGTGCTCGGCGCGCGTCTGGTTAGGGGCGCACCGTACCCTGATGTTTTTGCCGAGTTGAATGCCAACGGCATTACCGTTTCGCTTTCGAATATCGAAATGGCGCGCAAGACGCAGGCGTTCGCGAAGCTGCGTCAGCAGTACAATGCGCATGACGATCATATCATCAATTTGCTGATGGACGGCATTTCGATCCCCGAACAGGCGTTCAAGCAGCCGATGCTGCTCGCCGACAAAACCACGGTTTTCGGCATGGCGAAGCGCTATGCATCAGACGGTGCCAACCTGACCGAAAGCGTCGTCAACGGCGCGACGTTCCTCGACATGTCAATTCAGGTTCCACGCATCGGCGTCGGCGGCGTTATCATGATCGTTGCCGAAATCACGCCAGACCAGCTGTTTGAGCGGCAGGAAGACCCCTTCCTCCATACGACGAATGTCGAGCAGCTGCCGCAGTACCTTCGGGACACGCTCGACCCGGAAAAGGTCGATATCGTCAAGTGCGGAAGGGTCGATGTCGATCATGCCGCGCCGAACAATACGTTCGGCTATGAGCCTCTGAATGGGCGCTGGAATGTCAATATTCCGCGCATCGGCGGGCGGTTCTACCGCCCGAAAGTCGACGCCGGATTCGACGAAGATCGCCAGCGCATTTGGGCTGTCGAGACGAAAGACCCGACGCTTTCGACGGATTTCTATTTGTGTACCAACATTCACACGAAGCCGTTTGTCGTGACGAACCAAGACCCGTTCGAAGTCGTCACCCAGGGCGAAGTGTTCATCGAAGGAAACACCGTCTTCGGCGGCCATCTGGTCGAGGCGACGGACGATTATGAACGTGTCCTTGCGGTCGCGCCGCAGGACCGCATTGAAAAGGCCGTCTGACCATGACGATCAAGCTTGGAAGTCTCTCGCGCTGGAAGCCCTTCGGGGCTTCCGCGCTGGTTCTCGCGGGCCGGGAGTACGGCGAGCGCCGGATTCGGCTCAATCTCAACTGCGAGTACGAAACCGCGCTCTATCGCGTGTTCGATGGTGTCGAAGATCAACAGCTTGTCGCGGTCGCGCCGGCTGGCGTGACTACCGTCGAATTCACGGCGGAAGGCAATATCGGCCTGATTGTCGTCGCGAAAGACGGCGCGCAGGTCTGGTATCAGACAGCGGACGATGAGCCGACTTATGTCGAGGTCGTCGATCCGGTGATTTTCACCAAGATCGCCAACCGGCGCCACCGCAATCCCGAACTCGAAGAAATGATGTACCGCATGCAGGCCAACGTTGAACGGCGGCTGGCTGCGCAGGCATCGGAGTTCGAAGCCGCTCTCGAACGGCGCAGGCAAGAGGAAGAAAATGGTCGACCGGCAGAAATCGTCAAATCCAACGCTCCGGGAGCAAATACGGGACCTGTTGGCGGGGAAGTACCGCAACCGGAGCCAGTTGCACCGCAACCCGGCGAAGCGCCCGGAAGCGCGGACGGCGGCGGACAGCCGGGCGACGGATCAGGAACGGCCGGCATCGGTGTCGCTCCTGCCGGAGGCAGTCAGTAGGAGCTACGCCGACGAACTGCGCGGCCTTGTCGATCGGGAGTTCTGCTTTTCGCAGCGCTACGGCGACCAGCAGGGCCGCGCGGATCGGATCGGTGCCGATCCCCGCATCCTCGAATTTGAGCGCAAGCTTATCAAGCGAGCGCGCAAGATGGGGGTGCCTCTGTTCGCGCATTGCGTGATCAGGACATCGCATGAACAAAACAACCTGTTCTTGGCGGGTCGTAGCAAAGCACGTGCGGGCGAAAGCCCGCACAACTACGGCTGCGCCGTCGATGTCATCCACGGCACCAAGGGCTGGTCCCTGTCACGGCGGCAATGGGAAGTCCTCGGCCATCTTGGCAAAGAGTTGGCCGCGTCCCTTGGTCTCAAGGTGACGTGGGGCGGGGATTGGTCGTTCTACGACCCTGCCCATTGGGAACTCTCTGACTGGCGCGCTGTGCGCGATCAGCATGCAGATGGCGAGGATTGGGACGGCAAGCCGTCCCGCTAGACTAGCCTCCCCTCATATAAACAACGGATCAGGCCGGAAAGGTAACTTTCCGGGCTGATCTCGCTCGCCCGGAGATTAACTAAGTAATCGACGGCGCGAGCGGCGCACTCTCCCCTTGGTCAAATGTGCATTTAGTGACAGGCGACCACGAATAGGCCGGGTCGGCCGCTCTAATCATCAAGGGCCGTAGGTCGGCCCGGCCGGATGGACAAGCAATGTGTACCAATCCTGTGAAAATCTCTGATGTTGGTTTCGTCGCCTGTCGCGAATGCTGGCAATGTCGCGAGCGCAAAGTTGACGACTGGGTCGGTCGCAACATTGCCGAAAGTAAAACCGCGACCGCATGCCATGTCGTGACGCTAACCTACGGTTCGGACGCCATTTATGGCAGTATCGACCATCTGCGGGCGTCGGTTCTTACCTACTCCGATGTCCAAAAGTACCTTAAACACCTTCGTGCGGATGGCTTCCCTGTCCGATATTTCGCCGTTGGCGAATACGGCTCGAAGAAAGGCCGGGCGCACTGGCACATCGTACTGTACTGGCAAGGCGCGGTCCCCGAACACAAGCTTCGGGAGAACTTCCTTGAAAAGCATTGGCCGCACGGTTGGTCCTATTGGGACAAGGTGTCGGCGTCTGCGATCCGCTATGCCTGCAAGTACCTCCAGAAGGACATGGAAGATGCCTCGCATCAGGGCTTCGGCCCCATGCCTTCGAAAAAACCGCCGCTTGGTGATGCCTATTTCCGCCAGCTTGCGCAGCGTTATGTTGATGCGGGTATATCACCGCAGCATCTGTTCTACTCGTTCCCTGACGTAACCCGTGTGCCGCATGGCACAAGGGGTAAGACGGTAAGGACGCTGCGCGATAGCGCGCGGCCGGTGCAATTCCAGATGCGTCACAAGACGGCGGAAAACTTCTGTGCCTACTTTGTCGAGGGGTGGCGCAAGGCTCACAATGATGAGCCGCCACGCTCGCCCGTTATCTGGGCATACCTCGGCAAGCAACTCGATGCGTATCTTGATCGCATCGACCTTGATCCGAAATTTGAGCGGCATGGGCATGTCCCTCGCCCGCTCAAGCCGCCGCACGATGGGACGCCTGTCCAGTTCGATGCGGGGGCAAACTGCTTCTTCAGCTTCGTTGCTGGAAAGCGGGTCTGGTACTCTTATGATACGGATGGTGATCTTCAATGGCACGAAAAAATAAGGCCGGACGCGGTAGCGCTCCGGCGAAAGGAAACACAGGCGGAAGCCGCAAGGCTGCAAGCAGAACGCTCAAGCTATCGCAGCGTTTCGCGGGGCCTGTAGTCTCTCCTCTCTCCCTCTCGGTCGCACCGAATCGGCGACCGTCGATGTTGAGGCTCGCCAGGGCGACAGCCCTAGCGGAAGCCGAAACGCACCACGCAAAACACAAGGAAAGGGTGGCGGCTGTGGCCGCATCCCCAAATGAAACGCACCGCGCTCACTCGAAACTGGCCCTAGCAACACGGGAGCCTGACGCAAGGAAGTCGTCTGTAAAGGCGCGCGACCATCTCACTTGCAAAAAGAGGCCAGACAGCCGCGAAGCGGCGAGAACAAAGCGCGGGGCTGGAGGAAGCGGAAAACGCTTCGTGCCGTGGTGCGGTTAAAACAAACGAAAGTCGTAAATAGGGTTGACACCCCTGCCCCAAATCAGCGTATGAAGTGTGGCGCAAAAGGTTAGTTTCTGTCACTAACCCATTGAAATTCAATAATCTATCTTATGCGACTTTCATATCAGTACCTGTTGGGCCGAACATGAGTCCACTTCAGCCTCTTCACTTCAGCCCCTTCGCAACGGCGGAAGCTGGCAGTTCGGGCTGAGGCCATCTCGCTGCGTGGTGGCGAGCCCGCATTACAGCCTCCATCGCAACGGCAAGCCAAAGATCGCGCAGCGTCCACTGGCTTGGCCGCCTGACCGACCGCGCGGCGGAGAAATAATTGGAATTGAGAAATTCCGGCAAGCTAAGCGGGCCTTTGGCCTGATTGCATTCGCGGCAACTTGGAATCGTAACGAACCCGCCATTGTGAGAACGAGGAATGACATGGTCCCGCGTCGCGCCGGTCAAGGCCGGGCTCGGCCCTTTGCGTCTTCGCATCTGGCGTCCACAATAGGCGCAGCAATTGCGCCGTTCATCCTGCCACCAGTCGCCGGTCTTGCGGGCAATCAGATCGGCCGGATCCCTGGGAAGTTTTTCCGTGGCTTTTGCTTTGCTCATGCGGCGAGCATTGCATCACTTATCTTTCGTTCTCTTTAATCCCCGACCTATTCTTTTTCACGTTCCTTGCGCAGCTTCGCCCACCATTCCAGCCGCTTCCTGATCTCGCGCTCGAAACCGCGATCCGGGGGATTGTAGAAACGTTGGCGACCAAGCGCTTCGGGGAAATAATCCTGGCCGGAAAAGGCGTCAGGCTCGTCGTGATCGTAACGATACCCATCGCCGTAGCCTTCCGACTTCATCAGCTTGGTCGGCGCGTTGAGGATATGCCGCGGCGGCGCCAGCGAGCCATGCTCCTTGGCGCTGCGCGTCGCTGCCTTGAACGCTTTATAGAGCGCGTTCGATTTCGGCGCGGTGGCGAGATAGACGCAAGCCTGCGCCAGCGCGAGTTCTCCCTCGGGCGAGCCCAGGAAGTCGTAGGCGTCCTTGGCCGCGTTGGCGACGACAAGCGCTTGCGGATCGGCAAGCCCGATATCCTCCACCGCCATGCGAACCAGCCGCCGGCCGATGAACAGCGGGTTCTCCCCGGCATCGAACATGCGAGAGAGATAATAGAGCGCGGCATCCGGATCGGAGCCGCGCACCGATTTGTGCAGCGCCGAAATCAGGTTGTAATGGCCGTCCTGGCCCTTGTCGTAGATCGGGGCGCGACGCTGGACGATGTCCTGCAGGCCCTCGGCGTCGAAGGTCTCGCCGGCGCCGGCGGCGCGCCAGACTTCCTCGGCGAGCGTCAGCGAGGCGCGACCGTCGCCATCGGCCATGCGGATCAGCACGCCGCGCGCCTCCTCGGTCAGCGGCAGCGCCCTACCCTCCAGCGCCTCGGCGCGTTCCAGAAGTGCTGCGATGCTTTCCGGCGGCAACGGCTTGAACACCAGCACACGCGCCCGCGACAAGAGCGCCGCGTTCAGTTCGAACGACGGATTCTCCGTCGTCGCACCGACGAGGACAACGGTGCCATCTTCCATCACCGGCAGGAACGAATCCTGCTGGGCGCGGTTGAAACGATGGATCTCGTCGACGAACAGCAGCGTCTGTCGCCCCGAGCTTCGGCGCAGCCGTGCAGCTTCGAACACTTTCTTCAGATCGGCAACGCCGGAGAAGATCGCTGAAATCTGCTCGAATGCCAGCCCGGTCTCGCCTGCGAGCAGCCGGGCGACGGTGGTCTTGCCGGTTCCCGGCGGGCCCCAGAAGATCATCGAGCCGAGCGAGCCGGAACGGATCATCCGCGTCAGCGCACCGTCCGGGCCGGTCAGGTGCTCCTGTCCCACCACCTGGGCGAGCGAGGTCGGCCGCATCCTGTCGGCAAGCGGCCGGCCGACCGCGGTGGCAGGATCGGGGGTTGGCGCGAAAAGGTCAGCCATAATGGTCAGTAGCGCAGAACCTGATTGAGCAAGCGGCCGTCACGTTCGATGGTGAACCGCCACCAGCGCGACTGGCCCGCCGCGATCTCGCGCAACTCCTCCGGCGTTTCGACCTGCTCGCCATTGACCTCGCGCACGATGTCGCGCGGACGCAGGCCCATCGACGCCGCCGGCGAATTGCCGAGAACCTCGACGATCGCCACCCCCTTGGCTTCCGCGGCAAGACGAAGCCTCTGGGCAAGGCGCGGCGAAAGCTCGGCCACCTTTGCACCCGCAAACGGGCTGCGTCCGTCGATGATGATTTCAGCGGTAGAGGCACCCTCCGGCGCCCGGATCAGTTCGACGTCGATCTCGCGCTCGCGCCCCTGGCTGTAGACGGTCAGCCTGGCTTGGCTGCCGATGGCGGCGGTGGCCAGCCGGTAGCCCAGCGCGTCCGGGTGCTCGATTGCCGCGCCATTCAGCGCGATGACCACATCGCCGGGGCGCAGGCCGCCCTTGTCGGCCGGCCCCTCCGGCGTGACGGCGCGCACCAGCGCGCCCTGCGGCCGCGTCATGCCGAGGGCCTCGGCCATTGTCGCATCGACCGTTTCGAAGGTCGCACCGACAAAGGGCCTCTCGAAATAATCGAGGCCGCCTCGCGCCGCCTCGACCACGGCGCGCACGATGTTCGACGGAATGGCAAAGCCGATGCCGATAGAACCACCCGAGCGCGAGAAGATGGCGGTGTTGATGCCGATCACCTCTCCGGCCATGGAAACCAGCGCGCCGCCGGAATTGCCGGGGTTGATCGCCGCGTCGGTCTGGATGAAGAAGCCGAAATCACTGACGCCGATATGGGTGCGGGCGAGGCCCGAAACGATGCCGCTGGTAGTGGTCTGGCCGACGCCGAATGGATTGCCCATGGCGAGCACGAGATCGCCGACCTCGAGCGCATCCGAATCGCCGAGCGAAGCCACCGGGAACGGTTCCGCCCCCTCGATCTTTAGCACGGCAAGGTCGAGCGACTCGTCCTTGAGCAAGATGGTGCTCTGGAATTCACGCCCGTCGGATGTCGCCACACGCACCTCGTCGGCGTCGCGGATGACATGATGGTTGGTCACCACATAACCGCTGGGATCGACCAGCACGCCGGAGCCGAGCGAGGATTGCACACGCGGCGGCATCTGCCTGCGGCCGAAGAACTGCTCGAAGAACGGGTCGCCGGCGAAGGGCGAGCGCGCGACGACCTGCTGCGACGCATAGACGTTGACGACTGCCGGCGAAACCGCCCGCACCAGAGGCGCGAACGACAGCTGCATCTCGCTTTGCCCGAACGGAACCCGCCGTGCCGGAGCCTCGGCCGAATCCTCGCCGCGAAGCAGATCGCTCAACGCATCAGCGAGCCCCTTGCCGCCGGCATCCTGTGCCGAGGCCGGCAGGCACAAGGCAAGGGCGAGCGACAGAACGACAGGAGCAAGAACGAAACGGCGCATGGAGAATCCCCGCATTTTACGAAGTCACGCCATTTTCGCAGGGAATGTGCAAAATAAAAGGCGACAGTCGCGCCGGACCGACTTCATATGATTTCACGGGCGATTTTTTCGCCCCGTTCGTCAAAAGCAAAAAGGGGCCGCGCGGCCCCTTCCCGTTTTTTAAGCGATCCGGCCCTGAACCTGTCGGGGCCGGTCTCGCGGGTGAAACGGCGATCAGGCCGCTTCGGATTCGCTCGCGGCGACTTCCGCTTCGTGACGGGCACGATCGGCAGCACCCTTGGCCGAGACGTCGCGCTCGACGAACTCGATAACCGCCATCGGCGCGTTGTCGCCATGACGGAAGCCCGCCTTCATGATGCGCAGGTAGCCGCCATTGCGGGTGGCGTAACGCGGGGCGATGATGTCGAACAGGCGCTTGACGGCGTCTTCCGACCCGGTCGCCGCGATCGCCTGACGGCGGGCGTGCAGGTCGCCGCGCTTGCCGAGCGTGACGAGCTTCTCGACGATCGGCCGCAGTTCCTTGGCCTTGGGCAGCGTGGTGGTGATCTGCTCGTGCACGATCAGCGAAGCCGACATGTTCGTGAACAGCGCTTTGCGGTGGCTGACGGTGCGGCCGAGCCGGCGTCCGGATTTTCCGTGGCGCATGGCCTTCTCCTTCGGTTCAATTCGAGGCCCCGGGCCTCAGTTCCTGTGCCGCATGACCGGAGCCGGGAGCCGCCCGCCCCCGGCGATCATGCTCAATACTGGTCTTCGTAGCGCTTGGCGAGGTCTTCGATGTTCTCCGGCGGCCAGTCCTGCACCTCCATGCCGAGGTGAAGGCCCATGGCGGCCAGAACTTCCTTGATCTCGTTCAGCGACTTGCGGCCGAAATTCGGCGTCCGCAGCATCTCGGCTTCCGTCTTCTGGATCAGGTCGCCGATATAGACGATGTTGTCGTTCTTCAGGCAGTTGGCCGAACGGACCGAAAGCTCCAGCTCGTCGACCTTCTTGAGCAGCGCCGGGTTGAAGGCGAGCTCGGCGACCATCTCGGACGCGACTTCCTTCTGCGGCTCGTCGAAATTGACGAACAGGCCGAGCTGGTCCTGAAGGATGCGCGCGGCGAACGCCACCGCGTCCTCGCCGGAGACGGCGCCGTTGGTCTCGATCGACATGGTCAGCTTGTCGTAGTCGAGAACCTGGCCCTCGCGGGTGTTCTCGACCTTGTAGGAGACCTTCTTGACCGGCGAATAGAGGCTGTCGACCGGAATCAGCCCGATCGGGGCATCCTCGGCACGGTTGCGCTCGGCCGGGACATAGCCCTTGCCGGTGTCGACCGTGAATTCCATGCGGATTTCCGCACCCTCGTCCAGCGTGCAGATGACGTGGTCGGGATTGAGGATCTCGACGTCGCCCACGGTCTGGATGTCGCCGGCAGTGACCACGCCCGGACCCTGCTTACGCACGACCATGCGCTTCGGGCCGTCGCCTTCCATGCGGATGGCGATTTCCTTGATGTTGAGCACGATGTCGGTGACATCCTCGCGCACGCCGGCGATCGAGGAGAATTCATGCAGGACGCCGTCGATCTGCACCGCCGTCACGGCGGCGCCGCGCAGCGACGACAGAAGCACGCGGCGCAGCGCGTTGCCGAGCGTCAGGCCATAGCCGCGCTCCAGCGGCTCGGCGACGAGCGTGGTCAGCGTCTTGCCCTTCGAGGAGAACTCGACCTTGTTGGGCTTAATCAGTTCCTGCCAGTTTTTCTGGATCATCGGGGCTTTCCTTCCGTTTCCCGCCACCATCCAATCGTGGCAGGCAAAACCGGGAACCCGGAGAGGAGCGGACCGATTTTAGCAATCAGCGCGCTCATCCGGCCTGTTCGTGATGGTCAGACGCGGCGCTTCTTGCGCGGGCGGCAGCCATTGTGCGGGATCGGCGTCACGTCGCGGATCGACGTGATGGTGAAGCCCGCAGCCTGGAGCGCGCGCAGCGCCGACTCACGGCCCGAACCGGGGCCGCAAACCTCGACCTCGAGCGTGCGCATGCCGTGCTCCTGCGCCTTCTTGGCGCAGTCCTCGGCCGCCATCTGCGCCGCGAACGGCGTCGACTTGCGCGACCCCTTGAACCCCTGCGCACCGGCGGACGACCAGGCAATCGCATTGCCCTGCGCGTCGGTGATGGTGATCATCGTGTTGTTGAAGGTCGAGTTGACGTGCGCGACGCCCGTCGAGATATTCTTGCGCTCGCGACGACGGACGCGTGCTGCTTCCTTGGCCATTGGTAGTCCTTCCGTTCGATATCGACGCCGCCGTAACGCCAGCGGCTACACCTTGGCTGACGGCACTCGGCAAAAGCCGGCCGCCAGCCAGATTCCTGCAAATATTACTTCTTCTTGCCGGCGATGGCCTTGGCAGGCCCCTTGCGGGTGCGGGCATTGGTATGGGTGCGCTGGCCGCGAACCGGCAGCGAGCGGCGATGACGCAGGCCGCGGTAGCAACCGAGATCCATCAGGCGCTTGATGTTCATCGACACTTCGCGACGAAGGTCGCCTTCGACCTGATAGTCGCGGTCGATGGCTTCGCGAATCTGCAGCACTTCGGAGTCGGTCAGCTGGTTGACGCGGCGGTCGAGCGGAATGCCGACCTTCTCGACGATCTCGGCGGCGAACTTCGGTCCGATGCCGTGGATGTACTGCAGCGCGATGATGACGCGCTTGTTGGTCGGAATATTGACGCCGGCTATACGGGCCATTTCTCTCTTCTCCATGTCGGCCGGCATCTTGTCCGGCATTTCTCGTTGTCCCGCGTCCGGTGGAGGCCGGCCCTTGCGGGGTTCCTGTCAAAGCAGCCGCGCGACCCGGGCGGGCCGGCGGCTCTGTGCCTGAATGGAAGACGCGACCGCATAATCCCGAAAAGGACGGAAGTCAACACCTCCGCCCTCTTTCGCTTCGGCGAATGCCGCTGCGGTGTCGCCGCTCAGGCGATCAGCGCGTCGATCTGCCTGGTCACGTCATCGATCGGCGCCATGCCGTCGACACCCTTCAGCATGCCCTTGGCATGATAGTAGCCGATCAGCGGCGCGGTCTTCTTGTAATACTCGCGCAGCCGCTCCTCGAACACCTGCGGATTGTCGTCCTTGCGCACCGGCTGGCCGGCCGCCTTGGCTTCCTCGGCGCGACGCACGATACGCCCCACCAGCGCCTTGTCGTCGACGACCAGCTCGATCACCGCATCGAGCGAGAGATTGCGCTGGCCGAGCATTGCCTCGACCTCATCGGCCTGCGCCAGCGTGCGGGGGTAGCCGTCGAGAATGAAACCGTTGGCGCAATCGGCCTGGTCGATGCGGTCCGCGACGATGGCGTTGACGATCTCGTCGGAGACGAGTTCACCGGCGTCCATCACCGCCTTGGCCCGCTTGCCGACCTCGGTCTGTGCCTGCACCGCGGCGCGCAGCATGTCTCCCGTCGACAGCTGCGGAATGTCGTGCTTCTCGACCAGTCTCTGGGCCTGCGTCCCCTTCCCCGCCCCGGGCGGCCCGAGCAGTATAAGCCTCATCGTCCCCTCTTCCCTCCACGCAGCTTGGATTTCTTGATCAGCCCCTCATACTGGTGCGCGATCAGGTGTCCCTGAACCTGCGCGACCGTATCCAGCGTGACGCTGACAACGATGAGCAGCGAGGTTCCGCCGAGATAGAAAGGAACGCCCGTCGCCGAAATCAGGAATTCGGGGATGAGGCAGACGACCACGAGATAGAGCGCGCCGATGACGGTGACGCGCGTCAGCACGTAGTCGATATATTCGGCGGTGCGTTCGCCGGGGCGATAGCCCGGAATGAAGCCCGAATGCTTCTTCAGCTGGTCGGCCGTGTCCTTGGGATTGAAGACGATCGCCGTGTAGAAGAAGGCGAAGAAGACGATCATCGCGCCATAGAGCAGCATGTAGAGCGGCTGGCCATGGCCCAGCGTGGCCAGAACCGAGCTGGCCCATGCCGGCAGCGTCGTGGTGTCGGAGAAGCCGGCGAGCGTCGCCGGCAGAAGCAGCAGCGATGACGCGAAGATCGGCGGAATGACGCCGGCGGTGTTGAGCTTCAGCGGCAGATGCGAGGTATCGCCCTGGAACATCCGGTTGCCGACCTGGCGCTTCGGATACTGGATCAGCAGGCGACGCTGCGCCCGCTCGAAGAACACGATGCCGGCGATCAGCACGAGGGCGAGCACCAGGATTGCCAGAATGATCCCGGTCGACAGCGCGCCGGTGCGGCCGAGCTCGAGCGTGCCGCCGAGCGCCGAGG